>DAIOHQ010000043.1:0-24520 GCA_036744635.1 Tepidisphaeraceae bacterium | reverse complement strand
AGCCAAGATCATGATAACTGAAACTTGAACAAGTTATTTTCGGGCAGGCCCTAACCAGCGCCGAGGCGGTGAAGATGTCGTAGCAACGCGGGCGACGGCACGGCCGGGAACGGGTGGGAGGTAAAATTAGATTAAAAGCACATAATTCCGTCGAAACGGGTACAATGTCCCGATGAACACCCAAAACAGGCTTGCAGGACTGATCAAGGCGGATGTGGCCGCCGGCCGCAAAGTGCAGTGGCTGGAGATCGATCAGAAGGACCGGGCAAGCCTGATCGAAGAAATCCGCAAGGGGAGCGGTCCGCTGGCCAAGAAGATGAAGCTCAGCGGCATCGACGTCGCCATGCCCACCCTGGCCGGCGTGCCCCTGCACTGGGATGCCACTGAGACCAAGACGCGCCTGAAAGAAATCCCCACCCCCTGATTGCGCTTCGGGCGTGAGCAAGCACGACGTCTTCGCGCTCGCTGCAATCGAATCGCAATCCGTGACTTGAATCTCCCTGAACTTCCATATCACGTAGGGTCCGCTTCAGCGGACGTGAACTCCTTTCCGCCGCGAAGCGTCCGGCTTCGTTGAACCGTTGAACGGCATTCCGTCCGCTGAAGCCGACCCTACAGACACATCATTCCATCGCCAGCGCGGCCAACGTCGAAAATTCTGGGCGGACAGGCTGGCGCTCGGCGCAGGTGCATTGCCAATCGGGAACATACCATTGCGCCTCGACCGCGCGGGCGAATGTGGAATACGGCCAGGCGTGGGCGCATTCCACCAGGTTGTGTTTGATGGGATTGTAATGGATGTAGTCCCGATGATTGTTGAAATCATTTTCATCGCGAATGGCATGTTCCCAAAATCGGCGTTGCCAGACACCGCGCCGACGGCTTTTCATGCGGGAATCGGAGCGCAGGCGTTCCTGGCCACCGTGCGCGAGATATGATCGGGTGAAATGAGATTTGATGAAGGCGATGCGCGTGGCGTAGTCGGCATCGCCGGGCGGGAGCGTCAGGAGAAGGTGAAAATGATCGGGAAGGAGAACAACGGCGTCGATAATGAACGAGCGAGCCTGCCGGCAGGCATCGAAGGCATCGTGAAGAAATTGGCGTCCAGGTTCGGAGATAAGAATTGGAGCGCGGTTTTCGGTGACGACCGTGAAGAAGAACGTGCCGCCCGGTTGAAAGGCGCGACGGTAGCGGGGCATGAGGGAAATGGTAGCGGACGAGCAAAGTGCGGAGCAAGAGATGATTGTGTGAACCCGTAGGGTCCGCTTCAGCGGACGGAATTGTTTACGGTGAAAGGGAAAGAAGGGCGCTTCGCGGCGGAAGGATGTTTGCGTCCGCTGAAGCGGACCCTACGCAACTATGACGAAGCCACTTGTGCAGACCCTGTCAAAGCGAAGCGCTATTCAGCCTCTGTTATCACGAACACCCCATCGAATTCCCACAATTAAGGCACTTGTAGCATGTGCCGCTCCTCACCGTGATGCTGCCGCAGACGTCGCAGGCGGGGGCGTCGGCTTGCATCTCTGTTCCCTGCTGGCTGAGGGGATCGGCGATCACCGCCAGGCGAAGATTCGGCATGTTGGCCGTCTCGCCGCTTCCGGAACTCTGCTGCGGATTCTCCCTGCTCATCGCGTCGCCATAGTCGAAGCCTTTGGCCTCGGGAGCGATGCGCGGGCCGTGGCCGTTGCCGGATTTCTTTGCCGCAGGCGCGGGCGCGGACGATTCCATTGACGCCCCGCCGATCGATTCCATCCCTTCGCCGCGCGCCAGATCATTGCCGGCCGCCGTACCCTCAACCCTGCCCTCTCCTTCTTCAACAGAAGGAGAGGGAGCAGGATTCGAGGGGGGAGCCTTCTTGTCTCGTTTGGGCGCGTTGGCCGTGCGATAGCCGGGGATGAACTCCATCGCCAGCCAGCGGAAGATGTAATCCACCAGCGACTTGGCGATGGGAATTTCCGTATTCCGCGTCATCCCGCTGGGCTCGAAGCGCACGTGCTCGAACTTGCGCACCAGCGACTCCACCGGCACGCCATATTGCAGCGACACGCTCACCAGCGTCGCGATCGTGTCCATCAGCCCGCCGATGGTGCTGCCTTCCTTGGCCATGGTGATGAAGACCTCGCCCGGCTGGCCATCGTGATACAGGCCGACGGTGATGTATCCCTCATGCCCGGCCACGTCGAACTTGTGCGTGATCGCGTTGCGCGTATCCGGCAGGCGCCGGCGCAGCGGGCGCTCGACGATCCGCTCGACGATCTTTTCGATCACGTTGGTGTGCGCCGGAGAGAGATTGTCGGAGGTCAGCGAAGCAACCCTGGGTGCCGAACCCTGCGTGCTGAGGACATCCGCGGCGCGGGCAACATCGCGCGCCACCTCTTCCTTCGCCGCGGCCACGTTCTCCTCGTCGTCCGCTTCGAGGCTGTCAACCTCCTCATCGCTCTTGGCGTTCAGCGGCTGGCTCAATTTCGAGCCATCGCGATACAGCGCGTTCGACTTCAATCCCAACGTCCAACTCAGCCAATAGGAATTCTTGATGTCTTCGACGCTGGCCTCATTGGGCAGGTTGATGGTCTTGCTGATGGCGCCGGAGATGAACGGCTGGGCGGCCGCCATCATGCGGATGTGCCCTTCCACCGGGATGAAGCGCCGGCCGGTCTTGCCGCACTTGTTGGCGCAGTCGAACACGCCCAGGTGCTCATCCTTCAGATGCGGCGCCCCCTCGACGGTGCCGCGGCCGCAGATCACGTCGTTGGCCTCGTCGATCTGCCTGCGCGAGAATCCCAGGTGCCGCAGCAGGTTGAATCCCGCCGATGCCCGTTGCTCCTCGCTCACGTGCAGCCGCTCCAGCGTCTGCGGCGACAGCGACCACGGGCTGAACGCGAACGACAGCTCAAACACGCCGGGCAGCGTCTCTTCGATCTTTGCCAGGTCCTCATCGCTGAATCCCGCCAGCTTCAGCGAATGGATGTTGATGTGCGGAGCATCCTGCAGCGTCAGCGTGCCCATCACGTAGCGGAGGATGTCGTGAATGTCCGTGCTGGAATAGCCGAGGTTCACCAGCGCCGGCCGGAGCGACTGGTTGGCGATCTTGAAATATCCGCCGCCGGAAAGCTTCTTGAATTTCACCAGGGCGAAGTCGGGCTCGACGCCGGTGGTGTCGCAATCCATCAACAGGCCGATCGTGCCGGTCGGCGCGATCACGCTTACTTGGGCGTTGCGATAGCCGTGCCGCTCGCCCAGCGCCAGCGCCCGGTCCCAGCACTCCTGCGCCGCCTTGAGCAGCCCGCTGGATGCCAGCGGATCGTTGTCGCCAAACTGCGACAGATCGATCCCCACCGGCTTGATCTCCAGCGATTCAAATTCCCCGACATTCTTGCGCGCGGCCGCATTGTAGGTCACGTCATACGCCGCCCGCCGGTGGTTGCGCATCACGCGCAGCATTTCCGTATGGTTCTCTTCGTAGCCGGGAAATGCCCCCAGTTCCCGTGCCATCTCCGCGCTGGTGGCGTAAGACTCGCCCGTCAAGGTCGACGTCAACGCAGCACAAATGGCTCTTCCCTTGGCCGAGTCATATGAAATCCCCGCCTGCATCAGCATCGCGCCCAAATTGGCATATCCCAATCCCAGCGTGCGGAACTTGTAGCTCAGCCGGGCGATCTCCTCGCTGGGAAAGCTGGCCATCAGCACCGAAATTTCCAGCACGATCGTCCACAGCCGCACGCCATGACGATAGCCGTCGATGTCGAAGCTGCGCGACTCGGCATCGAAGAACGTCAGCACGTTCAGGCTCGCCAGGTTGCACGCCGTATCATCCAGGAACATGTATTCCGAGCAGTTATGTACCGTGATGCCGTTGGCGATGAACGACTGCGTCACCGGCTCGGTCAGATCAAATACCTGCTGACGGCCAAGGTGCTTGAGCGCGGCCACCTGATCGTAATTTCCCGCCTCCCACTGATTGCGATCGGATGGCTTGATCGCGAATGACACCGCCTGGGCAAGCTGCTCGAGCTTGCGGCCCGGCAGCAAGGCGACGTGCTTGGCAAAAGCGCGGAGGCTGCCCGAGTCGATCCGCAGGCCGTGGCGTCTGGTGTCTGCGTTTCGGTTACCGTCCCTGGCATCGGGCAGCGCTCCGCGAGTAATCGTAAGGGATGAATGCTGGCTGTTGACTTCCGCGTTAAACACCGCGGACTGCACGCCGAACCCAAGGAGGATGAGCTGCACATCCTCCAGCAGTCCCAGGCTGTTGGACTGCAGTTCCAGCGAGCCGTTGCTCACTTTTCCATCGGCCGTGAACAGTGCCCGCAGCAGATGCTTCTGCGCCGCCAGGCCGGCGGTGAATGCTTCTTCCGCCAGTCGGCGCACGCCGCCATCGGCGCGAACGAACGCCTTGAGGCGCGAGATCAGCCGGCGGTTGCCGAGCGTCGCCGTCATCGTGTCGCCATCGCGCATCGAATCGATCATCAGCTCGTTCACGTAGTCGTCGTTGTAGCGGTTCTCGCCCCAGTTGGCGTTGACGTATTGGGCATATTCCTCCGCCAACTCGCTCTGAGGCAGACACGCATCCAGGTGCAGCGCCCCGCCGTCGTTGTTGGCATCCGACAGGAACAATCCCAGAAGCTGAAAGAATCGCACATCCTGCGGCTCGCCGATTTCCTGCACCGCCGCCGGCTGGTGCGGCAGCTTGATCTCATCGGATGCCGTCAGGTTTTGCGCCTCCACCCAGCCGCGCGTGCGCGTCCAGATCTTGTGGTCGGCGGTCAGCTTCACGCTATACCCCCCCACCGTCCTCAGCTCATACACTTCCTTGGTGCCGGTGGGAAAGGCGCCGTCGGTGACGTGGATTTCATGGCGCGACAGGTTGGTGACGACGCGTGTCGGCAGATGGATCATCTGGTCGATCCGCCGCCAGATGCCGCCGGGCGTCAGCACCCGCGTGTCGCCGGTGACGCACGGATTGGAAGCATTGATCCGCCCCGAGCGCGGGCAGGTGTGCCACTCGTTGATCGTGTCGTCGAACTGCACGCCGGGATCCGCGCAGCGCCAGGCCGCGTACGAAATCTGCTCCCACAGTTCGCGCGCCTTCATCGTCTGCGCGATCTTTCCCGACTGGCGATAGGTCAGGTGCCAGTCGCCATCTTCTTCCACCGCCTTGAAAAAGCGGTTGGGAATGCGCACCGAGTTGTTCGAGTTCTGCCCGGAGACCGTCATGTACGCTTCGCCGTTGAAGTCGTAATCGAGCTTCAGCCCCAGCCGCTTGGCCGTCTCCTGCTGCTCTTTGGGCATCCGCTTGATCCCCTCCGCCATCGCCGCCACCTTCAGTTCTTCGCGCACCTTCCAGTTGACGAAATCCTCGACGTCCGGGTGATCCAGATCCAGGCAGACCATCTTGGCCGCCCGGCGCGTGGTGCCGCCCGACTTGATCGCCCCGGCCGCCCGGTCGCCGATCTTCAAAAAGCTCATCAAGCCGGATGACTTTCCCCCGCCGCTCAGCGGCTCATTCTCACCGCGCAATTTCGAAAAATTCGATCCCGTCCCCGACCCATACTTGAACAGCCGCGCCTCCCGCGTCCAAAGGTCCATGATCCCGCCGGAGTTGACGAGATCATCCGAGACCGACTGGATAAAGCACGCATGAGGCTGCGGATGGGAATAGGCATCCTTCGAGCGCAGCAACTCCCCGCTTCGCGGATCGCAATAAAAATGTCCCTGCGAAGGCCCGGTGATGCCGTAGGCAAAGTTCAATCCCGTGTTGAACCACTGCGGGCTGTTGGGCGCGCACATCTGGTGCAGCAGCATGTACGCCAGCTCATCATAAAACGCCTGGGCGTCCTCGGCCGTGTCGAAATACCCGTGCTTCTCGCCCCAATAGCGCCAGCACCCGGCCAGCCGGTGGATCACCTGCCGCGCCGACTTCTCCGGCCCGGTCGCCACATTGCCCTGGGTATCGCGCAAGACATTCCCGTCGCTGTCCACCTGCGGCACGCCGGCCTTGCGGAAATATTTGCTCACCATGATGTCGGTCGCAAGCTGCGACCACGTCCTGGGAATCTCCGCATCGCTCATCTCGAACACGATGCTGCCGTCGGGGTTGGTGATGCGGCTGGTCCGCTTCTCCCACTCCACCGTCGTCATCGCGTCCTGTCCCTGCTTGGTAAACCGGCGTGTGATTTTCATGTGTTGTTGCCTTCCCAGCGCGTGCTGCAAATAGACTCTTGAATTTTGGTCGATCGTCCCGGCCTATCTCCGCCGATCCAGGAAGATCGTGTACCAATGATCGCTCTTGAGCACATCCTCGAAGAGCACGGCGTCGTCGCGCGTGATCTTGTTGGCCTGTGCATCCACCTTCACTACCTGCCCGGCGCTGGCGTTGAACGAGGCCACGCACCGGATGTCGTCATTATCAAAAACGTAAATCTTGCCTTCATGCTTCACCCGCACCGTCTGCACCGATTGCTTCTGCGAGGCCAATATGGCCGCGGAACCCGGAATGCCTGCGCGGCGCGTGGCATTCTTCGCGCACCCGCCGACGATGATTGCCATCACCACCGCCATGCCGGCCGCGAATTTCCATCCATTCTTCATGAGCCCATTCCTGATCTGTGCCTACTTGCGATCCAGAATAATTTCATACCGATGGTCCTTCGGCAGCGGCCCGCTCACCGCGCGCATCCGACCGACGATGATGCCGCCATCGATATCAATCGAGATCAGCGTGTTCGGCGCCACCTTCGCATTGAACACCTCGCGCTCGGCCGTGCTGTCGTTGATCCGCACCGTCCCGCCGCCGCCCACCAGCTCTGAAATCGGCGGCAGTGCCGACCTGCGAATCACCTGTTCCGAACCGCTCGCGTGCCGCGCCTTGGGCTGATCCTGCAGCTCCAATGCACTGCGGCTGGCCAATGTCTTCTTGTCCGGCCCATCCGCCCGGCATCCGCAAAGCGCCGCGGTCACAGACAGCAGCGCTGCCACCAGAACGGCAGGCACTGCCAGTTGTCGCAATCGGCTTTCGTTCAAATTCATGTCAACAACATCCCTGTGCGAAGAAGGCATCTCCTTCGCCGCAATACAAAGCTCAACATCCACCGAGCGATTATTCCCGCAGACCCTGCCGCCTCGCATGGTGCCGCTCCACCGGAGCGGCCGCCATGCGAGGCGAGAGGCCGTTCATTCTCAGTCGCGATCGCGATCACGCCGCTCGATGCGTGTATCGCGTTCTTCAATCACGCGTCGTTCCGTCGTCCGGTCATCCGGAAGGAAATAAATCTTCCGGGTGTCGTGCCGATCCATCTTGATATCTTCCATCACCGAGCGCCCGTCGATGCGCACGCGGTTCTTGTCCGGATCAACCACGATTTCCTGTCCCTTCAGCAACCGGCCGGAATAGACGATCTTGTCCCGGTCACGGTTCACCACCCAGACCCGGCCATCTTCTGGCGCACGCCAGGTCATCCGGTCGTCGCTGGTCACCTGCTGCATCGCCGCGCTGGGCATCTCGTCATACTTCTCAGTCGTGCAGCCGCTCAGCGACATGCCCGCCGCCCCCAATACCATCGCCGCGAAAAGTTTGCTGACGCCACTCATACGAACCTCCTTACAAAAAAGGTGTTGTGACTGTTCCTCGCGGTCGACGTCGGCCGCGAACTGCTTTTCGCGCACTTCCATAACCACCGCGCCTCAGTTGCTCTTTGGCGCGAATCGACCTTCCCGCGATACGTTCTCGCCGCTGGGATCGAGAAAAATCTGATACACGTGCGACGCCATCAACGGCCCGCTGCGCATCGTCTGGTCACCAAAAATCACCCCGTGCTCATCATCAATTCGCACCAGCGTCTGCGCTCCCACCGGCCCGGCCGCCACGTTCTTGCCGCTGCTCAGGTCCACCACCCGCACCTTCGCCGGCTCCGGCACGATGTACACCAGCGGCGAACGACCCTGCCTCACCATCACCGCACTCGCCGTCACGCCAACCGGCGAAGACTTCCATTCCGTCGTCATCGCCGGCGCCGATGTCGGCAGCTTCTTGGGCTTCTGGTGGCAACCGGCCGCCACCAGCAAGATCAGGGAAATTGTCAATGCCTTGCGAAGTTCCATGAGAAACTCAATCCACCTTTGGCAGCGTGAGACCAGCCTGATCCTGGTACTTGCCGCCCTTGTCGGCGTAGCTCTTGGCGCACACCCGCTCGCCTTTGAGAAAAATCAGTTGGGCAATCCCTTCATTGGCATAAATCCGCGCCGGCAGCGGCGTAGTATTACTGATCTCCAGCGTGATCTTCCCGCGCCATTCCGGCTCGATCGGCGTCACGTTGACGATGATCCCGCAGCGGGCATAGGTGCTCTTGCCCACGCAGATCGCCAGATACCCGCGCGGCATCGAAACCGTCTCCACCGTCTCACACAATGCAAAACTGTTGGGCGGAATCAGCACGTAATCCTTGCCGGTTTCGTCGGTGTCGATGGTGACGAACGAGCGCTCGGAAAATTTCTTCGGATCGACGATCTCCGAGTTGACGTTGGTGAAAATCTTGAATACCGACCCCACCCGCAGGTCATAGCCGTAGCTGCTGACGCCATAACTGATCTTCCCTTGGCGCTTGACGTTGTCTTCAAACGGTTCAATGCCGATGAGTTCGCGGATTTGGGTATCGCACAGAATTGCCATGGACCTGCCTGCTTTTGCGGCGGCCTACGCGTACTGGCGGGAAATTCCATCTCCCGACTGCCGTGCGGCCACCCAGCCACGTTGTCCGTCATCATCCTGACGACGAAAATTCCCGAAAAAAATCACTCCCAACCCCGACCTGACGAGCGGCTCGCCGCCCATTTTCACAACTCTTGTTCCTGCCGCAATTTCGGTGCCGTTTCGGCCCGGAATGCGGCTGAAAGCACCTCAATTACCTGATTCGTCCAACAAACTTCACTTCGTTGGGGACTATACACTACATCTTGTATGCGTCAACGATCTCTTTACTAAATATTGGATGAATTGCGCTCCCGAAGGTGGTAACAGAAGAACTTGACAAGATTTAGCGTAACACAAAAAATTTCCACACACGCGGAGAATTTTTCCAAGCCCAAGTTATCCACGGGAAGTCATCCACCATGGGAGCAAAATTGGGGATAACCTGGAAAAATTCACCGCAGAAGGCAGCCAGATGTGGGTAGTGGGTCAGTTTGGGTGCCACGGGTCGGGCGTACTCGCAGACCTGTGTCTTACTGCGTCGCTATGCGGCACAGGTCTCGGAGTACCGCGACCTGTGGCACCCATAAATTTCAACCTGACCCATTGCCCAGATGTGAGCAATTTCATTGGATCGGACTTGTTGCCGGGTTGGTCGCGGGTGCCAGTGGCGCGGCCGCCACAAACGCCTTGCGGGCCAGGGTTGCCCGCGCCGTGGCCACATCCTTGATTGTGCCGTCGCTGATGCCCCCCGCGATGTCATCGAGCGCACTGGCTACCTTCCGTAGCGACGCCGTTGCTGATTCCAACGTGCCGCCCCCCGGCGCTTGCGGCACGATTTTCCAATCCGCACCCGATTTGACAAATTCCATTGTCGTGCCGGTGCTGCTGGTCAGCTTCGCGGAAGTACCCTCAATTTTTTCTTCCCCATCCTGAAACCGCCGCAAGCTGTCCTTGTCCGCCCCACCGCTGACAGTAAGTTGCTTGGCGTCATCCTTGTTGAATTTCTGCCTGGCCGCCGCTTGCAGTTTCTGCGTCGCCGCCAGCATATCGGTAAGCGCTGCGTTGAATTCGCGCTGCGCATCGGTATCGGTGGCCAAGCACGCCTTCACCGCCTCCAGCTTCCCCTGCTCCAGCGCGCTCGCGTAGGATGCCAGCGCCTGTTTGGGAGTTGCCGCGCCCCCACCTTGCCCATCACCCCCGGAACAGCCCGCAAGCATCATCAGCACCACGATCGCGACGAAATTTCGTATCCGCATAGTGTCAGAAGCTTATGTCAAAGCCTGTGCAAACGAAAGCTGTGGCATATCCCCGGCCGGCAAAATATACTGTGCAATTCTGACGCAGAAGGCGATTTGCGTATGACATCTCCCTATCCCTTGCAAAGGCTTCATATGCTGCAACGAATCTTGATTATCGGCTGCTTGCTGTCTTTCACCGTCTCAACTGCATCGGCCGACTGGCAGCCGCCCAAGGACGGCAAGTTCACCGAGAAACAGCTCACGAACTATATCGAGGTGATGAAGGATTATGTCTCCTCCCTGAAGGCCGCGGGAAAAGCGGTTGAAGGATCTTCTTCCGGCTATGCCGCACTTGCGGTTGCGGCCAAGACCAATGAGAAATTCAAGGAAAATCTGAAGAAGCACGGCCTGTCTGAGGAAGAGTGGTCGTGGCTGAGCTCCGCCGCCTGGGAAGCGTACGCCGGGCAGATGATGGAGCAGATGGCCGATCAGATGAAGGAGGACAACGGTAAGCAGCTCAAGAAGAACCAGGATGAGCTTGAGGCGAACAAGACCCAGCTCAAGGAATCTGAGGCTGCCCTCAAGGATGGCAAAAAGATCCTGTCGAAGGATGAACGGGAGTCGATTGTTAAGCAGGCGGAGGATGAGCAGAAATCGATCGCAGAAGAGATCAAGGGATTGGACGATCAGATCAAGCAGGCCCGCGACGAGGCGGCGAAACAGGAAGCCGCCGCCAAGGAGGCCAACGCCGCGGCAAAGAATCCTCCGGCCGACGTCGCCAAGGAAGATCGCGAGCAGTTCAGCGCTGACAAGAAGAACGAAGCCCAGGCCGCCCGCGACGCCGCCAAGGAGGCGCACAACGGTGAGGCGGAGGTAAAGAAGCAGCAGGATGCTTCCAAAGAGAAGCTGCAGCAGGCCGCTTCGCGCGCCAAGCATCCGGAATTGCCGGTTGGCGAAGAAGAAAAGACGCAAGTGGCCGAGCAGAATCAGCAAAAAGTTGCCAATCTAAAATCAGAGATCGAGCAGCGCGAACAGGCGGTCGCCCTCCTGAAAGAAACGGCCGGCAGCGCCGACAAGATGCTGGAAGAAACCCATCAGAAAACCCCGGCGGAAAACATCGCGTTGTTGAAGAAACACCTCAAAGAATTCACCGAAGCCTGGGGAATCGACGAGAAAAAGAAGTGAATCAGTCAGTCTCGATGTCCCGGGCAGGCATGGAATTAGCGTCACGACGACAGGGGTGAACGTCGCACGGCGGAAAATTCTGCGCGAATTCCATTCCCCCACTAAACGTTTGGCTCGAGACCCTCACTCAACTTCCGGCGGAGCGAACGACAACCGTGGATGAAACACTCCTGCACAAGGCGCAGCGCGGTGACCGCAGCGCATGCGAGGTTTTGCTGCGGGAGCTGGCCGATCCGTGGTTTCGCCTTTGCGTAAGCTTGCTCGGGGACCACGAGCGGGCACGCGAAGCGGTGCAGGAGACGGCGGTTCGATTTCTGCGAAATCTTGCGTCCTTTCGTGGGGCGAGCCAGCTTCGCACCTGGTCGATGGGGATCGCGATCAACGTGGTGCGGGAAATGCGGCGCGCCCGCCACATTCCCGAGGCCGGCGATGCCGCCGAACAGTCGCAGGAACACCGTGCCGGGCCGTTGGAACTCGCCGCCAATGCCGAAGAACGCCTACGGCTTGGTGAATTGCTTCACGAGCTTCCGCAACGGCAGCGAGAAGCGATCGTGCTGCGGTTTTTTGAAGGCTTGTCGGTGGAAGAGACCGCGGCGGCCATGGGGTGCGCCAGCGGCACGGTGAAAGCGACCGTATTCCAGGCGCTTCGGGTATTGCGGCAGCGCCTCGAACAGCAGGCAGAAAAGCGCTGAGAGAAGATCATGAGCCGGATCTTGCGAGGACATTTTCAGGCGGCCAAGGCCGAGTACGACAAGCTCGCCTATGACGGCGATCTGGCCGCGGATGTTCTACGGCCGCAGCGGGTATTGCCGCGGTTTTCGCAGCGGAGATGGTGGTTGCTGGCGGCGCCGGCACTGGCGGCGTCCATCGCGGTGGCGCTCTGGATGTATCGCCCGAAGCCGACTGTGACTTCGCCGCCGACGGTGTTGGCGGAGCAGGTCGAGAGCCTGACGCCCCCTGCCATGCCTTCACTTCCCGCAATCGAAGTTGTACCCCCCTATCAGCAGTTGGCGCTTCCGGGGCTGCCGAAGTTGGAAGGATGGTACTCGGCCACGGTGGATGACGACGAATCGTGAAACAGAACTTATCTCTTGAAAGGAGAATGTATGAAACGCACATGGTTGATGATGGCATTGCTGGGAATGGGACTGATGGCGGCGCCGGTTCGGGCGGAGGATCGTCCGGGTGGCCCGCCGCCGGGCGGCGAGCGCGGTGAGCGGGGCGAGCGCGGGGATCGGCCGGATGGGCCACCCAGAGGCGAGCGGCCGGACGGTCCCGGGCGCGGGGAGAGACCCGATGGCGGCGGCGACCGCCCGCGGCCGCCGGAAATGGCCCAGGTTGAAATGATGCGGGGGTATCTCGATGTGGTTGACCGCTACACCCGGATGGCCCGCGATCCGTCCGCATCCGGCATCGCCGCGGTAATAACGGCCAGCGAAGTGATGAAGCACAAGGGCGCTGAGGCAGCCATCGAGTTCTTCAACAAGATGCTCCCCAACGTAAAGAACGAGCCGGTCCAGCGCGCCATCCGCCTGCAACTAATCGACCTGTACAAGAGCTCGAACCAGCCGGACAAGGCGATGGAGCAGTTGGTGATGTTGATGACCAGCGCCCCAGAAGGCGCGCCGCCGGCGCCAGCGGAAACCGCCCGGCCGGCGAGGCCGTAGCCGAGAAGGCACCACTTCGCACCTCCACAGGACCTGCACCCGCGGGTCCTGTTTTTCTGCGCTCAACCGTCAGCTTGCCGGCTTCACTTCGTTGGCGTTGAGCATGGCCATGAATTCGGTGGCGTTGGCGGTTTCCATGGCGCGGCCGACCATTCCCTCCTTTTGAAAGGTGCGGGCGATATCGCGCAAGAGGTGCAGTTGCGCGGCAGTCTCGCTCGCGGGGGTGAGCATGAGGAAAATCACGTGGGCCGGCTCGCCATCCGAGGCGTCGAAGTCGATCCCCTCCTCGGAAAATCCAACACCAACCAGCGGCGCATTCAGCGAATACAGCCGGGCGTGCGGGACGGCGACACCATTGCGCAATCCGGTGGACATTGTCCGCTCGCGCCGCCAGACGGCATGATCGACAGCGTCAGCGCTGAGCTGTGATGCTCCCGCGACGGCCTCGGCCAGTTCCCGGATGGCGCCGCGCCGATCGCGCGCCTTGAGCTTGCCGAGGAAGGCTTTGCCCTGAACGAAATCGACCAGGCGCAGCGGCCGCTTTTTCTGCAGCAGGCGCTGCATCGCCGGCCCGCTGATCATCGAAGTCACCAGCGCCATCACCACCAGCGCCACGAACATCTGCTCGTGAATCAACCCGAACTGCAGCGCCAACAGGCCAAGGATGATCTCCATGCTCCCGCGCGCATTCATGCCGAACGCCACCGCCCACGCCTCGCGTTTGGGCATGCGGGCCATCCTCGCGCCGATGCTGCAGCCCAATATCTTGCCGGCGCACGCCACCACCAGCACGATCAGAACAAGGAGAAAGTCAAAATTAGCGGCAAAATTCACCCGCAATCCCACGCTGGCGAAAAACAGCGGGGCGAAAATGAAGGAGATGAACTGGTCGATGGTGGTGCGGGTGCGCTCGCGAAGGTGCGGCGAATCGCCGATGGCGACGCCGACAAGAAACGATCCGAAGATGGCGTGGACGCCGATCCATTCGGTGAAGGCCGCGCCGAACAGCGCCAGCGACAGGGCAAACCCCAGCACGCCGCCCGGCCAGGTCGCATAGGCCTGAACCAGCACCAGGGCGCGGTCGATCAGCCAGCGGCCGATGGTGAGCATAAAGCCGGCGAACCCGAGGGTTAGTCCGATGGTCCAGCCGATGCTCATATGGGCTTGGCCGGATGCCGTCCCCATCATGCCCAGAATAATCGCGAAGACGATCCAGCCGACGATGTCGTTGAAGATCGCCGCGGCGATGACGATCATCCCCATGTCGCTGCGGTACAGGTATAAATCCATCAGGGTCTTGGCGATCACCGGCAGCGCGGAAATTGACATCGCGGTGGCGAAGAACAGCGCGAACGTCAGTGCGCTGGCCGCTTCGGTGCGGCCAAGCACGCGCGGCATATACCACGCCATCGCCAGGCCCATGCCAAAGGGCACCAACATGCCCCAGATTCCGACCAGCGCCGCGGTTTTGCCCTGCCGCCAGATAGTGGAGAGATCGACTTCAATACCCGCCACCAGAAGGAACAACGCGATCGCCACCGTGGTGAGACCATCCAGTACGATCGGGTTGTTTCCAGTGGAGGGAAAAACGAATCCCTGCCACTGCGGGAAGAAGTGCCCGAGTAGCGTCGGCCCCAGCACAACGCCGGCCAGCAGTTCTCCCAGCACCGCCGGCTGGCTGAGTTTCTGCGCCAGCTCCCCGAAAATCCGCGCAACCGTGAGCAGGGCCCCGATGGCGAGGAACATGACGACAATTTCGTGCGAATTCAGGCCTGACATTGCACCTCATAACCCTCACATCTCAATCGCATTGCCGGCGGCCGCATGTACATGCGGGGCTTCGACAGGCATAATCCGCAACATAACATGAAACGTCCAGCCATATTCTTCGACCGGGATAACACGCTCATCGTCAGTGATGGTTACCTCGGCGATCCCGAGCAGGTGAAGCTGATCGAGGGCGCGGCCGACGCCGTCGCGCGGGCGCGGTCACTGGGATTTGCCGTGGTCACCGTCTCCAACCAATCGGGCGTAGCGCGGGGAATGTTCGATGAAAACGCCGTCCGCGCCGTCAATGCGAAGATGGACAAGCTGCTGCTGAACGAAAACTCCGCGGCCATCATCGACCGACACGAGTTTTGCCCGTTCCACCCGGAAGCGACGGTGGAGAGCTATCGCAAGGAAAGCGATGCCCGCAAGCCGAAGGCGGGAATGCTGCTGGCCGCGGCCGAGGCGCTGGCGATTGACCCGTTGAAGAGCTGGCTGATTGGGGATGCCCCGCGCGATATCGAAGCCGGCGCAACCGCTGGTTGCCGGACGATTCTCTTTCGGGATCCCGCGCTGGCCGCGTCACCGGCCGCGGACGCACCTGCGAACGTGCAGCCGGAGAAGACCACGGCCACACTCAAGGAGGCGATGGATTACATCGAACAGAACATGCATGAGCCGCGACCGCAGCGCATCGTGGATCAGGCCAACGGTCCCGTCGCCCTTCCCCAAGCCACGCCATCCAACCCCCTGCTCGCGATTCAGAACGCAACCGAGCAAATCCTGCACGAGCTGCGCCGCCAGCGCGAGCTGGAGCACACGGATTTTTCCGTCTCCAAGCTGTTCGCCGGAATCGTGCAGGTGGTTGCCCTGGCATCGCTGTTCTTCGCGTATCTCTACCGCGCCGATGCGCAGGCGCTTCCCAACCTGCTGCTGTTCACGCTCATCCTGCAGGCGCTGACAATCGCGCTGTTGATCATGGGGAAACAGAAGTAGCTGTTATAACTTCTTCTTCGGCGTGATCGCCCGGAGCACGCGCAGCACGGGGTTTTTCTTTTGCTTCTTCATATGCCGCCGCGTGTTCTCCCAGCGGGGGATGGCCCGCATCTGCTCGCCCTTCCATGGCGTTCGCGGCGCGTGCTCGGGATATCCGAACGCCCGGTTGAATTCCGCAAATTCCCGCTCCAGCCAATCCAGGTCCTCCGGCGGAATATTGCCTGTCTTCAACTCAATCAGCGACGGGTTGATCGTCTCGATCAGACTCTTCCCCACCGTCTGCCGAAACGTGGCGTTTCCATGCACCGGCGCAGAAATGTCACTCTTGGCCTTGGTCCACTCCATCATTCCCGTATCCCAAGGCAGCGCCAGTTGCCGGCAGACATCTTGCAACGTCGCCTGCGGCGCCCCAATGAGTTTCTCGTATTGAATCATCGGCCAGCCAAGCTGGCGGAACAGCTCCCAATCCTCCTTGAACCGCCGCAGCCGCATGCGCAACGGCGGCTCTTCGGCGGTGACGCCGTTGCGGCCATACGATTTCTTGATCAATGAGTTCAGCACCGCGCGCACGTCGCGGATCACCAGCAGTGGCCGCACTTCCCACCCCTCATCCTCGAAATGAATCCTCGCCTCGGCCAGCCGGAAACAGTTCACGGTGAACTTGCACCACGCATACGGCCGGGCAAACGACTCGGGAATGTGCGGCAGAATGTCCCCGCGCTGATCGAGAAACCCATCCATGTCGGGGCGCTGCAGAAAACACCAGGAGATCAGCGTCGAGCCGCTGCTTTGCGTGCCGGCACAAAGATAAAGCACTTTCGCGTCCATGCGGCCTTATTTCCCGGCGTGATCGTCTTCGCAGCGATCGTGAACGCATACGCAGGTCGTCTCGGTGCATTCGTACGCACAGGCGTTGCTGCAATAAACCTTGCCGTCGCGCACAACTCCTTTGGCCACTTCCACCTGGCACTGGCAGCTTTCGCAGGCGCATTTCACTTTTTCGGCTGTGGCCGCCATGACGTTCCTCCGCTTCATTCTCCCCCATTTCCGCCGCCGGTCAAACCGAAAATGTGGCCAACCTCTCGATAACCGCGATGAAATTTGGCCACGCCAAACCAGCGGGCTAGAATAGGGCAGCGCCCGACGATGGAGGGGCCACACATCCTTCCCGTCTTGCGCACGCGGATCAACGGCGGCTCCGGAGATCCGGAGGGTTGGCATGAACGACGAAAAATCACCAGCGGAAAAGAGCGAAGGAAAGCTTCGCAACAAGGACATCGGCCCGATCCTCAAGGGGTGGGATTACGAATCCGGCACGATCAACGTGCGCAAAATATCCGGCATGGACGGCGCTCCCAAGCTGCAGATGCGCCTGGATCTTGGCGTCCTGCAGATGGAGGTGACCGGCCGGCCGGACGGAATGCGCCCGCACGGGTTTGAATCGCTGCTGGACTATTTCGAATCCTTGCTCGTCGAGCACCGCCAGGAACATGGCAGCGAGCTGGGGTTTCAACTGACCAGCGATGATTGCCAATCCCTCCGCGAAGAAGCCCAGATGTATTATCAGCGCTATCTCAGCCTCTTCGTGCTGGAGGATTTTGCCGGGGTGGTGCGGGATACCGCGCGCAACCTGCGCGTGCTCGACATCTGCAGCAAATATGCCGAGAGCGAGCAGGATCGGATGGTTCTGGAGCAGTATCGGCCCTACATCACGATGATGAACACCCGGGCATCGGCATCGGTGCTGTTCAAGGCCAATCGGTTTCCCGAGGCGCTGGAAGCGATTACCGAGGGGCTGGCCAACATCAAGGAATTTTTCGCGCACTTCGGCCAGGAAGAGGCTTTTTCCCATTCCAGCGAAGTCAAAGTGCTGAAAAAGTTCGCCCGCGAAATTCGCCGCAAGCTGCCGGTCGACCCGATGCAGAAGCTGCAATCGCAGCTTGAGCGGGCGATCAAGTCGGAACAGTACGAAGAGGCCGCCCGCATCCGTGATGAGATCGCCATCAACCGATCCGATGAGGGCGCATAATTTGCCGCGACAGACCTGCCTTTGGCGGTAAGATAGGCCAATGCGAGCGATCGTGACCGGGCAGGTTGGCGTGGACAAGGGGCCTTATCTGGAGGCGGTGCAGGCCATCGCGCAGGCCGCCGGGCACGATCTGGTGGTATGTCACGTGGGGCGGATGATGTATGCCGAAGCCCCGGACGTGCCGCCGGGGCGGATTCTCAATCTTCCCATGGGCCGGCTCAACACGCTCCGCCGGGCGATCTTCAAGGAAATCCTGCGCACCGCCGAGCAGCACGAGCACGTGCTGGTGAACACCCACGCCACATTTCGCTGGCGGCACGGCCTGTTCGCGGCCTTCGATTTCGATCAGATCAAGGCATTCAACGCCGATGTCTACCTGACGATGCTGGACAACGTCGAGGCGGTTCACCAGCGCCTGCTGCGCGACCATGACCTGGATCACACCCTCAAGGACATCATGGTCTGGCGCGAGGAAGAGCTGCTGGCCACGGAAATTCTCGCCAAGATCCTGCGCGGCTACGGGCATTTTTTCATGATCTCGCGCGGCCGCAACATCCCGACCACACAGACGATCTATCGGCTGATGTTCGAGCGCCAGCGCCGCAAGGCGTACCTGTCGTTCCCGATGACCCACGTGATGGACCAGCCGCGGACGCTGGCGGAGATCGAGCAGTTCAAGCAGACGATCAACGAGCACTTCATCACCTTCGACCCGGCCGACGTGGATGAACTGGTGCTGCACAACGCGGCCGTTCGCGCCCTGCAGGAGGGACAGACGACGGTGCAGGTGGAGGGAACCGAGGGACCAATCACGCTGAAGACCAGCGACGTCGCGCAGATTTCCGGCGACATCATGGGGCAGATTTACGCCCGGGACTTCAAGATGATCGACCAGTCAGAAATGATCATCTCTCTGATCCCGACGCTGCCGAATGGCAGCCCGGCCCTCTCATCCGGCGTCGAGCGGGAACTGCAGCACGCCTTTGAGACGGGCAAGGAAGTGTATGTGATCTGGGCGGGAAAGTCGGCGCCCTCACCATTCATCACCGAGACCGCGACCAAGATTTTTGCGGATGTGCGCGGCGCGCTGGAGTATTTTCGAGAGAAATCGTACCTGGAGTGACGGCCAGCTTTACTTTCGGTGCCTCCAAATGAAGCCAAAGCACCGTGCGGGCTGCGGGGTCCACTAAACTTCTACCGCGGCAGGTTTTTCGACGTCGATTCCCCAGTTCCGAGCCCGCCAATAGGTGAGCACGGTCTCGGCAGGCACTTCCGAGCTCAGCGCGTCGGCCATCCAGCGATCTCCGGGCATCAGGTTGCTGCCGGTCGGATCGATCATCCAGTGCAAGCGCTGATCGTCGAGCTTCGCCAACATCTTCTTTGCCAGTTCGAGCGCCCCGGGCGAGAAATGGGGCGCGTATCGATGTGCCAGAAGAGCCATATCACAGACTTGCACTGTCCCATCACCAAAACAGACTTCCGATAAGTACGAGAGAAAGTCCCAGCTCGCCGGCATCAGATACTCCTGCCGGGGCACTACCAGCGGATGGGCTTTGCCGGTCCCGAGATCGGTCTGGGACCAATAGAGCTGAAGCAGATCCGGCGTCAAGTTGTTGCACATGACGCGGTAATAGTTTGCGATGGCATGAGCAAGCAGCGGCTGCAATGCCGGCTCGTTGTCGAACAACCAGGTTGCTGCCAGGTCGCCATACCACACGGCGCAGTACGATTCCCAATCCATTTGCATGTAGGCGCGGCGGCTGGAATCGTATTCGCGACCGTGAAGTCGCTCGGGCCACCACGTTTTCCCCGTCTCCATCATATGTCGCCGATTCACGTCAAACCGCGTCGGGAAGTCGCCAACGAGCTTGAGTATCCGGTCGGCTTCCTCGCGATAGACTGCCTTGCCCGTGATCTTGTAGGCGATGAGATGCATCGCGATGTATTCGGGACCGTACTGCGGCGTCATGATCGGACCGTTGAGCCAATCGCCTTCGTGGTCGAAATAGACGATCGTGTAATCGCGCAGCCGCCACCAATCGGCCATGGCCGGAAGCATTTCGTCGATTCGCCGGCGTACCGCCTCATCTGCGACATCGCGGTATTCCCATAACGCAAAGATCACCGGGGCAAATTGATCGGGGCTGGTCTCATGGGTGAAGGTCGAACCGTACGGCTTGCAAAGCAGACCCGGCTCGCCATTCTGCACTCCGAGACTGTAGATCTGTTCCAGGCTATGAAAGGCCTTTGCGGCATATTCCAACGCCTGCTTCTCGCCGGTGGCGCGGTGCCTCAGCACCTGCGACCAAAGAAAAATTCCACTCGTATACGCGCTGTTCTCGTAATTGAAGTGGTCGTGCATCGTGGTCCCGGCCTTGGTCTTGAACACGGATGCACCCTCAAAGTCCTCGGCGACGAAGGGACGCAATTCGTTACCCTTCCAGAACCACATGGCATACATGATTCCTCGATCGTCGAAAAAATTTTCGCCGAGGAACTGCTCGATCTTTTTGACTTTGGCTGCTACCGATTCCGTTTGTTCGATATGGAGAAGGGATTGCGACATGGATGGCACCTTTCGGCTTCTACTGTAAACTAAAGGGCGGGGGTTCCCGAACAGATTCACGCCTCTGCATAAAGCTGCCGAACATGGGACTCATCAGGCTGAGCCTGGACTACAGCGAAGGCAACAAACGGGCCAGCGCTGAATTATTTTCGCCCTCTGAATTATTTTCGCTGCCGGCAGTTGACGGGTCGCTTCTCTTGCGCCCGGGGAAAAGTCTTCAGTCATGTCATGGCTCGCTTACCGTACGCCAATATTCGCATTGGCGAGGGGCGATGTCCAGCGGGCGAAGGCGAGATGCTCCCTGTCTGTGCCCTTCTCCCGCGCCTATACTCTCGGCGGGCAAGATTCGGAAAGGAATCATCATGCCGACCAAGGTGCAGATCATTTTCTATAGCCTGTACGGCCACATGTACACCATGGCGCAGGCGGTCGCCGAAGGCGCGCGATCCGTCCCCGACACCCAGGTGGACGTCTTCCAGACGCGTGAAACCCTCAGCGATGAGATCCTCGGAAAGATGGGAGCGCTCGACGCAAAAAAGAACTGGGCCCATATCCCCATCGCCGACCCCGCCCGCCTGGTCGAGGCGGATGCGATCATCCTCGGCTCGCCGACGCGCTATGGAAACGCCTGCGCCCAGATGGCGACGTTTATCGACGCCACCGGCCAACTCTGGGCCAAGGGCGCCTTGGTGGGCAAACTCGGCTCGGTCTTCACCTCCACCGCCTCGCAACACGGCGGCCAGGAGTCGACGATCCTGCACATGCACACATTTCTCTTTCACCAGGGAATGGTGGTCGTCGGCGTGCCCTACTCCTGCAAGGAGCTGCTCAACCTCAACGAAATCACCGGCGGCAGCCCCTACGGCGCCAGCACCATCGCCGGCAGCAAAGGCGAGCGGCAGCCGACAGAAAATGAGAAAACCATCGCCCGCTTCCAGGGGCGGCACGTGGCGGAGATCGCCAAGAAGCTGACGGCGAAATGATCGTGGATGTCCGCCCCGCTTGCAGGGGATTCGGTTCTCGCTGTATATCAGACATATGGAGCCGATTACCGCTGAGTACAGTCTCACTCTCGCCGACTTGCGTGAAGCGCAGAGCGTACTAGGAAATCCCGAACACCGCCCTCGCCGCTCCTCCGCTACCAGGGGGGCGCTTGGCTGGTTTATGTTTCTAACACTGTCCGTGATCTTGTTCGTGCTATTGAACAAGACCTCATCCCGACAATCTCCGAGTTCTACCGCGTCGTCCGCCCGACAAGAAGTGATCGGTTTATGCGGTCTCGCTTTTTCATTATTACTCTTCAGTTTCGGTGTCACTGCCGCCCGCGCTGCCAGGCGACGAACGCTCGGGAGGCCCAGAACGATTGTACTGAATGAACACGGGCTGAAACTCCTCCAGCCAGGTCGCCGGCACTATTGGGCGTGGGACGCATTCCGCAGCTTCGCTGAAACAGACAAATTATTCGTCTTGCGCATATCTCTGGAAATCGCGCACAAGATTCCGAAGCGCGCATTTGTAAACGCGGTCGAAGTGGAGCGCGCTCGGCAACTCTTTCAGGACCGTTTGGTGCCGCCAATTTCAACAGGAGCGCTGCCGTATGAGAGTAGAATTTAGATATTCCCTTGACGATATCCTCGACTATGCGTCGCAGCCACTGTGGCGCCAGCTCGCCTTGAATAAATTATGGGTTTCCGCAGCCTTGCTGGCCGCGGCGATACTCCTTGCGACGGCGTCCATCGTCTACCTCGCGATGACCGTGAACACCAATTACTGGTTTGCGACAGCGATTCCCATTGCCCTGCTTGCATCTATCGGTAGGCAGCTTCTTCGAGCCCGCATGACTCCAGAGAAAGCGCGCAAATTCTTCGACGAGGAACCGCTTATATCCGAACCGCTCGCGATGGAAGCCGACACGCGCGGACTACAGTTCATCCGTGCCAAGTCACGCTTCGAGTATGACTGGTCCGCGCTCGCATCTTGCCGACGAACCCGACTCCTGTTTTTGATCATCGATTGCGACCAACAGCCCCTCATCGTTCCAAAGCGCGTCTTCGGCGACCCCAATCGCCTGCAAGAATTCGAATCGCTATTGGCCTCTTACGTTCGTACAAACTGAAACCGCGTCCTTTATTTCAGTTCTTTTAGCGCTTGCCAAAGAGTATCTGGCCATACGATGGGAAAATGCCCAGTAGGCGCCACACCATCTTCTACGACGGCACCTGCGGCCTTTGCACGCGCAGCAAGGCGATGCTGCAGCGCATGGATGGCGATGATGTTTTCGACTTTGTCGATCTGCACGATGAACAGCGGATGGCGCCATTTCCGATGGTGGATCGGCAGGCGGCCAAGGGGCAGATGTTTGTGCTTTCGCCGGGCGGGGAACTGGCCGGGGAATATGATGGGCTGGTGAGCGCGGCCGAGGGGTTGGCCGGCTGGCGGAGCATCGTGCCGCTCCTGCGCTGGGCGCCGGTGCGGGCGCTCGGCTGGCGCGGGTATCGCTGGGTGGCAAGGAACCGCTATCGGCTGGGCGGATCGGTTTCGTGTGAGGACGGCGCGTGCGCGATTAACTCAGCGGAAAACAGGACGGGGAAACCCCGCCCCTATGAAAATCGCTAAAAGCCCCCGAATTCAACCTGCTTCCCGCAATCCCGCAATTTTTCTGTCCGCGGCGCGCGTATGATGATCTAATCTCGTTGGAGGTGCCCGTTCATGGCTTCTCACACGCTCGCGCCATTTCCCGAAGAGCTGCTCGCGGCCAAGAAACAGATTCGCGAGCAGGCCCGCTCCTATGGCCTGGATTTCTTCCCGGTCATCTACGAGATGTGCGACTACGAGCAGATGAACCAGATCGCCGCTTATGGCGGATTTCCCCAGCGCTATCCCCATTGGCGCTTCGGCATGGAATATGAGCGGCTGCGCAAGCAACACCATTACGGCCTGGGGCGCATCTACGAGATGGTGATCAACAACGACCCCTGCTACGCCTACCTGCAGGAGTCCAATCAGCTTGTCGATCAGAAGCTGGTGATCGCCCACGTCTACGGCCACAGCGACTTCTTCAAAAACAACCTGTGGTTCAGCCAGACCAACCGCAAGATGATGGATGAGATGGCCAACCACGCCACCCGCGTGCGCCGGCACATCGAGAAGCACGGCTATGACACGGTGGAGAGCTTCCTCGACATCTGTCTGAGCATCGAACACCTGATCGACGCCCACAGCATGTTCCTCAAGCGAGGCCCGGTCGATTCCGCCCATGAAGAACCCAAGCGCGAAGAGCCGTCGGGAAAATTCAAGGCCAAGGATTATCTCGACCGCTGGATCAATCCGCCCGAGAAGCTGCAGGCCGAGCAGAAAAAGCTGCGCGACCAGCGCAGCAAGACCCGCCACGCCACCCCGGCCCATCCCACCCGCGATGTGTTGCAATATCTCCTGCAGCACGCCCGCATGGAAGACTGGCAGGCCGACTGCCTCTCCATCGTCCGCGAAGAAAGCTATTATTTCGCCCCGCAGGGAATGACCAAGGTAATGAATGAAGGGTGGGCAAGTTTTTGGCACAGCACCCTGATGAGCAAGCACTTTGTCACGGCCAGCGAGGTGATCGATTATGCCGATCATCACAGCGGCACGGTGCACATGCCGCCGGGGAATTTCAATCCCTACAAGATCGGGATCGAGCTGTTTCGCGACATCGAGGACCGCTGGAACAAGGGAAAATTCGGCAAGGATTACGAGGAGGCCTCCAATCTCGGCGAAAAAAAGAGGTGGGATAAGGGGCTGGGGCTGGGGCGGGAAAAAATCTTCGAGGTCCGCCGCGTCTACAACGACGTGAACTTCATCGACGAGTTCATGACCCCGGAATTCATCGAGAAGCACAAGTTTTATCAGTACGGCCGCGACCCCCACACCGGCCAGCTCCGCATCGTCAGCCGCGACCCGGTCCGCATCAAGCAGACCATGCTCTACCACCTCACCAACATGGGCCAGCCCTTCATCTACGTCGTCGACGGCAACTACAACAACCGCGGCGAGCTCTATCTGGCACACAAGCACAATGGCCTGGATGTCGAGATCAAATATGCGGTGGAAACGCTGAAAAACATCCACAAGATCTGGCAGCGGCCGGTGCATCTGCAGGCGCGCATCGATGATGACATGATTCTCTTTTCCTTCGCCGGCGACCAGCCCAAGCAGCAGACCATCCACGACGACCTCCCCCCGCCGGCGCATCAGATCACTTGAGAAGAGCCGTTAGAACCCCTTCCATCCTCATCTGGTGGGGCAGACATTCTTGTCTGCCGTACGACACGCATTCTTGCCTGTCGCTGGGCCATGGGTGCGTGACACTTTAGGCGGCTTTACCTTGCTTTGGTGGGGCAGACATTCCTG
>DAIOHQ010000042.1:0-24845 GCA_036744635.1 Tepidisphaeraceae bacterium | reverse complement strand
AATGACAATCCCATGTCCCAAAATGTCCCCAAATGTCCCACATTTCAAAATCACTCTGCGGCCTCTGCTCGCCCCTCGCCGTTCCGCCGAGTCACCGTTTCGGCGTTTCGTTCTCCGCACCTTGTCATCCCGCCCTTCCCCAAGCTATCCGGCCGACGCCAGCTTTTTTCTCGTCCACCAGATTTCCCGCCGGCCGAGAATTCCCGCCGGCCGGAAGAGCATCATCCCAATCAGCAGCAGCGCGTAGATGATGAGCCGCCATTCGTCGATCTTGGTCTCCCGAAAACGCGGAATGTCCTTGAGCATGCGCAGCCCTTCCGGCAGCAGCGTCAAAATGATCGCGGCGAGAATGCCTCCGGTGATCGAGCCGGAGCCGCCCAATACCACCATCACCACGATCTCGATGGACTTCATGAAATTGAAACCGCTGGGATCCAGGTTTCCGAACCACATGGCGGAGATTGCCCCGGCCACGCCCGCGAAAAAAGCCCCGATCACGAAGGCGGCTACTTTGTAAAATGTCGAGTCCACGCCCATGGCGCTGGCGGCGATTTCATCCTCGCGGATTGCCAGGAACGCCTTGCCCTTGGTGGAATAGACCAGCCTCCAAATGCAGACCACACAGATGACTACGGCCGCAAACGCATAGAAAAAATTCGTGCGGAGGGGAATTTCATGGAGGCCGGCCGATCCGCCCACCTCGAACCGGCCCAGATGCTCGATGTTGGTAATGACAATGTCGATGATCTCCCCAAAACCCAGGGTTGCGATGGCGAGGTAATCGCCGCGCAGGCGCAGGGTGGGCACGCCGATCAGCAAGCCGGCGGCCGCCGCAAAGAGTCCGCCAACGTAGACGACGGCAATATAAGAGCCGGCCGCGAGCGCCTGCGCTGAGGCGCCCTCCGGATGCGCTCCGCCGGGGTGATAGTGCTTCATGATTACGCCCGCGGTGTAGGCGCCGACGGCCATGAATCCGGCATGGCCGAGGGAAAATTGGCCGGTGATGCCATTGATGAGATTCAAGCTGGTGGTGAGGATGACGTTCACGGCGATGACGATCAGGAAGTGGTAATAGTAGTCATTGAGATTGTTTACCAGCAGCGTGTTGAAAGGCCACAGCGCGGCGATCAGCAGCGTCAGGGCGAGGTTGCTCAGCCAGGCCGGCCAGTGCGGCGGAGAGAAGCGCATGCCGCCGCCCATGGACTCAAGACTGGAGACGGGTGACTGGCGGCTTGATGAGGCCATCTCACACCTTCTCCGGCACGTGGCGCCCCAGCAGTCCGCTGGGTTTGATCAGCAAGATGAGGATCAACACCAGGAACGCGGCGGCGTCGGCATAGCCGGTATAGCCGCTGGGCAGGATCCAGCCTTTGAGCATGGTCTCGATCAGCCCCATCAGCAGCCCGCCGATCACCGCGCCGGGGATGTTGCCGATGCCGCCGAGGACGGCCGCGACGAACGCCTTGATTCCCGGCATCACGCCCATCAGCGGCTCGACATTATAGCGAATCCCGTTCAGCACCCCGGCGATGGCGGCCAGGGCGGAGCCGAACATGAAGGTGAAGGAGATCGTGCGGTTCGGGTTGATGCCCATGAGGGCGGCGGTGTCGAAGCGGTGGGAAACGGCCCGCAGTGCCAGGCCGGTCTTGGTTTTCAGCACCATCCACGTCAGCACGATCATCAGCGCCACCATCAGCGCGAGGCTGAGCACGTCGAGGTTGGAGATGCTGACTGGCTCGCTGTTGCGGGCGACGTGAAAGGAGATGATCGGGCGGATGACAAACAGCGCGGGCATGGCGTGCGGCGTGGGCCCGTAGATGAGGATGCCCAGATTCTCCAGCAGAAACGACACGCCGATGGCGGTGATCAGCGCCACCAGGCGCGGCCGGCTGCGGAGCGGGCGATAGGCGAAGAATTCAATGGCGAAACCGAGCAGTGTGCAGCCGAGCATGGCAGTGGCGAAGGCGACTGTGAGCACCAGCCACGCCGGGCCGGAGAAATGAGAGCAGATGTACCACGCGATCAGCGCGCCGACCATGTAGACGTCGCCATGGGCGAAGTTGATCAGCCGCAGCACGCCGTACACCATGGTGTAGCCCAGTGCGATCAGCGCGTAGGTTGAGCCGATCGACAGGCCGTTGATGAGCTGCTGAACGAAAATCTGCAGGGGATGTTGCATGAAGCGGGCTTCACGTAGCACGGGTTTTCAACCCGTGCCAAGGTGCTGCGGTACTCAAGGGCACTCTTCCTTTTCAAGCCACTCGGCACGGGTTGGAAACCCGTGCTACGTGAAGAGTTCATTCCGGATTGATCGTCTTCACCAGCTTCGTCGCATTGTTCTGGATTTCCAGGATGACGATCGGCTTGCGGGCGTTGTGGTTCTCGTCGATGGTAATCGCGCCGCTGGCGCCGGGGAAATCTTTGGTGGTGGCCAGGGCGTCGCGAATGGCCGCGGAATCAACTTTCCCGGCGCGCTTGATCGCGTCGGCCATCACCCGCGCCGCATCATAGCCGAGAACCGCCATCGCATCGGGCACCCGGCCATACTTCGCCTTGTACGCATCCAGGAATAGCTTGACTTCCGGCCGGGGGTCGTCGGGGGAATAGTGGTCGCTGTAGAAGCACCCGTTGG
Organism: Tepidisphaeraceae bacterium; assembly: GCA_036744635.1. GTDB lineage: Bacteria > Planctomycetota > Phycisphaerae > Tepidisphaerales > Tepidisphaeraceae > DAIOHQ01. Next base: position 22,213 of record DAIOHQ010000042.1, on the reverse strand, counting down.
CAACGGCGCCAAGTTTGAGCGTCTCGGGGCTGTCCCAGCCGTCGCCGCCGAAGAACGGGCAGGTCAGCCCGACCTCTTCGCGCGCCTGTCGCAGGATCAGCCCTACTTCGGTGTAATATCCGGGAAGGAAGACGGCATCCGGATTGGCCGCTTTGATGCGAGTGAGCTGGGCCTTGAAGTCCTTGTCCTGGCCGCGATAACTCTCGTCGGCCACCGGCTCGGCCACTTTCTTGAAAGTTTCCTTGAAGCTGTTGGCCAGCCCTTTGCTGTAATCTTCATCGACGTTGGTCAGCACGGCCACCTTTTTCCACCCGTGCTCGGCGGCAAACCTGCCATTCACCGCCCCTTGAAAATCATCGGTGAAGCAGGCGCGGAAAACCCATTCCTTGACGGTTCCGGGCTTTTCTCCCTTCGTGACCTGCGGATTTGTGCTGGCGGGCGAAAGCATCGGAACCTTCGCCTTCTCGCACACCTGACCCCCGGCCAGGGAGCGCTTCGACGCCACCTCTCCCAGCACCGCAACCACGTTGTCGCGGTTGACCAGTTTTTGCGCCGCCGCGACCGCCTTGTCGGCGTTGGACTCATCATCTTCAAATATAATGCGAATTTTCTTCCCCAGCACTCCGCCGGCGCTGTTGATCTGGTCGATGGCCAGCATGATCCCTTCGTGGGCGCTCTGGCCAAAGGTCGCGGTGGCGCCGGTGCTCGAGCCATATTCTCCGATGACAATTTCATCGCCTTTGGCCTGCTCCCCCGGCTTCTTCTTGCATCCTTGCGAGCAGACCGCACAACCCACAATCAGCAGGCACATAAGCATTCGGCGCATACGTTTCTCCAGAAGTGTTCCCAACATCACGCGGCGAAATGTATCGACGGCCGCCAAAGCGTGCAAGGCGGGATCGAGCAGCATTCATTGCCCTTTCCCCTTGCGCCATCCCTGCTATTCTTCCCGCGAAGAGCGAACCATGACCTCCGCCCTCGCATCCAGCCTCCACGCAATTGCCGGGCCGCTCGAAACGGCACGGCATTATTCGCTGCGCAAGTTCCGCCGCGATCTTGTGGCCGGGCTGACCGTCTCGGTGGTGGAGGTGCCGCAGGCGATGGCCTACGCCATCATCGCCGGCGTCCCTCCGGTCTACGGAATCTACACCTCGATCCTTCAGGGCATCATGTGCTCGCTGCTCAGCAGCAGCGAGCACATGACCACCGGGCCGACCAACACGCAAAGTCTGCTGATCGCATCCGCCATCAAAGGGGTGCTCGGGCCGGATGCGGACCCGATGTTGTATCTGCAGTTGGTGTTCGCATTGACGATGCTCAAGGGGTTGATTCAGCTCGCCTTCGCCGCCGCCAATCTTGGCGATATGGTGCGCTACGTCAGCCGCAGCGTGATCATCGGCCTCGTGGCCGGCGCGGGAGTGCTGATCTTCGTCGGCCAGCTTCCGGCGTTTCTCGGCATTACCGTTACTCATCAGAGCATGCTATGGGGAGTTCCCGGCAAACTGGATGCATTGCTGCATCATCTCCACGAGACCAACTGGCGCGCCATCGCCGTCGGCATCACGGTCCTCCTGATTGTCGCGGTCGTGCGCGCGGTCTCGAAGCTTCTCCCCGGCGCGCTGCTTGGGATCGTGATATCCGCGATCGCCGTCTGATTGCTGGGCTGGAACAACGCCCTGCCCCTGATAGACCCTCTGCCGCGCGGGCTGCCCACATTTCACCTGCCCTTCGTTTCCGTCGAATACCTTCGCCAACTCGTCGGCGGGGCCACCGCGCTGGCGCTGCTGGGAATGCTCGAATCCGTCGCCATCGCCAAGAGCATCGCCGCCAAATCCGGCGAGCGCATCAGCGCAAACCAGGAATTTTTCGCCCAGGGACTGAAGAATTTCCTCACCAGCTTCTTCCAGTGCATCCCCGGCTCCGGCAGCTTTACCCGCAGCGCCCTCGATTACGCCGCCGGCGCGGAAACCCGCTTCGCGGCCGTCTTCAACGCCATCTTCGTCGCGATTATCTTCCTGCTCTTCGCCCCGCAGGCCGGCATGATCCCCCGCGCCAGTCTCGCCGCCGTTCTGTTCGTAATCGCCTTTGGGTTGATCGATTGGCGCTATTTGCTGCGCATGGCCCGCACCAGCCGCAGCGATTTTGCCGTCTGTCTGGCCAGTTTCATCGCCACGCTGCTTGCCCCACTGGAATACGCCATCTTCATCGGTATTTTCCTGAACATCGCCCTGTACCTGCGCAGGGCCAGCCATCTGCACATCGCGGAGATGGTCCACCTGCCCGGCGGCCGGCAGTTTATCGAGCGCCCGCTGGCCGACCGCACCGGCCGCCAGAAGGTGTTGTTTCTGCAGGTGGAAGGAGAGCTTTTCTTCGGCGTGGCCGACGAACTGAGCGATCGTCTGCTGCCGCTGCTGCGCTCGGAGGTGCGCGTGGTCATCTTCCGCCTCAAGCGCACGCACTCGATCGACTCGACGGTCCTTAGCGTCATTGAAAACTTCACCCGCGACCTGCAACAACGCGGCGGCCACATCATCCTCTGCGGCGTCCGTCCCGAGCTCATGCGCGTCATCAAGGCGTACGGCCTGCTTAGCCTCATCGGCCGCGAGAATGTTTTCGAGGCCGGCATCGGCATCTTCTCCAGCGCCAAGCAAGCCATCGCCCGCGCCCGCATCCTCGTCGGCGCCTCGATCGATGCCAGCCATCTTGAAGACGATCTCGAAGATGAGCCGCTCACCTACGAAATCTGAGCCGCAATTGGCGAATCCTGCGGATGCCAAACTCGCCTATTTCTATAGGAAAACATATTCTGCAGAAGCGCTGCGCCCGCTCCCGCGCGCCGCTTGTATCGCTCCCAATCCATCCCTATACAGATCCCACACGATGACACCGATCGCCTTCACCCTCATCACCTTCGCCATCGCGGTCGGCGCTGGCGTGCTGGGCTCGCTGCTCGGGCTGGGCGGAGGGATTATCGTCATCCCCGCTCTTACCCTGATGCTGCACGTCGACATCCGCTACGCCATCGGCGCTTCCATCGTCTCGGTCATCGCCACCAGCAGCGGCGCGGCCGCCGCGTACGTGCGCGAGCGCATGACCAACCTGCGGGTGGCGATGGTGCTGGAAATCGCCACCACCACCGGCGCCCTCAGCGGCGCCTATCTGGCCGGCCGCGTCGACGTTCGGCTGCTCTATGTCATCTTTGGCCTGGTGCTGGGATATTCGGCGCTGGCGATGACGCGCAAGCGCCACCAGCACGCCAGCGCCTATGCCCCGCCGGACCGTCTCGCCGACCGCCTGCGCCTGCACGGGGAATTTTTCGATCCCGCCACGCAGCAGACCGTCATCTACCGCGTCACCCGCACGTATCTCGGATTTGCCCTGATGTACGTCGCCGGCGTCGTCAGCGGGCTGCTCGGCATCGGATCAGGCGCGCTGAAGGTGCCGGCCATGGACCTGGGCATGCGCCTGCCGATCAAGGTCTCCACCGCCACCAGCAACTTCATGATCGGCGTCACCGCCGCGGCCAGTGCCGGCGTCTATTTCGCCCGCGGCGACATCGACCCCTTCGTGGCCGCGCCGGTGGCCGCGGGCGTGCTGCTGGGCGCCAGAGCCGGATCACGCCTGCTTGGCCGGCTGCACAGCTCTGTCATTCGCGTCGTCTTTGTGGTGGTTCTGATATGGATATCGATCGAAATGCTGCTGAAGGGAATCCGCGGCTAACTCCGCTGGACGATTCCGCTCTTCGCGACCACAAGGTCCGGCAGGTGGAACTGCTCATCAGCAACCTGCTGCGCGTCGGTGTGGGACTGAGTCTGACCATCGTCGTGTTCGGCCTGCTGGTCACCTTCATCCACCATCCGATTTATCTCTCCAGCAAGACCGAGCTAAAACGCCTGGCCGCACCGGGCGCGGCATTCCCGCATACGCTGGCTGACGTGTGGCGCGGCCTGCGTGAATTCCGCGGCCTGTCGATCGTCACCCTCGGGCTCCTGCTGCTCATTATCACGCCGGTTGTGCGCGTGGCCGTCTCCATCTTCGCCTTCGTCTACGAGCGCGACCGCACCTTCGTCATCATTACCTCGATCGTGCTCATCCTTCTTCTGCTTTCGTTCTTTCTCGGCAAAGCCGGAGGATGACTCGCCACGCTTGGCGTTTGCCGGCCGGCGCTTACAATCGCCGCCGTGTCGGCTCCACTTGGATTAATCGCAGGCGAGGGCGTCTTCCCCGTCCTGGTTGCCCGCGGCGCCCGCGCCGCGGGCCGGCAGGTGGTCTGCGTGGGATTGCGCGGAAACGCCTGGCCGGAACTGCAACAGGAATGCGACCATTTTGCCTGGGCGCGGATCACCCGGCCGGGAAACTGGATTCGCGTGCTGCGCCGCTCCGGCTGCAGCGAGGCGATCATGGTGGGCCGGGTGCAGAAGTCGCGGATGTACGAACGCTTCACCGTGATCCGCAACCTTCCCGACTGGCGGGCGCTTCGGATATGGTATGGGGCGCTGCGCCGCGACAAGCGCCCCCAGGCCGTGCTGGCGGCGCTGGCGCGGGAGCTGGCTTCCGAAGGAATCACCTTGATCGACTCGACCAAATATTGCGCCGATCATCTCGCCACCCCCGGCGTGATGACCCGCCGCCAGCCCACCGCCGCGCAGTGGGAGGATATCCGCTTCGGCTGGGAGCGCTGCGGCACCATCAGCCGCCTCGACATCGGCCAGTCCATGGCGGTGCTCGACCGCGACGTGCTGGCCGTCGAGGCCCTGGAAGGCACCAACGCCATGATCGAGCGCGCCGGGCAGCTCTGCAAGAAAGGCGGCTGGACGCTCATCAAGGTCTCCAACACCACCCGCGACATGCGCATGGACGTGCCGACCATCGGCACGACCACCATCGAAAAACTCGCCGCCGCCCGCGCCGCCTGCGTGGTGCTGGAGCCTGCCAAAACGATTATTCTCGAAAAGCCGAAGGTGTTGGAATTGGCCGAGCGGTACAAAATCGCCGTGGTGGGGTGGGAAGAAAATGGTGACAAATGATAGCATCGCAAGTTTCAGCACTTATCGATGAACTGGAGACTCTGGCCAGGACGCGCGATGATGCGTGGCAAATCCCGCGGGTTGAAGGGGAACTGCTCTATCACATCGCCCTCGCCAGCAATGCCAGATTGATCGTGGAAGTCGGCACCAGCTACGGCTTCAGCGGCCTGTGGTGGGGCCGGGCGTTGCAGCAGACCGGCGGCAAGCTGAACACCATCGACGTCAGCAGTAAGAAGTTCGACTCATCGAAGGAAACCTTCGCCCGCGCCGGCTTGTCGGGCATCATCACCAACCATCTCGGCGATGCCAACCAGATCCTGGCCAGGATCGCCGGGCCGATTGACATCGCCTTCATCGACGCCGACAAGCCCGCCACCCGCGGCTATTTCGACCTGATCTGGCCAAAAATCCGCAAAGGCGGCGGCGTCATCACCGACAACGCCTCCACCCATCGCAAGGAGCTGGCCGATTTCGTCGCCCACGTGCGCACGCTGAAGGATGCCTCCAGCGTCGAAGTCGCTGTCGGCAACGGCATCGAGTGGACGGTGAAGCTGTAGGGTGCGCTGGGCGCACCATCCGCGAGAAAAATGGTGCGCCCAGCGCACCCTACGAAAGAAGTCTATTGCGCATCGTTATTCGATTTTTCGCCATCGTCCGCGACAAGGCGGGAACAGCGCAGGCAGACCTGGAGCTTCCGGCCGGTGCAACTGCCGCCGCCGCCCTGGAGCGGATCGTCAAACAATTTCCCGGCGTGCGCGAATTTCTGCCCCGCGCCGCCATCGCCGTCAATCAAGCCTACGTGAAGCCCGACACCGTGCTCCACGATGGCGATGAACTGGCGATTATCCCGCCGGTCAGCGGGGGATGACGATGAACGACACCATGTACGTTCGAGCGATCCAACCTGGCGATCACGAAGAATGGCTGCGGATGCGCTGCGCCCTCTGGCCGGAAGTTGCCCGGGCCACGTTGGACGATGAGATTCGGGATTTCGGCGCCGATGAGACCATCTGGGAACTGCCGTCGGCGGTCTTCGTGGCCGACCGCGGGGATGGTCGACTCGGCGGCTTTGTCGAAGTCTCGCTGCGCCCGCTCGCCGATGGATGCGCATCCAGTCCCGTCGGTTACATCGAGGCCTGGTACGTCGATCCCGACCTGCGCCGCCGCGGTCTCGGCGCCCAGCTCATCGCCCAAGCCGAAAAATGGGCCCGCGAGCACGGCTGCGCGGAAATGGCCTCCGACTGCATCACCGAGAATCGCGCCAGCTTCGCCGCCCACACCGCCCTGGGATATCAACCCACCGAGCCGCTGGTGCTGTTTCGCAAATGCTTCGACACCGCGCCCGAGACAAACCGCATCCAACGCGACTGGGTGGGCATCGTTCCTCATCCGCTTTCGGTCGCCTCGGCCGTCAAGCTGGTCACCGATGCCTCCGCCGGAGGCATCGACGTCTTTCTCGGCACCACCCGCCGCGAGCGCAACGCCGCCGGCCATGAGCTGGAGGCGCTGGAATATGAGGCCTACGAGGAGATGGCCATCAAGCAGCTTCGCGACCTGGTGGTGCGCGTCCGCGAGCGCTATCCAATTGTCAAGCTGGTCCTGCTGCACCGCGTCGGCCGGGTTGACATCGGCGAACCATCGGTCCTCATCGCCGTCGCCGCCGCCCATCGCGGCGCGGCCTTTGACGCCTGCCGCTGGCTCATCGACACCCTCAAGGCCGAAGTGGCGATCTGGAAAAAGGAAGTATGGGAAGGCGGCGGGGAAACGTGGGTCCATCCCACGAAAGCAGTAATGAAATAATGACACGCACGGTTCCGCGTTGCTGTCATCCTGAGGTACTCCGAAGGATCTGGCCACGCACGACGAACTGCGCAGATTCTTCGGAATACCTCAGAATGACATCGCTGCCGGTTGCTTGGCGCGGAATCATGGACGCGTTCGTTCCTATACTGACTCATGTGCGGCCGCTTCACGCTCATCACCCTGGCGCAGATCCCCGACGTCTTTCCCTGGATTCACCTCGGCGAGGTCGATGCCAGGCCGCGCTACAACATCGCGCCGTCGCAGCCGATCCTTGCCGTCGCCAATGACGGCCGCAACACCCTCGACTACATGCAGTGGGGCCTGGTGCCATCCTGGGCGAAGGACCCATCCATCGGCAGCAAAATGATCAACGCCCGCGCTGAGACGTTGGCACAGAAGCCCGCTTTTCGCCAGGCGCTGGCCAGGCGCCGCTGCCTGATCCCGGCCGACGGCTTTTACGAATGGAAGAAGCGCGGCAAGACCAAGATCCCCATGCTTATCCGCATGAAGTCTCATCGTCCCTTCATGTTCGCCGGCCTGTGGGAAGTATGGCGCGACGCCAATGGCAACAAGCTGCCAACCTGTACGGTCATCACCACTGCGCCCAATGAGCTGATGAAGGAAATCCACGACCGTATGCCGGCCGTGCTCCGCCCGGAAGTGTATGAGAAGTGGTTGAGCACGGAGGAAAAAGTTCCCGCCGAACTGCAATCGCTGCTTGAGCCTTTTCCCGCCGACGCAATGGAAGCGATTCCGGTTTCCACCGCGGTGAACAGTCCCAGGAACGACAGTCCGGAGTGCATCGAGGCGATTGAAACGAACGATATGCAGGAGGAGCAGGGGAGCTTGTTTTGAAACGGCCTGATGCGCTCAGCAGTATGCCTGCGCCGCGATCCCCAGCGCTCGCACCCGCGCGGCAATGGCAGCGAGCAAGTCCTCCGCCAACGGCGAAACATAGTGCTCGGCGACATTGCGCGCGACAGTATATACCTGCACGCTCTTGATCCGCCCGCCGGCATCGAGCACCTCCTTCAGCCGCTCAAGATACGCTGCAATTTCTCCCTCCGCCGGCGCGGCGTCGTGCAGGCGGGCAAACATGCTTTGGATAACGATCGGACGGACGCGCGCCGTCTTGACAATGTTGCTCAGCACGCGGCCAAACGGAATCCGCGACCGGTTGATGCGCTGATACACCTCCGCCGTACCACCATCCAGCTTCGCCCAGATTTCGCCATTGTGCCGGTCGAGAAACTCCAGCGTCCGCATCACCCGCGGCCGGTGCAGCAGCGTGGCGTTGGTGATGACCACGATCTTCGTGTCGCGCAGGCCATGCTCGTGAATCAGCTTTGCCGCCAGCCGCGCCACGCGGTGGAAATGCGGGCTGGCGGTCGGCTCGCCATTCCCGCTGAATGCCACATCATTCAGCCGCCGCAGTTCCGCCGGCGTGTCGTCAAACGGCGGCGCGCAGAAGAGGGCGCCGCTGGAAAACGCAGCCAGCATGTGGTCGAGCTCTTCCCGCAGAACATCGACATCCACCGGATTGCGATCCAGCGCATGCATCCGGTCGACGCAGCAATAGGCGCAGTGAAAATTGCAGGCGTTGTCGGGGCTGAGGTTGATCCCGATCGACAGGCCGCCGCTGCGCCGGCTGATGACGGGGTAGACGTAGCGGTTGCTCCGCCACGTTCGCTCGTGCCGCGCAAACAGCGGGTGCGTCTTGACCATGTCCTATGCCCTGGGCTTCTTGCCCGGCAGCACGTGGTCGAGCAAATCGACCACGTTGGCCGCATAACGGCTCAGCGGGCAGGTGCGGGTCAGCTCGTTGGCGCAAAAGTCGCGCCCATCGGGCGCCAGGGTGCAGTTGGCGCAGATGCCCTCGCGCACCGCCGACTGCACCGCGCCGGGCGCATCGCCCGCGTTTCGCGCAATGCGCGTCAGCCTTGGCAGATACTTGAAGATGGTGCAGCGCGCCTCGCAGACGCGTTTGCACGCCGGATCCTGGCACTCCGTGCCCGGCGGCCGCTGATAGCACTGCGGGCAGATCGAAGCGCGCACCGCACGCTTCATCAATTCGATCTTCGGCAGATTTCTCATGACAAGCTCCCTTCTGAGAGCGGAATTCAGTCGGCCAGCGAAAGCTGATCGACGTAGCATGACTCAAACTCCGGGTCCAGGTTCAGTTCGATGATCTCCATGTTCTTCCCCACCCGCGCCATCTCGGCGACCACGCTGCCGTCCAGCAGCGCCAGGTATGCCCCGGCCAGCGAAGTATTGCCCACCACCTGAATCTGTTCCGGCCGAAAGCCCGGCAGCATCCCGCAGGCGATGGTCGCCTGCTGGTCGAGGTGCATGCCGAAGCCGCCCGCGAGATAGAGCGTCTTGACGTCCGCCGGCGCAATGTTGACCCGGCGCAGCAGTGTGAGAATCCCCGCGGCGATGGCCGCCTTGGCCTGCAGCAGCCGCGAAATGTCGCGCTCGGAAACGATGACCGGATGCTTGCCCTGGCCATACGCGATGCGCAATGCCCGGCCGCAGCGATGGGCCTCCATGATGTAGTCGGCCGCGCCCGGCGCGGAGTCGTCAAACCGCCCGGTCGCGGTCAACACCCCCGCCTGCCGCGCCCGCGCCAGCAGGTCGATATAGGCCGATCCGCAGATGCCGATCGGCTTCACCCCGGCATGTTTCTGGCCGATCATCTCGGTGCGGATCGCCAGGGGATTGCTGTCGAACCAGATGTGGCTGATCGCCCCTTCGCCGGCGCGCATGCCGCTTTCCAGTCCCGCGCCTTCAAACGCCGGTCCGGCGGCGGTGGCGCAGCCATACATCTTGTCGCCGAGCTTGAGAATGATCTCGCCATTGGTGCCGATATCCACCAGCAGGCTCGGACCTTCGTCGTAGATCAAGCCGCTGGCGAAGGCGCCGGCGGTCAGATCAGCCCCCACATACGCCGCCGCCCCCGGCAGCAGATGGACCATCGGCTTGGCCGGCATCGCGTTCAAGCGAAGGTCCGCCGCGGGGATGATGCGATGCTCCAGAAAAGTCGGCGTGAACGGGGCGACCCCCATCAAGGTGGGATCGACCCCCGCGAACAGGTGCAGCATGGTGGTGTTGGCGGCCACGGAGAAGCCAGCCACGCGCTCGCGGGCAATTCCCGCTTTAGTCAGCGCCTCAACCAGCAGCGGCGCAATCGTCTCCTCGATAACGTGCTGCTGAAGTGCCTTGAGCATCGTCGGGTCGGTGCCGCACAGATTGATCCGCGTCAGCACGTCATCGCCAAGCTGCATCTGCCGGTTGAAGCCGGCGGCCCGTCCCAAAATCTGGCCATTGGTTAAATCCACGATCATCAGCGCCACCGTGGTGGTGCCGATGTCGATGGCGACGCCAATCTCCCCCACGCACAGCGGATTGCGGGCCACCGGCACGTTGATGCGAAAATCGGTGACCACCTGCGGCTCGTAGGCCAGCAGCGACCGTGGCGGAATCCGAAGCTGCACGTCGCCGCTCGCCATGCGGTGTTCACAGCCGCGCACCGAGATCGGGTGCCCGTTGGCCGCGACTGTCGCGCCGGTTGCGGTATTGATCAGCTCCCCCTGGATCAACTCGACCAGGCACCCATCGCACAATCCGCGATGGCCGCAGCGCGTGTTCAACGACTGGTTCTGCCGCCGCAGCAGTTCGGCAATGCGATCCTCGCGCTGGCTCGCCGGCACCAGGATGGTCTCGGCGTGTTCGGCGGTTTCGATCTTTAACTCAAACGGCTTGGACATCTGACAACTCCACTTGCTTTCGCAGGCACGGAGGCAAGAGGCTCCATCGCCAGTAGGCGATGAGGGCACGAAGTGAATACTCCCTCTTCCCTTTGTGCCTATGTGCCTTCGTGCCTGTGTGCCTTCTTTCTCCAACTGAACTACACCTGAAAGTTCGCCACCTGGTGCCCGGCGTACGCCGACAGCGGCTTGCCGTCGATGGTCGGCTGTATCACCCGCTCGTCGGCCGTCATTTGAAAGACCTCGCCGGGCTGCAGCACCACGAATCGCTCCTCATCCCACTGGCATTTCAGCAGCGCCATCAGCAAAGTCGGATCGCCGTGCTGGTGGTCAAACCGCCACTTCAGCCAGTCGGCGCATTCCTGGGTGTACGCCACGTCCTCGGGCGTCGCCCCCACGCCCAAATCCACGTAGCTGGCCCGTTCATAAGTGGTGAACCAGTGCTGTTCCGATTCCATCAGGAACTCGGCGTTGTCGGCGCCATATTCGTCGGTGTATTTCTTCAGGAGCAGCTCATAGCGTTGCCGGCCGGGCGGGATGTGATGGCGGTTCCAGCCCGGCGAATACCAATAAGTCCCCGGGTGCTCCGCCACATACTCCGCATACCGCTCCTTGCTCCCCAGCAGCAGGGTGATGCAGTCGTGCGCCCGCGCCATCACCAGCTTGCATCGCCTGGTGCGGATTCCCTCGGTGCCCCGGCTGCACAGCCCATACCCCAGCGCGATCGCCTCGACATCCTCGCGCATCTCGATGCGGTCGATCATCTCCTGCAGCTTCACCCGCAGCTTGTCCGGTTCGTTGTGCAAGCCCTGCTCCATCATCTCAATGTGGACGATGTGATCGAGCCCTTTTGCAAAGTGCCCAACTTCACTTTCCATCACCGCGCAGGTCAGGACCGCCAGGCGTGGAAGCCCCCCCTGCCGCGATGTTTCTACTGTTTTTGCCACGGGAAACGTCTCCAAAGCGGAATTTCCTAGAGAAATCTTCGACCAACACCTGGCCGCCGGTCGAGTATTATAAGACAAGTATATCCTCAAAAAAAGGAAATAGTTCTAAATTAATCTTGAAATGTCAACGTTTCATGGACATAATGGTCTTGAATGCTGGCGGGACTGCTCCAGAGGTATGGAGTTCCTGGCCAATAAAAACTTTTCCTGGAGTCTGGTATGAGCGAGCTGAAGGCACTGTCGGAAGCGGTAGTCAAGGGAAACCGGGTGGAAGCCAAACGTCTAACCCAAGTCCTGCTGGACGCCGGCTCGACTCCGCAGGACATCGTCGACAAAGGCCTGGTCCCCGGAATGGCCGTGGTCGGCGACCGTTTCAAACGAAATGAGGCATTCGTCCCCGAAATGCTGATCGCCGCCCGCGCCATGAAAGAGGCCATGTCGCTGCTGGAGCCGCTGCTGGCCAAGGCGGGCATCAAGCCGAAATTTACCGCCGTTATCGGCACCGTGCAGGGCGACCTTCACGACATCGGCAAGAACCTGGTGGGCATGATGCTCAAGGGCGCCAACATCGGCGTGATCGACCTCGGCACCAATGTCACCGCCGAAAAGTTCGTCGCGGCCGCCAAGGAGCACAATGCCCACCTGATCGGCCTGTCAGCGCTGCTCACCACTACCATGCCGGCCATGAAGGACACGGTCAAGGCGGTGCGGGCTGCCGGGCTTACCAAGTGCAAGGTGGTGATCGGGGGCGCCCCCATCACCAGCGAGTTTGCCAAGGAAATCGGCGCCGACGGCTACGCTCCCGATGCCGCCAGCGCGGTGGACGTGGCGTTGCAGTTGTTCGCTTGAAGAAGTTGTCTCATACCGACGCCCGGGGAGGTCGCGGCTACTGTCGCGACCTCTCCAGCGGCGTACTTGACCCGAACGGGTAAACCACCATGACCGCGATCGCCACCCCGCAGCGCACGGCGACCATGACCGGCCGCCAGCGCGTCAATCGAATGCTCGAGCGCCAGGACCACGACCGCGTGCCGCGCTTCGATTCCTATTGGGGCGAGACCATCGCCCGTTGGGCATCTGAAGGCATGGTCGGCGGGTACGAGGCCGCACTCGAACTGCTCGAAATCGACTTCCAGGGCATCGGCTGGATCTGGCCGGCGCCCTTTCCCGGAAACAATGAGCTCGTCAGCGAGGATGAGCTCACCCGTGTCACCCGCGATTCTCATGGCAAGACCGTGCGCTATTGGAAGCACAAGTCCGGCACGCCCGAGCACATCGCCTTCGGCTGCGACAGCCGCGAAATCTGGGAGAAGCAGTACAAGCCCGCGCTTCTGAAAAACTGGATGCAGGTGGATCTGAACTCCGCGAAGCAAGCCGCGGCCAAAGCCCACGCGACCGGCCGTTGGCCGTTCTTCAGCGGCGTCGAGAGCTTCGAGCAGACCCGCGCCCTGATGGGCGACGAAGCGACGCTGATGGCAATGGCCGAAGATCCCGAATGGGTGGCCGACGTCTCCCGCACGTACTGCGACGTGATGATCCAGAATTGGCAACATCTTTGGGATGCCGGCCTGCGCATAGATGGGGTGTGGTGCTACGGCGACATGGCCTTCCGCAGTGCCACCATGTGCTCTCCGGCGATGTACAAGGAACTGATCTGGCCGGACCACAAGCGCCTCGCCGATTGGGCCCACCAGCACAATGCCAAGTTCATCTACCACACCGACGGCGACGTGACCGGCGTGATCGACCTGTATCTGCAGGCCGGCTTCGACTGCATCCAGCCGATGGAATCGAAGGCGGGAATGGACGTGCGCAAGCTCTCCCCGAAATATGGCACACGGCTCTCCTTCTTCGGCAACATCGACGTGATGGTGATGGCCACCAACGACCGCGAAAAAATTGAAGAAGAGATTCGCACCAAGTTCGCCGCTGGGATGGCGAACAAGGGCTATGCGTATCACTCCGACCACTCGGTGCCGCCGCTGACGAGCTGGGAAACCTACCAGTTCATCATCGACCGCGTGAAGCACTACGGCTGGTACGAATGATGGGCTGTTTATGGGCGTGAAACTGACACATCGCCAGCGGGTGGGGCGCATGTTCCAGCGCCAGGACCACGACCGCACTCCCCGCCACGAATCGTTCTGGGATGAGACGATCGTGCGCTGGGAAAAAGAGGGTTTGTGCGGCGGGCGCCAGACCATCTTCCGCATGTTGGAGACCGACTTCCGCTGGGTGGGCTGGTGCTGGCCGACCCCGTTCGCCAAGCAGAACAAGCTGCTCTCCGAAGACGCCGAAACCCGCACGTTCATCAACGATTGGGGTGCCACCGTCCGCCAGCACAAGACGCGCGAATCAACCCCCGAGCACGTCGGATTCGAGTGCGAGTCCCCGGAAATCTGGCGCAGCAAGTACAAGCCGGCGCTGCTCGACCCGCGCATTCAGGTGGACATCCCGGCCGCGAAACGGGCCCAGAAAGCGGCGGATGACGACCAGGGCTTCCGCATCTTCGCCTGCCCCGAAGCCTTCGAGATGATGCGCATGCTCATCGGCGACGAGATCATGCTGATCGGGATGGCCAGCGACCCCGAATGGATCGCCGACATCGCCCGCACCCTCACCACCTTCATCATTCACAATCTCACTGCGCTCACCGACGCCGGCGTCGCCGGCGATGGCATGTATGTCGGCGGCGACATGGCCTACAACCACGGCACCTTCTGCTCGCCGTCGATGTATCGCGAGCTGGTCTGGCCGCAGCACAAGCGCCTCGCCGACTGGTGCCACCAGCACGGCATGAAATTCGTCTACCACAGCGACGGCGACGTGCGCAGCGTCATTCCCCTCTACCTCGAAGCCGGCTTCGATTGTCTCAACCCTCTGGAAGCCAAGGCCGGCATGGACCTGCGCGACCTGGTTCCGCGCTACGGCCGTCGCCTGTCGTTCTGGGGCAACATGAACATGCAGATCGCCGGAACCAACGACCTCGACAGGATTGACCAGGAACTGCGCACGAAATTCGCGGCCGGCATGAGCAGCAAGGGATACGTGTTTCATTCCGATCATTCGGTGCCCTCGACCGTGAGCTGGCAAACCTACCAGTTCATCATCGATCGAGTCGGCCGCTACGGAAATTATGCATAAGGAATCGACCATGACAGAGATGTTGACCGACACCCTGCAGGAAGGCGCGCTGGAGACCGACCGCCTGGCCCATTTCGATTTCAAGCGCCACAACGAAGAAGTGACGTGGACGTGGAAGGCCTTCAATCAGGGCAAGCCCACCCGCGCGCCGATCATTTTCGGCATCGCCACCCGTTATCACATGATGTCGCGGGATGCCAATCCCAAGGGCGTCACCTTCCAGGAATACATGGAAAATCCGGACGTGATGTTCGAGATGGTGCTGCAGTTTCAGCGCTGGAACCGCTTCAACATCCTGCAGGATGTCGAGCTGGGCCTGCCGGAGAAGTGGTCGATCGTTCCCGACTTTCAGAACTTCTATGAGACCGCCTGGCTGGGCGGGAAGGTGGAATATCTGGGTGATGAGGTTCCAGACACGCATCCGCCGTTTGAGCACGACCCCGAGCGTGTCATGGAAAATGGCATTCCCGACCCATTCGACGGGATCATGCACAAGGGGTTGCAGTATTACAACCACTTCAAGGCGCGGGCCGCCAGGGAAACGTACCTGGGCCGCCCGATCGAAGTCGTCCCCCCATGGTTTGGCATCGGCACCGATGGGCCCATGACCGTCGCCTGCAATCTCTTCAACCCCACCACCGCCTGCGAGCTTATCCTTGGCGAGCCCGAGCGCATGCAGAAGCTTTTTTCATTCATCACCGACGCCACCATCACCCGCATCAAGGCCTGGCGCAAGCTCACCGGCGTTCCCATTCCGCAAGATGGTTTTGGTTATGCCGACGACAGCGTCGCCCTGATCTCGGCCGATACCTATCGCGAATGTGTGCTGCCGCACCACCGCCGGATGCTGGACGAACTCGCCACCAGCAAGCCCCGCTCCATTCACCTTTGTGGCGACTCCACCCGTCATTTTCTCATCCTGCGTGATGAGCTGAACATTAATAGTTTCGATACCGGCTTCCCCATCGATTTCGGCAAGATGCGCAAACAGCTCGGTCCGCAGGTGCGCATGAACGGCGGACCGCAAATTGAATTTCTCCGCACCGCCAACCCCGCGACCGTCCGCGCGGAAGTGGCGCGCATCGTGAAGACCGGCGTGCTCGAAGGCGGCCTGTTCGTCCTCCGCGAAGGCAACAACCTCGCCCCGCATACACCCTACGAAAATACCGAAGCCATGTACGCCGCCGGCCGAGAACTGGCCAACTACGAACGCAACCCCGAGCTGCTGAATAATTGATGCGTGCCTTCTGACTTCTAACTTCTGACTACGGACAACTTCCGGAGACCGATCATGACCGAACGCGAACGTTTCCTCGCCACCATGCACTATCAGCCGCGCGACCGCTCGCCGATCTGCGACTTCGGCTTCTGGCCGGAAACCATCGAGGTCTGGCACGAGCAGGGCCTGCCGAAATGGGTGGGTGGCGGCCACGAGACTACAAGCACCGATAAATTCTTCGGAATGGACAGTTACTGGGGGGGACCAGGCATCTCCAGCGGCCTGACGCCGGGGTTTGAACAAAAGGTAATCGAGGATCGCGGCGATCACGCCCTCGTGCAGCAGGGTGACGGTGTGATCGTGCTCCAAAAGAAGTTCATGGGCTCGATCCCGCAGCACCACGGCCACCTGCTTGTCGATCGCGAAAGCTGGAACAAGCATTACAAGTGGCGTCTGGACCCGGCCAACCCCGAGCGCCACACGCGCGACCTGGTGAAGGAAGGAAAGCAGTGGGACCGGAAGCTCTGTTCCGTGGCCGGCACGGGAAGTCTCTATGGCTGGCTCCGCAACTGGATGGGCGTCGAGAACCTCTCACTGGTCGTCTACGACGATCCGGCATGGTTCGAAGAGATGGTCGTCACCATCACCGATCTGCAGGTCGCGATGCTGCAGGATGCCTACGCGCACGGCCTGCACTTTGACATGGCCGCCTTCTGGGAAGACATGTGCTACTGCGGCGGGCCGCTGCTCAGCCCAGAGCACTTCAAGCGCTTTCTCGTCCCCCAATACAAACGCATCACTGAATTGATGCGCAGCCATGGCACCGACATCTTCTGGGTGGACTGTGATGGAAAAGTCGACGACCTGATCCCGCTCTGGCTGGAGGCCGGCGTCAACTGCATGTTCCCCATCGAAGTGGGCGTCTGGGGCGGCGATGCGGTTGCCTATCGCAGGCAATATGGCAGGGAACTCCTGCTGATGGGCGGCTTCGACAAGCACATTCTCCAGCGCGGCCCGCGCGCCATCGAAACAGAAGCGATGCGCCTCGCGCCCCTGGTCGAAGAAGGCGGCTTCATCGGCTTCGCCGACCATCGCGTCCCGCCCGATGTGCCGCTCGAGAACTACATGTTTTACCTCCAGACCGTCCGCCGCGAGTGGGGCCACAACATTAACCTTAAGCCACTGGGAGAACTCCAACTTTCAGAGGTGCTGATATGAACCGCAAGTTCTATCTCGACCTGGCCGCCGCCGGGGCACGTATGCCCATCGGCGCTGATCTGGTTCTCCGCGAAAAGCCAGATCACGATGTCATCCTTCGCGATGGAATTCGCCTGGGAAAGGTACTCCAAGAAGCCGCCGGGCGCTAGAACACCCCGCTGGCTTTTCCCGTGATGGACCTCATGCTGGAAAAGTCCTTCAACCGCCTTTCTAAATACGGATTTCTCACCATGTCCGCATCCCTTGGCCGAGCAGTTCTCAAGCGCGACTACTGCGGTGACCGCATCCCGGTCATGGAGCACCTCTGGGGCCTCTCCCGACAGGCCATCCAGCACTACACCGGCATCGATCCCATCGCCGAGCCAGGCCGCATTCACGACGCCTTCAAGGGCATCGCCGAGGTTTTCGAAGTCGATCTGCTCTTTGGCGCCGGCCTGCCCGACAACAATTCGCAGGTCTTCGATTGGGATAATGGCGAAAAGCTCAAGCACCTGCCCGATGGCACGCCCATCGTCCAGTGGGGAATTTTCTGCACCGGGATTCAGGAGGATGGCCGCCATTTTCTCCACGTCCCCAAGCCCGCCTCCGTTGACGAAGCCCTTGATTTCGACCCCTTTCACTATTTTCCCAAGACCGTCGAGCAATATCGCACAGAATTCGTGAACGCGTACGCGCAGATGCGCGAAAACTGCGGCGACACCTGTTATCCAATTCCACACCACTACACCACGCTCTATCACTGCGCCCTGGCAATCTTCGGCTTCGAGCTGTGGTGCGAAGTCGGCATGGCCGACGAGCGCCGCCTCTCCAGGCTGCTCGACCGCTTCGCCGAGCTCAGTTGGCGCATCACGACCGCATGGTCGCAGGTGGATGGCCTCGATGGGTTCATCCTCCATGACGACCTCGTCACCACTGCCGGCCCGGTCTTCGCGCCGGCCTGGTATCGCAGGCATATCTTCTCGCGATATGCCGAGATTTTTGCTCCGCTGGTGAAGAAAGAGATTCCCATCGTCTTTACCAGCGACGGCAATTGCACCGAGTTCGTCGATGATATCTTCGCCGCCGGAGCCGACGGCCTGAACATGGAATATCTCGTCGATCTGGAGCCGCTGGTGCGCGACTACCCCGACAAAGTCCTCATCGGCAACATCAACAGCGCGATCCTCGCCAACGGACCGCTGCCGGCCATCGAGCGCGAGGTGACGCGCTGCATCGAGGTTGGCCGGCGCGCCCGCCGGTTTGTCATCAACGTCGGCGGCCAGCTCACCCACACGATGCCCCTCGATCATCTCGACTATTACCTGAACTTGCGGCGCCGCCTCGCCCATGGCATTAGGAGGACCACATGCTGCGCGAGCTGAAACGGCTGCCCGATTTCGCCAAAACCTTCGACCGCTTTGAGGCGTGGTGGCACCGCGAGATCATCGACCGGCCTCTCATCACCCTCTCCCTGAAACAGACCAGGCCGATCGACTTTCCCGGCCGTGAACACGCCACCCAGCGCGAGCGCTGGCTCGACGTCGAATTCCAGGTCCGCCGCGCCATCGCCTGGCTGGAATCGATCGACTTCGCCGCCGACGCCTTCCCCGTCCTCCTTCCCAACGTCGGTCCGGAACTGGTGGCCACGCTGCTGGGCTGCGAGCTGGACTTTTCCGAGTTCAGCAGTTGGTCGAAACCGATCATCCACGACCCCAGCCAGTGGCACGAGATCGTCAACCGCCCGCTGAACTTCGACAACATCTACTGGCAAACTATCGAGCGCATGACCGATCTGGCGCTGGAGCTGTGCGATGGCCGCTACGTCGTCGGCATCGCCGATCTGCACGACAATTATGACCTGCTGGCCGGCCTGCGCGATCCGCAGCTCCTCTGCGAGGACCTGATGGACTGCCCGCAAACGATTGAGCGCGTGGGCCGATTGACCACCCGCGTGTTCGTCGAGTCCTTCAACCGGCTCTGGTCGAAAATCCGCTCGGAGGGGGCTGCCGGCCATCCCTGCACCACCTGGACGCCGATGCTGCACGACGGCCCGGCCTACCTGCCGTGCTGCGACTTCTGGTGCATGGTCTCCGACCAGATCGCCAAAGACCTCATCCTTCCCGACATCCTGGCGGAGATGCGGGCGCTGGACCGCACCCTCTTCCATCTCGACGGCCCGCAGGCGCTGCGCCATCTCGACTTGCTGCTGGAGATCCCGCAGCTCAACGGCATCCAGTGGGTCTACGGCGACGGCCACGGCCCGGCCACCAAATGGATCGACACCTACAAGCGCATCCTCGACGCCGGCAAGTGCGTGCAGGTCCTCGCCGCCGATTTCCGCGACGCGATGAACGTCTTCGAAGCCGTCGGCGGCAGGGGCGTGTGGATCACCATCTACGCCGGCTGCTCCCGCGCCGAGGCCGATGCCTTCCTCAAGGACGCCGCCCGGTTCACACGCTGACCGATGACCAGTGATCCGTTTGAACAACCTCGTAGCACGGGCGTCTCGCCCGTGTTTTCGAATCGGAAAAACGGGCGAGACGCCCGTGCTACGAGGATAATTGACCGTCCCAAATGACCAATGACAATTTACCATTGACCATCCCCATGACCATTGACAACCTTCTCAACCTCGACGGACACAAGACCAAGACCATGACCTCGCGCGAGCGCTTCGTGACGGCGCTTTTGAACGGCATCCCCGACCGTGTGCCCGTCGCCCCCGACATCTCCAACTACCTCCCCGCCAAGCGCACCGGCCTGCCCTATTGGGACATCTATCTTTACAACCGGTACCCGCTCTGGCAGTCGTATCTGGAAACCGCCGACTATTTCGGCATGGATGCCTGGATCGGCGCCTCGGCCGGGCCGTCGCTCACCTGGGGCGCCAGCCGCTGCGAATACCTCACCAGGGATGAATATGTCGCCGACATCGATGCCATGGTGCGGCATACGACGATCCGCACGCCCGATGGCGACATGACCTGCGCCTCGACGGTCATGCGCCGCGAGCCGCCCAGTCCCACCGAAAAGCCGATGAAGGACCTGGCGGCCGACTGGAAAAAATGGCGCTGGAGGCTGCAACCGCCGACGGGAATCGACCACAAGCCCACCGACGAAATCCGCGAACAATGCCGCAAGCGCGGCCACGCCTTTGGCCTGTCGGTCAGCTATCCCGGTTTCCAGATCTGGAACGAATACATTCAGGATGGCATCGCCCAGCTCTCCTTTGCCATCGAAGATCATCCGGAAATCCTGCAGGAATGGTACGAGCTCGAGTTGGCCATCGGCACCAAGATCGTCGAGCTGACCCTGTCGCTGCAGCCGGACTACATCCTCTTCGGCGGCTCGGGGACGATCACGCTTTCCTCGCCGGAATTGGCCCGCCGCTTCGCCATTCCGCCGCTGGCGCTGTGGACGAAAATGTGCAAGGATGCCGGCGTCCCCAGCATGTTGCACAGTTGCGGCAAGTCGCGCGTGCTGGTGGACATGCTGGCCGATGAGACGGATATGAACTGCATCAACCCGCTGGAGATTCCGCCGATGGGGGATGTCATCCTGGCTGAGGTGAAGGCCGCCCGCGGCCTGCAGATCGCCCTGATGGGGAACCTGCACACCACCCAGACCATGCTCTTCGGCACGCCAGAGCTTGTGCGCCGCCGGTCGATCGAGGCGATGCGCGATGCGGGAATCGGCGGCGGATTCATCCTCTCCACCGGCGATCAATGCGGCCGGGAAACCCCCGACGAAAATCTCTTCGCCCTGGTCGAGGCCGCCAAGACCCTCGGCATCTACGACCGCGCCAGCGGCGCGCTGC
Organism: Tepidisphaeraceae bacterium; assembly: GCA_036744635.1. Classification (GTDB taxonomy): domain Bacteria; phylum Planctomycetota; class Phycisphaerae; order Tepidisphaerales; family Tepidisphaeraceae; genus DAIOHQ01. The sequence continues at coordinate 1,292 of DAIOHQ010000042.1, read as the reverse complement.
CGCATCTGGAAGAAATAGATTGATTTGCTTTCCCCGGAACTTCACCCCTCCTGAAGGGTCAGTCGGTCGTCTTAAGCGGCACATAGTTCGGCACCGCATACCAATTGGTGCCGCGACTGACGTACCACTGCACGCTGCCATCGGTAAAACCGATATTTTCCGCGTAGGGCAGCGGGCTGAGTTCGCCACCCTTGATCACCACCCAATTGGAGCGGTGGGGAAAGACGAACCAGTGGTCGCCGGTTGGCGCGACATTGCCCAGGTGTACCTGCGGGCAGGTCAACAGCGGATCGCGGCGGTGGAAGGAAGAAGTCTTGCGCCCGCCAATGTTGCCGCCTGAATATTGGGCGACATTTTCCCAATCGATGATGCCCGGCCCGTACCAGACGTAGCAGGGATTCTTGCGGAACGTCGGCCCCTGACCATCGGGCTCCATGAAGTTGCCCTGGGCATCATTGTACGAAGCGTTGAACGTCTCGCCGGTGAAGTCATGCGCGGGACATCCCAGGACTGTTGAGTCGGCGTATTTTCCCGCGAGGAGGTACCCCCGCCAGCTCGACTTCTTGATGCGGCCCTCATCCCACACGTCGTTGCCACCATTCTTTTCATGGTCTGTCCAGAGTGATGACCACGCCGAGAACGGCTGGCCCCAGAACTGGCAGGTCGGGAGATAGTTGGTCAGCCCGACGCCGGGATAATCCTGGTTGTAGACCGCAATGGCAACCAGCGCCTGGCGCATCGTTGATGCGCACTGCGTCTGCAACGCTATTTCCCGCGCGCGCCGCAGCGCTGGGAGAAGCATGGCGATCAGGATGGCGAGACACGCAACTACCACCAGCAATTCGACGATCGTGAAACCAGCCTGCTGCTCGCTCCCCATGCCTGATCTGTTTCTTGAGTCAGTCATAAGAATTCTCGCGGTTTATTGGTTGAACGTCGGAATATCGTCGCAGCGCTGAACATCGGATGTCGTGATCGATGCGGCGGGTGGCGGCGGCGCTGGCGCGGTGCCGTTCTGCGGGCCCAGCGATTCCTGGCCCGGTCCCAGCAGCGTATCGGGACCGGCGGACCAGAGGATATACGGCGCTGTGCAGCGGGCGACCTCGGCGCCGTCGATCTGGCCGTTTGCATTGGTATCGCCAAGATAAATTTTCAGCCGGACCATGACGGCCGAGTCGTCCACTTCAACATATCCCTTGTCCGATCCCAGCCGCCAGTAGGGAGTAAGATCGCAGTCCTTAGGGCCTGCCCGAAAATAACTTGTTCAAGTTTCAGTTATCATGATCTTGGCT
>DAIOHQ010000041.1:0-24860 GCA_036744635.1 Tepidisphaeraceae bacterium | reverse complement strand
GACGATGTTCTGCTGGCTGGTGAAGCGGTCGCTGCGCGTGCTGGTGATCCAGGCTGTGCCGATGATCGCCATCAGCACCAGCAGCACCACCACGAAAATCAAGATCGTCCCCGGCCGCGACCGCACGAACCGCGCCTGCATGCGCATAAGAAATCGTTTCATATCAACCTCAATTTTGTAAGGTGCAATTCATTGCACCATCCCACCCCGTAGCACGGGTTTTTAACCCGTGCCCCAAACCGCGTGATGGATGCACGGGTTGAAAACCCGTGCTACGCCAAACCCACCCTCACGGCAGGTTATACACATACTCATACACCTGCCCCTGCGCCAGCCGGCCGTTGGCGTCCTCCAACTGAACCGTGATCCGCACCATCGAAGGCTTGATGTCGCTGGGGCCCCAGACACAGGTGTAGGGCTTATCAAGCCCTGACGCTACATAGTCGGCCTGCTTTGTCGGGTATTCCTTCTCGAACGCGGCGGCGTAGGGCGATGTCGCCGCCGGCGTCATGACCGTCGCAAAATTCTGAATGATGTCCCGCAGCGGGACCACGTCGATCTGCGTCGCGGGGCTTCCGGTGGTCGCACTCGCGGCCGTCGGCGTGTAACCGCTGATCACCCCATCGCCGGTCGTGTCGCGCGGCAGCCCATACCACATCACCTTCCGCGTGCGCACCGCCGGCGTCGTCGCGCTGGTGTCATAGCAGAAGTCGACCACCCCATCCGGCCCCTGCGCCGTCACCGCCCCGGTGCTGCTCTGCGTCAAATAATCCCCGGCATACTCCACCATGAACTGCCCGCACCCCGGCAGAAAAATCGGCGCGGCCAGCGCCGCCCAGTCCGACGTCAAGGGCTTGGGCACGAACTGATAGCAATTGAAGCGGTAGTCGGTGTTGGCGGTCGTGGCGTAATCGCTATAGACGAATTGCTTCCACCACCCACTGTTGGCCGGAACCGCGATATACGCCAGCAACTGCGAGCGATAGCTGTCCATCGACGCGATGGCCACGTCGAAGCGCGACTGATCGATGGTCCACGGTGACTGATCCGCCGCTGATCCCGAGGCCAACGGCGCCAGCGAGACCACCGGGTTCGCCGCCGCCTTGATATATCCCGTCACCGCGTTCCCGCTGGAATCGGTTGAGTTCGTCCGCAGCAGCATCGCCACCCGCCCCAGAATGAACTGCGATGCCACGGCGTTATTGTCGTTCTTATCAGTGCTACTGGCGTCCGCCGCAGCGGGAGCGTAATAGGTTGGCTTCGGTACATTCGGCGTCACCGTGGTATCGTAAATATTGTTCCCGACTTTCAGGTGGCCAATCCACACCCACCCTTCGCTGCTGGCCTGATTGGTGACTATTGCTCCGTTGGGCGAAAGTGAGCCGGTCTGGCGGTTCAGCAGCCCGCGCACAAAAAATCCCACCCGGTCCTGGCGATGGTTCACATCCCCATAAATCGCCTGCGACGCCGTGACGGTGGCACCGGTGTTTGGGTTCACCACAGTCTGCGGAGAGGTTGGCGTTGCACTTCCCGCCTTGTCCGCCGCGTTGCGAAACGCATACACGCGGTTGGATGCGATCACCATGAATGGGCCATCGGATGCGAACCCGCGAAAATCGTTGGCCAGCACTCCCTGCGAAGCCTGGTTGTCCCGCGTCGCGGCCGCCTGCGCCTGCCCGGTCGATACCGTCGTCTGCGTGGTGCTGAATACCTGGTTGATCCCGATCATCAAAAACAAAATCAGCGCGATCGAGATCATCAATTCGATCAGCGTAAAAGCGACGCGCCGGCCACCTGCTGCCGACCGGTCACCCACTGCCGACTTCTGACTTCTGACTTCTGACTTCTTAACGGCCATGACTCAACCTCAATTCACCCGCACAAAGCTGGTGTAGCACCCGACATCCTGCACCGTTCCGTCGTAACCATTGGCCGGCGCGGTCGGATCGCTGTATCCCCGGCCGACGATGTATGCCAACAACCCTGGCCCCGTCGGCTTGAGACTGCTCGCCTGCTGGCTGTTCAGGTCATAGCCGGGCGCCAAATTCCAGGTGTCGGTGCTGCCGGTCACCTGTGCCCCCAGCCGCAGGATCAATCCCGAGTTCACCAGCACCAAAAATCCCCCATCCCCCGCGGCCTGAGGGTTGGCCGCATTCGCGCCGGTTGCCGCGCTGATCGTGATCGTGTCGGGCGCGCCAGATACACCGGCCGTGATGTTCGTGCTGACCAGCCGCGCCTCCAGCGTCGCCGGCACCGTCGCCGTCGGCTGCGCCACGTCGGTCGGGCTGGTGTACGTGGACCGATTGCGATTCTGCACGGCAAACAAAAACACCTGCGCGTAGGGCGAATTCGGATCCCGCTTATAGAGCGGCACCCACGCATAACGCGGATCATCCGAGCGAATCAGGTTCCCGCTGATCGGCGTCCAAAGCAGTGAATTGGTTTGCGGAATCGAAACCACCGGCGCCGGCGAACTTCCTCCCGTCGCCACCATCAGCGGCGTGGTCCCGTTCTGCAGCACCGACATCTGCTCCATGAAATTCAACGCGCTGCGCCCCAGCGCCGCTCCTTCGGTCTCCTCGCTGGTGCTCTTGGCCTGTTGGATGGCCACCGGAAACATCGCCGCCAGCATGATGAACCCGATCCCCAGCAAGATTACGGCAAACATCACTTCGGTAAATGTCACGCCCGAGCGCTGCCGAACTATCCGCGCACCCCGCCGTGGCACGGGCAACCCTGCCCGTGCATCCGCGGCCTTGGCCGCTTGCGCATGGGCTGGTAGCCCATGCCACGTCGAATTCAGTTCAACCGTTCTTGTCATCACTCACTCACTTTTCAAAAGCGTCCCGTTGTACCGATTCACCAGAAACGGCAGGGCGTTATCTTTCAGCCAATTATCTTTATCTGTCGCAGTCGTCTGGTTGTCATATCCCTTTGTGTCATAGATTCCGCCACCGAACTGCGAAACGAGGGTGCCCGTGGGCGCGCCGGTATTCATCCGGCCGGCGAGGTAACTGTTAGCGGCGATCGTATAGCTCTTTGAGACCAGCCGGCCTTGCCCGTCAAAGAGCACTACCGCCGCTCTAGGCCCGGCGATCGATGTATCGGTGTCTCCAACGCGGCTGTACAGATTCGTCGCATCATTTACCAACTGGATGCCCACTCCATTTGGCAGTGTTTGGCTCTCGTAAAGTGGTGTTGGAGGTGTGGCGCCGGTATTGTCCATAACGACGTCGACCGCCGCTGTTGTTTGGTCGTCCGCCGAGATGATCGCCGTCGTCATGCGTGCCGTCGCCGTATCGACAAAAAACGCCACGCCCACTCCCGTCACAAACTTCCCACCCGCCAGCGCCTGGCCGTTGCGATAAATTGCTTCCGCCCGCGCCCGCGCCAGCATTCCGGCGATCTGGTTCTGGGCGGCCTCCGCACTACGGTTGGAGGTGATGTAATTGAACGCCGGCACCGCCATCGCCAGCAGCAGCACGATGATCGCGATGACCACCGTCACCTCGGCCAGCGTGAAGCCTCGCTGGCCCGCCCCAAGCGCCCATCGCCAGCCTTGTGGCACGGGCGTCCCGCCCGTGTTCGTGCAGCGCAGACACGGGCGGGACGCCCGTGCTACGGCTCTGTCAACACACTCGATCCGGTGTTTAGCCATCTTCATCACTCGAAGGAATACAAATTGTCATCGCCCTTGGAAAAATCGCCATCGGGACCCGCCGATGCCCAAAATCCCTTCTTGTCCGGTGATTGAATGGGGAGCGTGTTGGCCGGAATTCCCGCAATTTGGCTTCCATCGGACTTCAGCCCAAGCCCAACGTTAGCAAGCCCGCCGGGTGGCACATAAATGACCGGATTCCCCCACGAGTCCAACACAACGTTATTTGGAGCGAGTTGGTTTGACGGCAACTTTCCAAAGCTTGCCTTATTCTCTGGCACATTCAGAAGTTGCGCCATAATCGGCGGCACGATCGTTTGTACCGTCATCTGCGCTGTCGCCGGATCGCGGGAATAGTCCACTTTCGTCGCGTCCACTGAGTCCCCGATTGCCTCCGCCGCATTCGTGCCCGGCCAGATCAGCTTCGCCCCCACCCGATCCAATTCCGCCTTCATCGACGAAAGATTCTGCAATGTCACCCGTGTCGAATTCTTCTTGGCATTGTTCTGGATGTACTTCATCCCGGCGTACAGCAGCGTCATGAGGATTGCCAGAACTGCAATCACCACAAGGATTTCGATCATTGTAAAGGCACGGTTTCGCTTGCGCACGCGGGACTCCTCGTTCTAACCCATTGTTCACAATGTCCACCCTCCCAAACCATGAGGAACTCCCCTTTGTACGTCTAAATCTCCCCTTCGCCATAAATCATCACTATTCCCGACCGCCATCTTATCGGACCTATTGTTCAAGGTTTGCCCGCGCGGCCGCCGATAGACTCCGAACAGCACCTTCAAAGGAGAGCCAGCGATGTCCGTCACCGTCGATCATCAAACCCTCGAGGCCGAGCAAATGGGGCTGCGGACCGTCGGCCAGGTACTGGCTCATCTGCAGCGCGACAACCGGCTGGTGGTTCATGTCCTGATCGATGGCCAGGAACCGGACCTTTCCCTGATGCAATCCCTCAAGCAATCTCCCCTGGACGGCCACGTGGTTTATGTTGAAACCGCCGAGCCCCGGCAGATGGCGCTGGAAGTGCTGACCGAAGTCGATAACCAGCTTGCCGAGGCCGACCGGCTCCGCACCGAGGCCGCCGAGCTTTTGAACAAGAATCAGAACGTCAAGGCGATGGAAAAACTCTCCGGCTGCTTCAGCACCTGGCAGCATGCCCAGGAATCGGTTCTGAAAACCGCACAGCTTCTGCGCATCGATCTCAACAGCGTGAAAGTCCACGGCCGGACCCTGACCGCCCTGTTGGAGGAATTCACCCAGCAGCTCCGAAATATCCGGGCAAGCCTGGAAAATCGCGACTTCGTCACCCTCAGCGATATCCTCACCTACGAAACCACCGAAACCACCCAGCACTGGCGCAGCGCCCTGCAATCCATGCGCAGCGCCATCGTTCACTGATCCGTCCTTGGCCTGAAATCTGTCCCCCTTGAACACGTGGTGGTGCATAGCCACAATTGGGCCGATGGATCAGGCCGCAATTCTTCGCGATTATCAGATCCTTCGCCGCGCTTCCATTCCGTTGAGCTCGCGCCTGGTGAAATCGCTTGCGACGGAGGAGATCGCCGCCGCCGCCGACGCGCTGGGCATGCGTCATGGCAAAACCATTGAGTTGGAGACGGAAGACGAGATCGCCGTGCTGATGGATTATGCCATCTACAATCTCTTCCGGGAGGGCAGCAACGCCGTGGACCGCATGCTGGCGGAAAATCCCCCACCCGAGGGTTCACCGGAAAAGCGCCTTCTGCTGTCACAGCAGAAATCGCATTACACGATTTTTCAGGTCGAGTCGCGGATTCCGGGGTTCGGCGTCGAAGGCGTCGAGGGCTCGGCGCAAACGCCGGTCATGCTGGTGGACGTGGGTTTCAGCATGACGGCCAGGCCGGGCGCGGCAATGGCCACGCGCATCCACTCTCCCGGCGAGGGGTGGTGGATGACCACCGGCGCGGCATTGCCAATGACCCAGGAAGCGGAGTCTCGCATCTTCCACGAACTCGACGGCCACCTGCGCCGTTTTCACTCCCAGCCGTCGGAGCAGGACCGGACGACCATCATCATCCGCGCCTGTGTCGCTGCCGGCGCCTCGCAGCAGATTGCCTACGCTTCCTTCGGAAAGGGCAAAACCATCATTCCCCAACGCGGCGCCACGCCGATTGGCGGCGGTCCCAAAATCGGCCGCAACGATCCCTGCCCGTGCGGCAGCGGCAAGAAATACAAGAAGTGCTGCGGCGCATGAGCCAGACCCTTATCGGGCGCACCTCCACCTGCCCGATCGTGTTTGAAGTGATGGAAGCGCTCAAGCGATCCGTTGGATTCGCGCGAGCCAAACGGTCCTGATTGACATCCCTGATTCCGGCGCGCCTAATTTCATCAGCCGCCGCTAAGAATTTCATGCCTTTGGCGTGATATGATTGGCGGTGCAGTTTCTGCGCCCGCAAATGGGCGCGACGCGGGCAGGAGTGGCGGAATTGGCAGACGCGCAGGACTTAGGATCCTGTACCGCAAGGTGTAGGGGTTCGACTCCCCTCTCCTGCATTCAATTAACCTTTGAAGGATCAACCAGATGAAACGTCGCTTTCTTGCCCCATCCCTACTCGCCTGCTTGCTTATCCCCGCCGCCGTTCCCACCGCGTCGGCCGACACGCTCTTCATCTCCTCCACCGGCACCGGAGGCGGCACCGAATACGCCAACGTCAAGGTCACCAAGATCGCCGGCGACAAGATCACCTTCCAGGTCGCCGGCCGCGAGAGCACCAAGGACCTCAAGCAGGTCATCCGCATGAAAATCGACGATGAGCCGGCCTTGTCGGCCGCGGAGGATGCCTATGCCTCCAGCGATTTCAAGACCGCCGCCGCCAACTATCAAAAGGCCGTCATTGCCAGCAAGAAAGATTGGGTGCGGGACTGGGCGGCCGTCCGCCTGGCGGATGCGGCCAACAAGAGCGGGGAATTCGACAAGGCGGTCACCGCGTATGTCGCATTGGTGCAGAAAAATCCCGAGGCCGCCGCCAAGGTGAAGCCGACCATGCCGGACGCCGGCTCGACCTATCTCGACACGGGGATGGTGCAGATTGATTCAGCGCTCAAGGAAAAACTGACGCAGGAGCAGCAGCAGGCGCTGCTCTCGCTGCGCCTCGACATTCACATGCTCAAGAAGGATGCCGCCGGCGCCGCCGAGGATGCAAAGAAGCTTCAGGATCTGGGCGGCGGGAGCGCGGCCGTTCCCACCAAGGTGGTGGCCGAAACCACCCTGAGCCTCGCCAAGCTGGATGTGAGCAACAAGGAATACGCCAAGGCGCAGAAGGCCATCGATGACAACCGCGCACTCTTCACCGACCCTGCCCAGCAGGCCGAGGCACTTTTTCTTCTCGCCCAGGCGCAGCAGGCCCTGGCGAAGGATGATACCGACAAGCTGAAGGATGCCGCCCTCAACTACATGCGCGTGGTCGCCCATTTCAAGGACGCCGACGGCAAACCGCACGTGGTTGAGTCACTGCTGGGCGCCGCCGGTATTCTCGAGCAACTGAAGGACACCGCCGGCGCCACCAAACTCTATCAACAGATCGTCAACCAATATGCCGAAGACCCCGGCGCCGCCAAGGCCAAGGAAAAACTCGCCGTCCTGAAGCCCGCGGAAAAGCCGGTGAAGTGACGTGGCATGTGGCTACCAGCCCATGCGCTCGAAGCGCAGCGCTCTGCTCTTTTCGTAGCACGGGTTTCCAACCCGTGCCAGAGACTCTCCGATTCCATGAACGTCTGGGAATGTCGAACCACTTGCACGGGTTCAGGAAAACCCGGTGCTACCGCAGAGCGCTATCGCTTCTTGCGCACGGGCTGGGTAGCCCGTGCCACATTAGGGGCGTCACATTCCAGCGCTCCACCCAACGTGCAAGCTATTGCACCAGTGCTATCCCTTAAATCGCTTTGCCCTTCGCCTCGCTCGCCGGGCGCGGATATTTCAACTCCGTCTTTCTCACCTTGGCAATCTGCACGATGACATGATGCTCCGCCCCGGGAAGCTCGACCGGCGTGACCAGCGGCTCGCCTCCTCCCATCGCCCGGATCGCTCTCATCGCCGCCGGCAACTCCTCGGCCACACGCTGGCCTTTCATCGCCAGCATCTTCCCGCCCACCTTGACCAGCGGCAGGCACCACTCGGCCAGCCAATCCATCGTCGCCACCGCCCGCGCCAGCGCGACATCGAATGATTCCCGCCCCGCTCCGCGCCCGGCCTCTTCGGCGCGCTCGGCCAGCACGGTCACGTTCGCTAATCCCAATGCCGCCACCGCCTGTTCGAGAAACGCCGCCTTTTTGCGCGTCGCCTCGATCAACGTCACCCGCGCATCCGGCCGGGCGATCGCCAGAATGATTCCCGGGACGCCCCCGCCGCTTCCCACATCCGCCAGCCGATGCCCCCCGGCCGGCAGACACGGCAATACCGTCAGCGCATCGCCGACATGATTCACTTCCGCCGCCGCGCGCTCCGTGATGCGCGTCAGGTTCATCCGCGCGTTCGCCTCCAGCAGCAAGTCCAGGTAACGCTCGAACAGGGCCATCTGTCCATTAACCAGCGTCACCCCCGCCCGCTCCGCTATTTCCCGCCACAATTCGCGCATCGACGAACTTTACTCCGCCGCCGCGATCCTGTCTTGCGTGAGTTGCCGGCGGCGCGCGGGTTCCAGAAAATTTCCTCGGCCATCTCGCTCGGTAACGAGATTACAAAATGACCGTTTCCGTCCGCGCCCCCGGCTTTGTACATCGGCCGACGTGCCACCACGGTACCAGTCCGAACGCCAAAATCGCCAGCGGAGGAGCCAGGTCGAGCGGCCCGCCGCTCCCAGTGGGAATGTGTCGTGTGGCCGTAACCCAGAAGCTGAAGTTCTCGTTTGAAAGCCAGAAGCATCCGGTCACAGTGATCGTAATTCCCACCAGCTTCCATCGCCTGTAGCAACGCATCCGGTCCAGTGATTGACCCGCATGTTCATTCAACTGCAGCGCCGTGATGAGCAGATGCAGCGCGAGCCAAATCCCAAACGCCGCGCCCAGCGCGAAGAGCGCAGCGGCAATCCAAAGCGACACAGGATTTTTCAGCGTCGCAATAAGCTCAGGCGTCACCACTCGACCGTAGGCTTTGGGATCGTGCAGCAGATCTTTGTATGCCCACCATGCGTCAAACGTAGACTTCACCAGGAGAAGGATGAAACCAACGTTGGCAGCGATTCCCAAAGCCGCCATAACCCCGAGTTCTGCTCGAAAGTGCCTTCGGCGGCCCTTTATCGGCGGCGGCGCGTAGTCGAGAAGATGAAGCGTCACGGGCTGCACTGCCGCTCCTCTGTGAGGAGACATTACTTCCTGACGGCTGGAAACGGCGTGCGCGGGCTAGACTTCGATCTGGCCACCAACGCTTGGAAAGAGGGGTTGGATTCCAGCAGTTCGCTCATCAGCGCATCGTCTTCCCCAGGGTCCAATGACTGGATGGCCACCAGACGTCCTCCCGGAAGCTCAACCACCAGCGCCTCCCCGGAATCCGCACACTTGCCAAGCGTTCCCGCGGGGTCTGCCTCAAGCCGGCTGAGTGGAATTGTCTTGATGCCCATGAAATTCCTCGCCTTTCACGATCAACTTGTTGCCAACCTTTCGGCCGAAGATCAGAAGGATCACTTCACTGCCTTCGACATTATACAGCGCTCGCAGGTCGCCGGCGCGAAGTTCAAACTCGGCCAGTGGATTCGGCCGCAGCCGCTTGATGGCCCGGGTGGGCGTGGTGGGCTGATGAACCAGCCGGGCAAGGACCGCCGCTTCCAGTATGCGCTGGTCGCGAACCGGCAGCGCCCGCAACTGCGCTTCGGCCACTTCGGTAATCGTGATGGTAAATGCCATGGCATCCGCGGTGTCGACGGCCGGCTAAACGTGAAACCGACCTTCCGCCGACTGCGCGGCAGGCCGATCATTCCACCCCTCAATCCTTCTGCTTCGTCGCCCCCAGCTCCTTGGCTATCTCGCTCTCCAGCTCATCCAATTTCCCCAACTCCTGCTTTTCCGACGCCAGCACGTCGGCCGCGATCATGCGGTCGATCTCATCGTCGCTGACCAGCTCTTCCCTGGCCGTCACCGTGCCGCCGGCCACCGCGCTTTGCTCCATCGAATCCAGGAAAATCTCCATGCGCTCTTCCATGCTCCCGGCCTGCGCCACCGCCCGCTCCCAGCCGGCCTGCGTCTTGGTCAAATCCATCTCCCCGAACACCCGCCCGATCTCGGTGGCCATCAGGTTCATGGATTCGGCGAACTGCTGGCTGGCCGCGGCCTGCTGCTGGATCAGCATCGCGTTCTTGATGGCCAGAAGCTGCCGCTCCAGCATCTTCTTCACCGCCGCGGTCTTCTTCAGGGCGCTGCGGACGAACTGATACTGCCCCTCATCGCCGATCTTCCGCGCGTGCTGGGCGTTCTTGATAAAATCGTCGGAAAACTTCTCCTGCTGGCGGATCGACTTCTCGATCGCCCGCATCCCCGAGCGGATCTTCATCTCCCGCTCGATCCGCCGCTCGTCTTTGTTCTTGAACAGGCCCATAGCCGAACCTCTCTGTCAGGCGACCCGCTGGGCCGCCCGGCGTTCGATCGCCCGATCGGGATCCGGCGTGGTGTGCAGACGATACGCATTTTCCAGATTCAGCCACACCTCCGGCCCCGTCCCCAGCGCCAGCCCGATTTCCTTCGCTGATTCAACAGTAATTCGCTTGCGGCCGTTGATGATCTCGTTGACTGTCTGGAGAGGCCGGCCCAGAATCTTGGCAAAATCCGATTGCGTCCATCCGCGCGCCTCAAGCTCCTCGCGCAGGTAATCACCTGGTGGAAATACTTCGGCCGGCTTGAAGTTTCTGGTCATAAATCACCACTCCGCCACCACCGCACTCCCCGCACCACCGGCCAAAGCACGATCCACAGCACCCACTCCGCCGCGTTCTTGCGATGCACGCTGCGCCTCTTTCTTCAATCCAAAATCCAAAATACCCAGAGGGCACCCGAATCCAAAATCTCCTAGATTTCCTTATCCATCGCCGCCGCTTTCCTTCTCACCGCCTTGTCCGCCTCCGCGAAGGCCTCTTCCTGCTTGAGCGCCCCGCGATCCAGATCGTTCCAGATATTCATCAGCTCCTGCCCCGCCTGCGTCAGCCCCGCCGCGGCCAGGGCATCCTTGTCCGACTGCCCGCCAAGCTCCAGAATCGAATCCAGCCGCTGCTGGTACATATCCTGCCCCACCGCATCATCCTCGATCCACTGGCTGATCTTGGCCACATCCTTGTCGGTCAGGTTCAGCCGCCCGAAGGCGGTCCCGCGCTCCTTGTTTTCCTTCACCAGCCGCAGCCGGCTCACCGTCATCAGCTCCTTGCTGCGCAGGTTCAGCTCCCGCGCGCTCATGAGCTGCTCCTGTGTCTTGAGCTCGAAATCCTGCGCCAAGGCCTTGCGCAACTCCGGCGACTTCTGCGTCGCCCCCTGCTGAAAAATCTTCTGCTTGTCCGTGCCGATCGTCTCAATCCGCTTGAACAGCCGGTCGCGCTGCTTGGTGAGGATGATCTCCTCCTTGCGCAGCTCCTGCCGCGACAGCTCGCTGAGCGTCTTTTTCTTGCCGAACAATTTGTCAATCAACGCCATGCGAGCTCCATCGGGAAATGTTGAATGATGAATGCGGAATGATGAATGAATACCGGAGGGCCGCTGCTTGACCAGCATTCATCATTCCACATTCATCATTTCCTTCACCCCGCCTCCGGCTCATTGCGCTTCGGCTCCGGCGTCGGGGGGATGGGCGCCGACTGGTTACGCTCCGGCGTCGTGCTGGCACGTTCCTCCGCCGCTTCCTCCTGCTCCTCCACCCTCTCCAGCGTCATCCTCATCCCCGGCCCGGCCTCGCCGGTTTCCTTTTCCAGCTCCTCATACAGCGCCTGCTCCTCCGCCGTCATCCCCGCGTGCGCCATCGCCCCCACCGTGCCGGCCAACTCGGTTTCCGCCTCCAGCTCGGCCAGCATATCCTCGGCCCTGGCGGCGTCGCTGGCCATTTCCTCAGCGTCCGGCAGCTTGGCGCTCTGTCCCTGCTGCACCAATTCCAGGTTGTGCAGGTGCGTGCTCACCACGTTGATCTGTTGGTTCAACACCGCCTGCAACTGCTGGCGACGCTCGATGTCCTTGCGAAGCTGCAGCATCTGGCTGGTGATGCGCCGCTTGGCCAGGGCGCTGGCGCCACTCTTGAACTGGTCGTGCAGCGCCTGTTCCTTCACCTCCATCGCCGTCAATTCCTCGTAAGACCGGTCGCGCTGCTGGCCGAGCGCTGTCCGCCGCTCCGCCAAAAACGCGATCTTCTTTTCGTTCTCGCCCTTGCGGGCAAACAGCGCCTTCATCCGTTCGAGAAATGGCATGGCTGATTCTCCCGAAGCCTTCACCGGCGCCGTCCCCTCGCGAAACAGCACCACCCGCCCGTCCAGCCGCTTGGCCGACAATCCCGCGTGTTCCTGGGCATAACTCTTCAGCTCGCGCTCGATCAACTGCAGCGGAAGCTGCGTCTTGGCCGCCACCTTGTCGGTCGCGATCCCGCTCCCGGTCAGCTCGAACTGCGCCGCTTCGATAAACCCGCGCACGCGCTGCCGCTTCTCATGCTCGGCCTCGGGATCGAACAGATCCGTCAGCGCCTTGGTCTCCACCGGCCCGCTCACAGTCCAGCCGCCGGCATCGTTCGGCTCGACCAAAATCAGCGTGCGATCCGCCCGCCGCTCGGCCAATTCGTGCGCTTCCAAAGTGAAGCCACAGGTGCTCATCAGCACAATCGTGGCCGGCACATCCGTCGGCGTCGCCGCTTCCGCCAAAATCTTCTTGATATCCTGCCCGTTCAACGGCGACGGATTCTCCCCCTTCAGAAGCTCGCGCACCGGCGACACGCACATCACCCGCAGCCGCCCCACCGCCTTCTTGCCAAACCAACCCTTGCGCTTGGCCACGACATCCAGCATCCGCCCCTGCGGCATTAGCGCTTCCAGCTCGCGGTCCGGCAGGCCCATCTCGCTCATGATGCGCTTGAGCTCCACGCCGCGATTGCTCTGCGTGAAGCTGAACATGAACGTATTGAGCGGCCGGCGCCCGCGGGTGGTGTCGATGCGCAGCCGCTCATCGTCCAGCAGTCTTTCGACATGCTGCATGATCTGCCGCTCGCGGGCACGGTGTGCGGATGGATCGGAACTATTTCTCATGCTTCTCAACCACGTCAAACCCGCGCTGCCCGCCTCGCCGCGTTGGCACCGCCAGCAAGGCCATCACAATGATAAACCAAACCCACCCGGCAATCGCGAGAATAGCATAGATCGTCTTCATATCGAGCGCAGGGTCCGCTTCAGCGGACGCGAGTTGCGTGCGCCCGCCGAACAGCGTCCGCTAAAGCGGACCCTGCAAATTACTGTCCGCCGCAATCCCGTTTAGCCGCCCCGCTTGCGGAGCGCGTGCGATTGCGCTAGTTCGCCGATATCACGCCGCTCGCAAGCGAGCGGGCTAACAATTCATCATTCCGCATTCATCATTCATCATTTCGCTACGCCATCACCTCCACCCCCGCCACCACCCTCATCCCACACCGCGGACAATACGCCGCCCCGGTCGGCAGCGCCACCCGGCAGCGCTCCCGCCCGCAGCGCAGCCTCACTCCCACCGGCAATTCCATGTTCATCATCGGCCGGCGGCGCATGAGCATATCGCGCAGCCGCTGCGCCAACGCCGCCCGCGTCCACGGGCTCACCGCGTTGACGTACCGGCGATGCACAGCGCCCGCCAGCATCATCGGCACACCCCACAACCCGCCGCACACGATCATCGCCACCGCCCCCATCACCCAGAGCGGCCTCACCCCCACTCCCAGATACTTCCACGAAATCGGCGCCAATCCCTCATACAGCGCCACCTCGTTGAACTTGCGCAAAAACCGACGCACATCCCACGCGTGCAGCAGCACCTGCAGCCAGTGAAACCCATACCCCGCCGACAGCGCCAGCGTCCATCCGGCGAACACTCCGAATATGTCGCGCCGGACGTGTGACGGCTGCTGACGGAACCCGTACGTCAGGTCGATTAAATGCAGGCTACGAGAGTCCGCAAGAAACGTGAAGCCTACTGTCAGCGACAGTATGGCAACATACAGTGCCAGCGCCCCGAGCCACAACGGCCACCGGCGCATCCGAATCCGCCGCGCCGCCGCCGGCAATTCCACCGCCGCCGCGTGGCCGCTGTTGCGCCGCAGCCAATCCGCCAGGTGCTCAAGCTGCGTCCGTTCCATCCAGATGAAGTCGCGCAGCATCATCGGCCACAAAATCAGCGGCAGAATTCCAAACGACAGCCCCCCCAGCAAAATGCTCTTCACCACCCCCCAGGACTCCTTGCACCCGATTCGCCGCGTCAGGCTGCTCAACGTCGCCCCGCCCAGATGATCCGCTGGCCGATTCCAATCCGTCGATGTGTTCTCATCCATCTTCCCCATCACGCACGCGCTCCTGCCAATGCATCATTCCGCATTCATCATTCAACTTGCACTCACCACATCGCCACCCGTCTTACCCCCACCGTCTGTACCTGCCCCACCTTCCTGCCGCACCTCCGGCAGAACTGCGCCGTCTTCGGATTGCTCGCCCGGCACTTCTCATTCGTGCAGCGCACCGCATTCGGCGCCGGCTGCGGCGGCCGGTCCGGCCCCAGCACCCGCGTCACCGCCCCCCATATCAGCTTCACCACCATCACCACTACCCACCCGCCAAACACCACCGCGGTGAGAAATATCACCGCCAGAAAAATCAACAAAGTGGTAAGTACGCTCACCATCTCTCACATCCGCTTCGCTGCGACAAATGTCATCTGCTCTTCTGACTTCCAGCTTCTTTCTTCCTTCTTCTACGCCACCCCCACCGCCAGCGTCTCTCCGCAAAAAATACAATACTGATCCGTCAAATCCGGAAACGCCCCGCACTTGGGGCACCTTCGCACCGCCTCCACCAACTGCACCCCGCAGTGCATGCAGAACTGATCCGTCCCCTCGATCGGCTGGCGGCATTTGGGGCAGTCCTTCTTCCCCGGCGCCATCGTCCGCAGCAGCGGCGGTGGCCGCATCCCCGGCCGAGGCATCGGCGGCGGCATCTTGGCCCCCAGTCCCAACAGAAATTCCTCCGCCGATGGATACCGTTTGTCCAACCGCGCATAAGACTTGCGAAATGCCTCATCCAGATATTTCGGCGTCGCCGGATTCAAATCGCTCGGCACATCCGTCCCGGCCGGCCGCTCGCCGGTCAGCATCTCGTACAACACTACTCCGCAGGCGTATAAATCCGCCCGCCCATCGACGTTTCCCCCGCTGCGCTGCTCGGGAGCCATGTAATCCAGCGTGCCGGCGATGTCCTTCCCGGCGGCGTCATTCAGCGATGCCGAATAGGCGATCGACCCCACCGCCGTGCTCGTCGCCGCCCGCCCCAACCCGAAATCGGTCACCTTCACCACGCCTTCGGCGTTGAATCCCTCGCTGAAGGCGCGCTCGTGGATGAGAATATTCTCCGGCTTCACATCGCGATGCACGATCCCCGATTTGTGGGCATATCCAAGCCCTCCCAGCACCTGCCGCAGCACCGCCACCGCATCCGCCGGCGACAGCTTGCGCCCCTGAATCAGCGGCCGCAGGCTCGTCCCCGGCACGTATTCCATCGTCAGATAGGGCACTTCCGCGTACGGATCAAAACCCATCGCCCGCACCACGTTCGGATGGGTCAGACCATGAATGGCCGCCCCTTCGCGCTGTAGGTTGCGCAGATACTGCGAGTCGGTCGGGATCTTGATCGCGACCAGTTGATCCAGCCAGACGTGGTGATGCGCCCACCACACTTCCCCAAACGTGCCTCCCCCGATCCGCTGATCGAGCACATACTCGCTGATTCTCTGGTTAGGTGCTGGCATCAGTTCTCCAATCGCGATGCAGTCTGCTTCGCCGATTCTCCGTTTCGCCGTTTCTCCGTTTCAATGCTATTCCATCCTCTCCGCGATCCAGTCACACGCGAACAGATTATACACCGCCGCGAACAGCCCCCCCAGCACGAAAAAAGTCCAGGCCGTCCCTCCGCCCACCGTCCACCCAAACAACCACCCCAGCAAGACCATCTCGACAATCGTATAACCCAGGACCAGCGCCGCCCCCGCCGCGTTTGAGCGCATCTGCCCGATCCTTCCGATCAGGAAAAACGTCGCCCACGGCACCAGCAGCACCACCCCCAGCCAGGACCCGATCTTCCCGCTCCCGGAGAGCAATGCGGCCCGCGTCCTCTCATCCATGCGCCACCACGAGATGGCGCTGATCACCACGATCAGCCCCACCACCCCGCTCAGAATCTTCCCCGCCGCGCTCTTCAGAAATTCCATCGCCAACATTGTATGCAATTCCCCCGCCGGCACAGCGTTATAAAACGCACGCACTTTTTCAGGGAGTTCAGTCAGAGGGATCTTGCTTAACTCGCCGCCCGCGCCCGCTCAATGATCCTCGGATCAACATCGCCGGCCTTGGCAAGCCGGTAGGTCATCTCCATATTCAGCCACAGCTCGGCCGACGTTCCCAATGCCGCCGACAATTCCAAGGCCGTCTGCGGCGTGATCTGCTTCTTGCCGTTGATAATCGCGTTCACCGTCTGCAGTGGCCGGCCGAGAATCTTCGCGAGCTTTGCCTGCGTCCATCCCCGAGCCTCCAACTCATCGGCCAGAATTTCCCCGGGCGAGAATACTTCGGCCGGCTTAAATGTTTTTAACATCGGCATAGGAAACTCCTAGTGATAATCAACCAATTCAATGATCACCGCGGTGCGCCGCGATTCGGTCACCTCAATCGTCAATACCAGACGAAACTGACGATTCAGCTGCATCGAGCGCTGTTCAGCACGATCCCCCTTCAGCTTCTCATAGCGCAACGACTTCAACTCATAGAAGTCCCGCTCGTCGGCCGCGTGGCGAATGATCTGCATTACCTTTCGATATGCTCGGACGACGTCGCGCCCGAAGCCGGCGGTATACGCAGTATTCTCTTCAAGCCGCTGCAATTTCCGGTCGGCATGACGAACTTCCACGGAATACAGCCTATCAGTGGTACGCCGATAAATCAATAGGTTGGGTGCGGGCGGCTTGCCGACATTATTCTCATCCCCCCGCACAGCCTCCCCCCCTTCCCCATGCTCCGCCGGCCAGCCGGTTTCCGCGAATTCCGGCATAAAATCGCATTGACGCGGGCGGCGAATCGATCATCATCGGCGGCATGTACCGCCCGGGCAAAATCCGCCGCTTTGACTTCCCCGCCGGGCGGACCGTGGCCGGCAAGTACGAAATCGAGCGCCCCCTCGGCAGCGGCTGGGAAGGCGAAGTCTACGTCATCGTCGAACGCAAAACCGGCATCCGCCGCGCCGCAAAATTTTACTATCCCCACCGCGACCCGATGGGCAAGGCCGCCATCACCTATGCCCGTAAGCTGGATGCCCTGCGGCACTGCCCGATCCTGATGCAGTATCACCATCAGGAAATCGCCTATGTGAAGCGCCGCAAAGTGACGGTGGTGATTTCCGAGCTGGTGGAAGGCCAGAAGCTCTCGGAATTTCTCGCCGGCCAGCGCGAGCACCGCCTCAGCACCTTCGAAGCCCTGCACGTGCTCTATGGCCTCGCCAAGGGAATCGCCCCCATCCACGCCCGCGGCGAATATCACGGCGACATCCACGACGACAACATCATGATCCGCCGCCAGGGAATCGGCTTCGAGGTGAAGCTGCTGGATTTCTTCGACCTCGGCCGGCCAACCCGCGCCAAAATCCGCAAGGATGTGCTCAACCTCATCCAGGTCTTCCACACCATCGTCGGCGGGAGAAAACACTATTCCAGGCAGCCGCGGGTGGTAAAAGAGATCATTCGCGGCCTGAAGGATACCCTCATCCTGCAGCGTTTCCAATCCGCCGGCGACATCCAGCACCATCTCGAAGAGCTGCAGTGGGAAGAGAAGAAACCAGCCGGTTGAAAAATCCCCCCGATTCGGCAATACTGATCCATCCAAAACCCGGGCGTGTACCGAAGTGGACAAACGGGTCAGACTGTAAATCTGATGGCTCTGCCTTCGTTGGTTCGAATCCAACCGCGCCCAATCCCCTCAACGTGGCTCATCCAACCACCGCAACCACCGCCGGGATAACCGCATCCGGCTTCTGCGCCAGGTGCTTCTCCACCCGGGCGATGAATTCCTTGAGCGTGAAGCTGGCCTTCAACAGGATCTCCTGCACCCCCGCCTTCGACGCCGCCACCACCACCTGCTGGTTGACGTACCCGCTCAGCAGGATGATCGGAATGTTTTTCCACCTGTCCTTCTGCTTGATCATGCGCAGCAGCATCAGGCCGTCGATATCCGGCATCGCCAGATCCAGCACGATCAGGTCCGGCCGCCGCCTGATCAGCTTCGACAACGCCTCTTTCCCCCCGCCGGCCGAGATCACCTCATACCCGCGCAATTCCAGCAGCGGCCCCAGACACTCCCGGCACAAGTTGGTGTCGTCCACAACCAGAATGACCGATTTGGCGTGCATCGCTTTAATCTACATCGGCCAGATATCGCACAAGGTTTATGCGAGTGAATGGCGGATTATCGGACGGCTATCATCACGGCACGACATACGGATTACTCTGCGACACACCCACCAGATACTTCGCCGCCACATCCGGCCAGAAGACGTAATCGGTCGCATTGAATCGCTGGTTCGGCTTGTAGATCGTGCTCCCCGTCGGCATCCACAGGGCTGGGTTCGCCGCCGTCAGGTCATCCAACTGCTCGGCATGGCCGTCGAAATAGACCACGTTCAACCGATAGCTCCCCGTGCGCTTCCCCGCCGATGTCGCTCCATGCCGAAACGAGAATGGCCGGGCGTCGATGGCCGGAGCGTTCATTCCATTGGGCACGGATCGGTCATAGCTGCGCGTGATCCCGCAGAACGCGCCATAGTCGCTGAACAGCGAATCCTTCTGCTCGGCGTTGGGCGTGTAATAGAACTGCGGCGGCGTCGAGAAGCGCATCCGCCGCGCCGCATCGGCGAGAAAAATCTTCCCCTGCGCCGGCCCCACCTTCCTCAACTTCGGCACATACCCCGCCGGCGCCAGCCAGTAGTTCCCCGTCCCCGGCGTAGGCGATCCGCCGCCGGTGGGCAGCGTCACGCGGTCTTCGTAGCTGGTGTTGTTGTAGAAATCCGTCCACGGCAGCAGCATGAAGCAGACGCCGGTCACATACGACAGCATCGGCCCGGCCTCGATCGTCTCGCCCGACTCCGGCATGGCCGTCGTCGCGTTGGCCGGGCAACTGAACTGCGGCAGGTTGCGATAGGCGCGGAAGCGGGCCGTCCCATCATCCGTCTCCGGCAGCGCGATCCGCATGGTCTGCGCCAACGGGCCGAGGTAATCGAACAGCTCGATGGCCGGTGAAGGCACGTTGCTGCGCGAGATGCCGGGCTGAAGCTGATATTGCCCCGCGCCGTCGACATTCCACAGGTGCCGGGCAGTGGTGGAAGGCGATCCGGGAAGATAGTCGTGGTTTTCAGTGGCGTACGTGCGCATCGCCTGCCCCAGCGTCCGCAGGTTGGCCAGGCAGACCACCGCCTGCGCCGCCCGCCGCGACTTATTTATCACCGGCAGCAGCATCGCCACAAGCAGCGCAATGATGGAGATGGCAATAACCAGCTCGGTCAGCGTGAATGCCCATGACGCCAATCGAAATCTTCGCCGCATCAGCACCTCCCCGGAGCAACCCCGGAAAGAATGGTGCAGGTGAATGTAGCAAGCGACGCCCTCCCAAGGGAATGTTAAAATCCTGCGTCAACATTTGTTCGCAACCTGTAAGCGCACCCCTGCCCGTAGGAGCACGGCGTTTCCGGCAGTGGGTCAGTTTGAAATTTCAGGGTCCCACAGGTCGCGGTATTCCGAGACCTGTGCCGCGTAGCGACATAGTAAGACACAGGTCTGCGAGTACGCCGACCCGTGGCACCCAAACCGACCCACTACCGCGTTTTTCCCTCACGTCGAGAACTGCAAATCCTTCACATCCAATTCCACGCTCACCCGCCCGTTATATTCATTGAGCGAGGGCTCGACGGCCAGGTCGATCGTGGTGCCGGGGCCAAGGCGGTCAAGCATGGCGCCATAGTTGAACGCGATGCACTTCATCGAGCTCTCCCCCTGCCGGACGAACAGTTGCAGGTGCTCGCCGGCCTTCCCCACCCGCCGCGGCGGCGATGCGATCTGCAGCCCGCGGCAGCACAGCAGCGGCTTGCGGTTGCCGTGGCCGAACGGGCCTAATCGCTGCAAATCCTTCACCAGCGCCTCGGTCACTTCCTTCAGCTCCGCCAGGCATTCCAAGTGCAGCTCCGGCACCAGCATTTCCCGGCTGATGACCTCCCGCGCGTGAGCGCAAAACGCCGCGCGGAAGTCGCCAAACTTCGCGCTCTGCAGCTTGAGCCCCGCCGCCATCTCATGCCCGCCAAATCCCTCCAGATGTTCCGCGCACGCCTCGAACGCCTTGGCCAGATGAAACCCCGGAATCGACCGCGCGCTCCCCTGCCCGTGCCCGTTGTGCAGCGCCACCATCACCGTCGGCCGCCCCAGCCGATCGACAATTCTTGACGCCACGATCCCGATCACCCCCGCGTGCCACCCTTCAGCCCCCAGCACGATCGCTCGGCAATCCTCCTCATCAAACTTGTTCTCGCGCACCTGCTGCAGCGCCTGCTCGAGAATCTGCTTTTCGATCGTCTGGCGGGCGCGGTTCTGCTGCTCGAGATAGGTTGCGATCTCCTTCGCCTTGGCCTCATCGGCGCGGGTGAGCATTTCCACCGCCAGCCGTGCGTGCCCCATCCGCCCGCACGCATTCAGCCGCGGCGCCAGCAGAAATCCCACGTGATAGCTGTCCAAATTCTGCCCGGTCAGCCCGGCCGACTCGATCAGGGCCCGCAATCCCATCAGCTTGCTCTGCTTCAATCCCCCCAGTCCGAAGTGCGCCAAAATCCGGTTCTCCCCCACCAGCGGCACCACATCCGCGATCGTCCCCAGCGCCGCCAGCGCCGTCGCATCCACCAGAAAATTGCGAAACGCCTCGCTCACCCGGTTCGCCCCGCTCATCGCCAGCCCGATTCCCCATGCCAGCTTGAACGCCACCCCCGCCCCGCACAGCGCTGGATTTGCATACGCCGGCGCATGCCCCGGCATGCGCGGATGCACGATGGTAAAGCACTCCGGCAAAAGCGGTTTGCGCTTCGAAGAAGCGGACGCCGCCAGCGGATCCCCATCGCCGTCTCGCCCGCGCGCCGTTTCGCCGTTTCGCTCCTCCTCCCCCTCGTGCCACTCATGATGATCGGTGATGATCAGATCCACCCCCCGCGCGCACGCCAGCTTCGCCTGCTCGACGGCCGTGATCCCGCAATCCACGGTGACGATCACCTTCGCCCCGCCGTCGCAAATTTGCGCCATCGCCTCGGTGTTCAACCCATACCCTTCGTCGATGCGATGGGGAATGTAAAAGTCGACCTTCCCGCCGAGCAGCGTGATCGCGTGCCAGAGGATCGCGGTGGCGGTGATGCCATCGACGTCGTAGTCACCGTAGATGACGATTTTCTCCCCGTCGCGGATTGCTTTCGCGACCCGCTCCGATGCCTTGGATAAATTGGCAATCCCCGCCGGTTCCGGCAGACTCTTGAGGCTCGGCCGCAGAAACGCCTGGCACTCTTGGGCGCTGCCGATCCCGCGGTTCAACAAAACCTGCGCGATCAGCGGCGAAGTCCGCAGCCGCTCCGCCAGCTCCCCCGCCCCCGGCTGCGCCTCGGCAATATTCCAACGTTTGCTTCGCTGCATCCGTGCAATGTCCTTTGATTCGATCCCTCAATAATAGCACCCGACCCGCGGCCACTGAAGCGCCGTCCACGCTCCTTCTCCGATCTCTTCAGCTTGGGTTCACGCCGTAAAAAGCTGGCTGCTCGGCACGATCTCCCGCGCCTGCGAAGAGCTTGACCATTCCAGCTTAGCCACCGCTCCGCCGGTATTTTCGTAATATTCCATCTTGATGTCGTATTTCTGCCCGGCCACCAGCGTCAGGTATCCGCTGTTGGTGGTCGGGGCGTGGTTGGTGAAGTTGTCGATGATCTTGTGGCCATTGACCCACAGCCGCACGCCATCGTCGCTGGTGGTGTAGAACGTGTAGGTCTGGCTGTAGCGCGGCACGATCTTCCCTGTCCAGCGCGCCGAGAACGTATCCGCGCCGATTGCGCTGCTCGGCGATCCGCTCCCCCAATTGAAGTTGATCGTTGCGTCGATGCGGCTGATCGATGATCCCGTGAAATCGATGTTGTTGAAATAGGTTGCGTTCAACCCATTTCCCCCGCCACCACCGCCGCCGCTGGCCAGTTTGTAGGTTGCCGTATAGGTGGTGTTGCTGGCCGGCGTGTCGATGTTATGAGTCGCCGCCTGCCCATCCGACCACGAAACAAACTGATACGTCTGTCCATTCACCACCTGACTCGCCGGCGCGCTAAGCTGCCGGGTCATGCCCACCACCCCCAGCGTCGCCGTCCCGGCCGGCTTGGGCGAGCCGTCCAGATTGAGCTGGATTCCCGCAACGTTGCTGGCCAGCGTGAACGTGGATTTCTGCGGAATGATGTCGATGTAGGTCGTCGCCGACAGCCCTTTGGAATCGGTGGCCGTCAGATGGACGCGATACCACTGGTCGGGATCGACCTCCCCGAGCTTCGGCGTCACGAAAGTCCCGCTTTTCACTCCCGGCACGGATGGCATGAACGGGTGCGTGTGGGTGTTGTGGTGAAAGACGATCGACCACTCATAATCGCTCGCCGGCAGGCTTCCCTCTTCAGGATCAACCGCCGTGCCGGAAAAATTCCAGGTCTGTCCGCCCACATAGGTCAGCCCGTTCTTTGGCGCCGTGATGGTGACGACCGGCGCCCGGTTGCCGACGGTGATCTTGATCGCGTCCGCCGCCGTCGCGGCGCCCTTTGAGTCCGTGACCGTCACCACCGCGCTAAACACACCGTTGGCAGAATAGGTGTGCGTGACGGTCAAGCCGCTGGCCGAGGTGTTGTCGCCGAAGCTCCATTTGTAGCTCAGCCCATCATTGTCCGGATCGGAGCTGCCCGCCGCGGAAAAATTCACCGTCAACGGGGCCAGACCATTGGTTTTATCCGCGCTGGAAACCGCAATCGGCGGCCGATTGGCGTTGCCGACGTACGAAATGCGATGAACCGTCCCCTCCTTGTTGGAAAGATAATAGAGGTTGCCATCCGCCCCCTGATCCAGATCGAGCGGCCGGACCAATCCGGTGGCGAAGGGGCTGACCTGTTTGGTATTGACGTCGAGGGTGTTCATGAACCCCTGGACGAGGTCGAAGAAGAAATATTTTCCCTGGTATTGCGCCGGCAACTTGCTGGAGGTGACAAACGCGCCCCCGGTGACGGCGGCGCCGGTCCCGTTGTGGCTGTAGGTATAGACAGGGTTCACGAAACTGGTATTGCTGCTGTTTCCCTCCGCCGTCGGCCAGCCGTAATTCTTCCCTTTCAGGATTTCATTGATCTCCTCCCAGCCGTTGCCGCCGACGTCGTTGACAAAAAGCCGCGAGCTTCCGGGCATGAACGTGCTGGTGTAGGGATTGCGCAGGCCATACGCCCAGATTTCCTTGCGGGCGTTGGCCGTGTTGTAAAACGGGTTGTCCGTGGGAATGATCGAGTTGGGATAATTCCTGACGTTCAGACGAAGCATCTTCCCGTTGATTTTGGAAAGATCCTGGGCGTTGCTGGAGATGCCGGCTTCACCGGTGGAAAGATAGAGCATCCCATCCGGGCCGAAATGCATCGCCCCGCCGTTGTGATAGCCGGTGGTGGCGGCGATGTTATCCAGCAGCACCACCTCGCTGTTGGGATTGGCGACATCGGGATTGCTGCTGCTGACCGTGAAGCGGCTGAGGCGGTTGCGCGAGCCGTTGTTGGCCACGTTGGGATTGGAGGGATCGGACTTGGTGTAATAGACGTACACGAATCCGTTGCTGGCGAAATTCGGATCCAGTTCGACGTTCCCCAGCCCGCGTTCGATATAGCTGTCGACCGGCACGGTAAGGAACGGCTGGGAACGAAGCTGGCCGTTCTCGAAGATGCGCACCCGCCCGGCCTGCTCGGTGATGAAGATCCGCCCATCAGGCGCGAACGTTTCGGAAGTCGGGCTGACCAAGCCGGAGGCGATGGTGGAGTCCACAAACCCGGCCGGGTAAGCCACGGTAAGCAGCACCCGCGATTCCATCGTTTCCATAAGCGGCAATGCCGCGGCGATGCGCCGAACGGCGCGTTGCGTGGACATGTTTCTCCTCCTCCAAATTCCTGTGCGTCGAACCTGCCGCCGCATCGTATCGGCCGGCAATTCGCAAGGCAAAACAATTATTCACACTGTCTGCGTAGCACGGGTTTTCCTGAACCCGTGCCAGAAGGTGTGGCATCCTCACACACTTCTGCAATCGGAAGGTGTCTGGCACGGGTTGGAAACCCGTGCTACGAAATCCAGCATGAAATTCGCAGTAGATAAAAAAGCTCGCCCGGCGGGAACGGGCGAGCTAATCGTTAAAACCGGAAAACCTTGCTTATTCTTTCACTTCATACTCGGCGTCGATGACATCCTCATCCTTTTTCGCCTCGCCGCCCGCGCCCGCGCCGCGGTCGGTGCTGGCCTCGGGACCGGGACCGCCGCCCGCCGCCGCTTCCCCGCCCGGCGCGCTCTGCGACTTGTACATCTCCTCGGCCAGCTTGTGGCTGGATTTCTCCAGGTTTTCCATGGCCGCCTTGATGCGGTCGCCGTCATCGCTCTTCAGCGCATCCTTGAGGTTATTCAGCGCGCTTTCGATCTGCCCGCGCGCTTCGCCGCCCACCTTGTCGCCATAATCCTTGAGCGACTTTTCGGTCGCGTAGACCAGACTGTCCGCGCGATTCTTCAGGTCGATCGTCTCGCGCCGCTTTTTGTCCTCGGCCGCGTGCTGCTCGGCCTCGACCTTCATCCGCTCGATCTCCTCCTTGGACAGCCCGCCGCTGCCCTGGATGGTGATCTTGTTGGCCTTGCCGGTGCCGACATCGCGGGCCGATAC
>DAIOHQ010000040.1:0-24972 GCA_036744635.1 Tepidisphaeraceae bacterium | reverse complement strand
TGGGCTTCCCCTTCGGGTCTGAGCCTCAGGGTCGAAGACAGCCCATGATTGAGGGAGTTGACCACCGGCGACGGGTTAGATGTGGGAAAACCAAGTTTCGACAGTTGGACAACCCTCTGAATTTGCCGGAAGAAAATGCTCCGTCAAGGAAACTTGGTTTTCCCACATCTCACCCGGCGCCAGCCCCGAAGCGTCCCCGATCACGGCCTGGAAGGCCGTGCCACTGGTCATTTAGAAGCAATTACTGTGTGCGATGGCGGGCGCGCTCCAGCTCTCTGCGATAATCGCCCGGGTAATCCATGTCGGCCAATACGTTAGCGTCCGACATTTGCAGGCGCACGACATCATCCGCATGGGCATTCAGTAAGCCGCGAATCCCTGATTCCTCGTGGCGGGTCAATAGCTCGTCATGGAAACGTGACGGGATCAGCATGGGATGGCCGCGATGGCCATCATGAACGGGAACGATGATTTTCTGTCCGTCGTGTTGGCGGAATGATTCAATCAATTTCGCGATCCACTCATGTCGAATTGCCGGTTGATCTCCAAGAACGATCAGCACCGCTTCGCATCGGCCGGGCACCGCGGCCAGCCCGCATCGCACGGACTGGAGCATTTCAGAATCAAAATCCGGATTGGGCACGAAGATCATACGCCGGCCGGCGAGGGCGGCGGTTACGGCGCTCGAGTCAGCGCCCGTCACGACCACCGTGTGTTCGACCGTTGATGCCGCGACTTGATCAACGATGTATTCGATGATGGTTTTGCCGGCGAAGGGCAAGAGAAGCTTTTGCACCCCCATCCGCTTCGAGCGCCCCGCCGCCAGGACGATCGCACAAATCACGGATCCTCCAGATCGGGTGCGAAGCGCAGCCCCGGATTCATTGTCGCTGAACTCATCCGGATTATTCACCTGCGGAGACGCCGAATTCTCCCTCTACCGGTACGCTGGGGGAGGGTAGGGGGCGTGGTTTGACAGGCGGAACTTTCAATCGTGACATTCCCAAGTATCCCGACGCATTTTATGCGAACCTTTGTTTGGCACTGAAAGAAACCCCCTCCCTACCCTCCCCCGGCGTACCGGTGGAGGGAAAGACGGTTGCCCATCATGAATTTTCCGGGCTAAACCCTCGCCGCCGTCGTGGCCGCCGCAAGCTGGATGGGCATCTGGCGGATCCGTTGGCCTGTTGCGTGAAATACCGCGTTGGCCACGGCCGGGGCCACCGCCACGATGGGCGTTTCGCCCGCGCCCGTCGACGGAAGATCGGGGCGGTTCAGCAGGATGATGTCCATTTCCGGGACATCCTTCATCCGCGGGACCTCATACTGCCAGAAAGATGCGTTGGTGATCTTCCCATTTTCGAATTCCATCTTCTCGCGTAAAGCGCCGCCGATTCCCATGATGATCGCGCCCTGCACCTGGGCCATCAATCCATCGGGGTTGAGAATGGTCCCGCACTCGTAGGCCTGGCAAACGTGGCGCACCGAGATATCGCCTTTGTCTTTATCAATCCCGACTTCGACGCATGCTGCCGTGAAGGAGCCTTTCTCCGTTCCGCAGGCGATTCCGACGCCGACCGTCGGATTCTTCTGCTTTACGCGCTGAGCCCATTTGAACTTATTCGCCGCGGCTTTCAGGACATCGCGCAAGCGACCCTCTTCGAGATGGGCGAGCCGGAATTCGAGGGGATCAATCTTGGCCTCCGCGGCTAACTCGTCCATGAATGACTCGCGCGCGAAGATGTTCGCCGTCGCCGCCAAACCGCGGTACGACCCGTGCCGCAGGGGAGGGTCCGACGCTACTGCCTGCGCCCGCGCGCTGCCGGCGCGGTAAGGGGTATCCATGGCGTTTCCGCCCGAATTGATATTCACATGATGCCACGAGGTGATCTTGTGACCCGCGTCCATTCCCGCTTCGATATCGATCACCCCGGCCGGTCGGAAATAGGCCCAGGTAAATTCCTCTGCGCGCGTCCACTGCAGCGATACCGGCTTCCGCGCAGCCCGCGCCAGGCGAGCCGCTTCGACTCCCGCGTCGGGAGTGTGCTTCCCACCAAACCCGCCGCCAAAGTCGGGAACGATCACCCGCACGTTGGCCGCGTTGATATTCATCGCCTGCGCGATGCTCGTCTTGCAGCCAAACGGATTTTGCGTCGCCATCCAAACCGTAAGCTTGTCACCCTCCCATTCAGCCACGGCAGTACGCGGCTCCATGGGGGCATGCTGGATGTACGAAACGTGATAGCTCTGCCGCAACGTTTTGGCAGCCTTGGTCAGCTGATCCGTAAATGGATTGGCGGGCACGCCACCGCGTGCATGCTCGCGGAGGTATTCAAAAAGGGTTTTGCTGGAGGGATGGTCCTTGGTTTCCCACTTGGCGGTCTTGGCCGCGGCTGCCAAAGCTTGCTCGGCGGCGAACGAGGTGGGGGCTGCAAATCCCACAAAATCGACCTCGCGCGTGCCTTCCCGCACGACTTCATGCAATGCCACCGCGCCGGTCACCGCCCGGGCGACCTCCATGTCGATCGACTGCAAGTTGGCATTGTATGAAGGTGCCCGAAGCACCTTCGCATGAAGCATGCCCGGCCGGATGATGTCTGAGGGGTACTGGTGCCGGCCAGTGACCAGGTCTGCCCGGTCTGGGCGGGCCACGCCCGTTCCCAGAACTTTCCACTCCTTTAAAGGTGTGAGCGTAATTTCAGCCGGTAGAGGTTGCTGGAATGCTTTGGCGCCTTCTTCAGTGTCGGCCAATTCGGCGTAGCCAATGGCTTGGGTGTTGCCGCTCTGCGAAATCTTGCCATCTTGAACCATCAGCGATGCCGGCTCGACATGCCACCGACTTGCCGCAAGCCCCACCAGAAGCTGCCTTGCCGCGGCACAACCTTGTCGGACGGCCGGTACGCTTCGCGGGGTGGTTCCGCTGCCTGCTGTAATTCCATCGTCTGGAACAATCCCAGTATCCGCCATGAGCAGTTGAATCCGGGACACCGGAACCCGAAGTTCCTCGGCAGCCGCCTGCGTCAGCTCAGTACGCGACCCCTGACCGGCCTCGACTTTACCGGTCATGACGGTAATCGACCCGTCTTTCCCGATATGGACGCGTGCAGAAACACTCTTAATGCCTGCCCCGCCCATTCCCCCTCCTCGTCCCCCACGCCGCTGCTGGGCCGATAAGGGCGGCGCGCTCACCGCGATCAGCAGGCCCGCCCCAAGAATTTGCACAAAACCGCGTCGAGTGAGTCCGGACTGGGATCCGACGCGATCAACCGGCTCATCAAACTCAAACATGCCAGACGCCCCGTCATTTGCTGATCTTCGCATGGCGTCACCTTCCCTCGAGCCCTGCGGCGTGCCGCACAGCCTTAAGAATTCTCGGATAGCCGCAACAACGGCAAAGGTTTCCGTTCATCCAGGTCACGACTTCTGCTTCGGTGGGTTGGGGTTTATTTTTGAGCAGGGCCACGGTCGCCATGATCATCCCCGGCGTGCAATATCCGCACTGGTAGGCCTCGGCATCACAAAAGGCCTGCTGGACCGGATGCAGCGTGTCGCCTTCGCTGAGGCCCTCAATGGTGGTGACGGATTTGCCCGCCACGTTTTTCACCGGGGTACTGCACGAAAAAATTCGCTTATCCCCCAGCAGAACGCTGCACGCCCCACAGCTCCCTTCGCCGCAGCCGAACTTTGCGCCGGTTAATTGAAGATCTTCCCGGAGCACATCGAGGAGGGGTCGATCCGGATCGGTTTCGATCTGGCGACTCTGTCCGTTCACCTTAAAGGTAATGGTTTGGCTCATTTTCGGCCCACCTTCGGATGCTTCTGCTGGCGCAGAGCAACACTCTAGAGACATGTGGTACCCCCATCCGGGTTGATTATTCCAGCGATTCGGTCGCGTTTCAATTGTTTCCTCTTCTCCCTCCCCCGGTACGCCGGGGGAGGGTAGGGAGGGGGCGGTCTTTTACAGGCGGAACTAACGGCCACGACATTCTGATATATGCCGACGCCGTCTGTGCAAAGATCTATTGGGCATCGAAAGAAACCCCCTCCCTACCCTCCCCCGGAGTACCGGGAGAGGGAATACCGAGCATTTTGATGCAACGTGACTTGACGTTGCGACGGGGGTTTCTTGACAGGTTTGGAAGGCGAATCTATCTTCAAAACCAATGACTTTTGAGGCTTTTGGGTGCAGAGGGTACGGGTGCGGACCCGCCCCAACCCGAAAGTGCCCGCCGCTTCGAAGAGGGCCCGGTCCCACCCCGGTAACAATTCCCTCACGCCGTACACCCTTGGAGGCCAGCACCATGAAGCGCCTACCGCGTCTGCTCCCGTGCATCGCCCTCGCTTGTTCGCTTGCAATGCCCATGCTATCTGCCTCGGCCGCGCCTCCCGCGACCGGCGATACGGCGGCGCCTCCGGTGGTCAATCCCCCGGCTGATGCCGCCGCACCTCCTGCAACAGTTCCCGCTACGCCACCAGCTGATGCGGCCGCTCCCCCGGCGACAATGCCGGCTGCAACCGAGCCCGCCGGCGCGACCACCGAGCCGGCCATGCCCGAGGTCGGGGCCAATCAAACGCTCAATGAACAGGTCGATGATTTCTGGCACTACGGAGAAATCGGCCGTTACGACATCCAGGCCGCCCTCGGCGCCAGGATCGTTACCGCCGGGCAGCAGAATCCAGAAGACGTCCTAAAGGCGTTCGAGGCGATCGCCGGCCAGCATCACCTGCCCAGCGGCGCGCCCAGCGACCTGGACACGGCCCTGCTTCGATGGCAGTCGGCCGATGCAAAGATGAAGACGGTTGCGACCCAGGTGATCGATGTTTTGAACAAGGGCCGGTTTGCCCGCCGTCAGAATCCCGAATTCATTGCGATGAACATCAAGCGGCTGGATCAAGGCGAGCGCGCTTTCTCGCTTGCGATGCAGCAACTAAGCAATTCGGGTGAACTGGCCGTTCCTCAGTTGGTCGCGATCCTGATGAGCCAGAAGCCCGAGGACGTTCAGACCCATGACGTCGTTCGCCGTGCACTCATCAGCCTGGGCGCATCAGCGCTTAACCCGTTGCTTGCCGCCACGCAGATGGACCCCAATGACCCGGCCCTGACGACCATCTGCGGGATCCTGGGCGAAATTGATTACAAGAACGCAGTGCAGCCTTACCTTGTTGCGCTGGCGCGCAATCCGCAGTCGTCCAATCAGGTCAAGCAAGCCGCCACCAGCGCGCTGGCCCGGTTGCGTGCCGCCAGCCCAAATTCAAATGCGGGCGATCTGTTCTACGGGCTTGCCGATGCCTTCTATTATGGAAGGTCGTCCATTCAGCCTGATCCTCGAAGCCCCAAGGCTTTTATCTGGTATTGGGTCGATCGGGGCCTGAGCTACAAGGCGGTGCCGCCTCAGATCTTCAATGACATCATGGCGATGCGTGAAACCGAGCACGCGCTCCGGCAGCAGCCTGCGCCTTCGTCGCCGGACCAATCGGTTGCATTGTGGTTGGCGGCCAACATCCGTCGCGGCATTGATTTGCCAGCCGGTGAACCTGACCCGACCCGCATGCCCGATGAACCCCAGGCTCACTATTACAACGTGGCCGAAGGCGCTCGATACCTGAACGTCGTGCTCGATCGCTCGCTTAAAGACAATACACCCACCAGCGCTGCGGTCGCCCTCGCGGCCATCAAGTCCCTTCAGGGCATTGTCGGTCAGAGCAATCTGTTTTCGGGCGGTCAGGGCGATCCGTTGGTTCGGGCCATGCGGTTTTCGGATCGACAAGTAAGGTTTGAGGCAGCTTTCGCGCTGGCCGCGGCTCTTCCTCAACGGCCCTTCCAGGGGCAGGAACTGGTTGTTCCGCTATTGGCCGAAGCGGTGTCGCAGAGTGGTTCGTCGGGCGTGTTGATCATCGCACCGCAAAATGACCGCGCACGGCTGGCATCCGAGCTTAAGAATTACAGCACGGCCGGTGGAAACGACTCGGCCTCGGCCATCGCGGAATCGACCTCGATCCCCGCGGTGGATGTCATCCTCATGTCTGAAGACATGGGCAATCCCGAAGTGAGCCATGCCATCGACCTGGCATCTCAGAACCCGCGGCTGGCGCGGGCGGCCAAGCTCATTATCGTGCATTCCCTGGCGTCGCCCTGGGCTCGGATGTCGGTGAACGACCCGACGATCAGCTACACCCAGGCCACCGGCGGCGAGAGCCTGGTGAACTCCATCGAGCAGGCACGCAAAAAGGCCGGTGGGCTTCCGATGGATAGCGGATCGGCTTCGGACTTCTCGCTCCGTGCCGCCAACCTGCTGGCCCGCCTGGCGATCAGCCGGGGACAGGTGTTTAATCTCAATGTTGCCGAACCGATGCTGCTGTCGGCTCTGGGTGACAAGCGGCCTGAAATCGTGCAGGCGGTGGGTGAAGCCGTTGCGTTGATCAACTCGCCCCGATCGCAGGGCGCATTGGCCGATCGAGCATCGGCTGCCGCCACTCCGGCACCCATTCGCATCAGCCTTTACAGAAGCCTGGCCACCAGCGCCAAGTTCCATGGCAATCACCTGGATGGCAATCAAGTCAACGACTTGCAGCAGGTGGTGACCAGCGAAAAGAACCTGGATATTCGCTCGGCGGCCGCTGAAGCGCGCGGTGCACTCAATCTGTCGGCCCAGTCGGTTCAGCCACTGATTCTTCAGCGAAACGATTGAGCTTTAAGATTTAAGACTGCAATCAGACAAACCCGCGGGCCTGGCCCCGCGGGTTTGTCTATTTAGCTCGTCCGTTGATGCCGTCAGACGGCAATGGACTGGAATGTGCAGAGATGGACCTTCGCGGCGGCAATCGCAACACGGACCTGCGGGTCGCAGAGCGACTCCAGTTCGCGCCGGCGCTCGTGAAGATACATGGTCTCCAGATCGGCGCCGCGAGCGGGATGGCAGCAGATTTCGGTGACGCCCTGGCAAAGCCCTTCAATGAGGCGGACCAGCGCCTCGGCGCCGATCAACTCGGGGTAGGATCGCCCCTGTTCGTCCTGCCCATAAAACTCGCCACAGTAGCGAACCGCGGGCGAGAAATGGCGCAGCGGAATGGAAAGCTCCCGTGCAAGCTGGCGGGCTGCCGAGCGTACGGGCTCGTTGCGGTGGGCATGCTGGTGAGAATCGATGTGATCGGGGTCGCGACCGAGTAGTCGTCGGAAGTCCTCGAGCTGCCGTCGGACTTCCGCACCCACAGCGGCTGCGTCGGACAACGGGACCACTTCATATAGCGCCTCCCATTGGCCGTCCCGGCAGACCCACTCGCTGAGGTCGATGTGCAGGCCGATGCCGAACTCCGGGTGGGCCCGGCCGTACGCCGCGGCTTCCCCTGCCGCAGGCCAACGGGTCATGAGGCTGGTGCTGGTGACGATGCCGCGCTCGTGCGCCTCGATGATGCCCAGGTTCACGCCGGGACTGATGCCAAAGTCGTCGGCATTCACGATGAGGTGGCGGACGGTGGCCAAGATCGAACCCTCGTGTTAAAGGCCCAGGTCGGCCAGGAGCCGGCTGAGGACGGTCTCGGCCCGGAAATACTCCTGTGCGATCGCCCGCGCGGCGCGGCTGTGCCGCGAATAGTCGGAGCGAATCGCGTCGAACGCCGCCAGGATCTGATCCATTGTATTGAACGCGAACAGACCTTCCCCGGTCGGCAGGATGTTGCCAAAACCGGTGTCCTGCGTGACGACCGGCCTGCCCGCGGCCAGGTAGCAGGCGCTGCGGTCGCTGAACCACCCGCTCCGCATGCGGACGTTCTGGTCCTTGGCCACCGTGAATTCGCCCCGGGACTCCATGATGTAGTCTCGATACGGGCCGATGTCCCTGCTGAGTGTCAGCGCGTCGCGGACGCGCCAGCCGTGGGACAGCAGGGCCTCGCGGGCGTCGGCGGGAACGCGGGCCAGCGCCAGCTCGAACGTCTGAGGCGTGAGGAGAGGGAGATCGAGGAACTTGAGAAACTCGCGGTGTTTGCTCCATGTGTAGAGTTGCCCTTGCCAGAGGAAATCCTTCCCGTTCTGAGCCCAGCTCGCGATCGTTGTGAAATCAGCGGCCCAGTTGTCAGGATCGGAGGCGGGCGCGGTCACCTGGTCCGGCTGACCGTCCCGCGTCCACCACTCCGTGACGACGGGTGGGCGCGTGGGCACGTAATGGAATCGGACCAGCGGCACGCCGCAGTCGGGGGCGCCAAAGTTCTCGCCGTACGTGAAGTGGTGAGTGTGGCTGGCGAGAATGCCGATGGTTTTCGCATCGCCCTGGGCGACCTTGATCTGCGGCAGGACGGGATCGGTTTCCAGATAGACCCTGATCGGGATCCCCAGGTGTTGTTCGCGCAGGACCGTCGACGCGGTGAGGTTCACCAGAATTTCAGCTTCGGCAAGGACTTGGTCGAACCGCGCCGCCGACAGCCCGTAAACCCGGCCGGCCTGCGCGGTGGAGCGGTAGGCCCACCGATCGGACAGTCCACACCAGTTCATCATCGACGCGATGTAGTTGACGGCGTAGTCGCTGTCGCCCGTGACGGCGTTGCGCGCGGGGTCGTACGGCCAGGTGCCAGTGTCCTCGACGTAGTACACGTCGAACCCGAGGCGGCGGAATCCCTCAATGTGATGCAGCACCTGCCACGCCACGCCCGCGAACGGGCTCGCACCCATCATGCCCAGCACAACGAGGATGGGTCGCGGCGCGGTCACGCGAGGAGCCCGAGGCGCGTGGCGGTTCGACGGAGTTGCTGGTAGCGGAACATACTGGTCTCCAGCGTCCACTCCGGGAGATCCCCGAGCCAGCGCAAATGGACGTAGAGACGGGCAAGATCGAGCCGCCGCTGGTAGTCGACCGGAGCGCCGGCGGGCCAGCGGTGGCGGGCGTATTCCTCCTCACAAGGTTGCGTGATCGACCGCGGCCAGTTGTCCGTCAGGCTTACGACGTCAATCTCCCCGAAGCCGATGGCGGCCGATTCCCAGTCCACCGGGAAGATCGTCCCCTCGTGAATCAGGATGTTCTTCGGATAGTATTCCCCGTGGACCACGACCGGCGGCGCCACGAGCATCTCCTCCACCACACTTTCGTATTTCTTGCAGACGTCGGTCAGCCAGGGGTACCGGTCGCGCAGCGGCCGGGCGAGGCGGCGGGTGCGGCGCGCCCAGCCGACGTAGTAGTCCGCGTCGTACCGCTTGAGGAATCGCGGCACGCGCCGGCGCAGGGCCGGCTCGCGCTCGGCGTGGAATCGCCCGATCCACGCCGAAGCCAGCAACATCGCTTGCCGGTAGTCGGGCGCATGATTGACGCGGTAGCTGTCTTCGAGGAACTCCAGGACCAGCCAGGTGCCCCTCCCGTCGCGGTCGGTGCGGCAACCCCGAAACGTCGGCAAAGTGCACCGCGAATGGCGCAGCACCCGATGGTACACCGCAGCCTCGTACGGAGGGCCGCCCCTGTGCCCGTAACCGAAGTTGTCCTCGGAGTTCCCGTATTTGCAGAACAAGGTCCGCGGGCGTCCGCGGGCAAGGCGATACTTGACCACTTCGCCATGAAACGTTCCCTCCCCCAAGGCCCGCCGCTCGAGGATGGTCACGTGCTCGCGGCGCTCGGCCCCCAGCACGCTGGCGAGGGTACCGGCGAGAACGTCGGATTCGGGTATTCCTGGTGCGGCGGCTACTGTCATAGGGCCAATCCCCCCGAACCTGCGGGCTCTGGCCCCTGTGCGTGTGCGGCAAGAGCGACGGCACGCGCGTCGGGTCGCTGGGGAGCGGCCCGTCTTTCCACGAGCCGGCCGTTGCCCAGCTCCAGTCGCAGGTCGCACGCCGCCAGAGTCGAAGTCCGGTGCGCAATCATGAACGTCGTCCGGCCGCTCATCAATCGCTCGATCGCCTCTATGATCACCGCCTCGGTCGCCACATCCACCGAACTGGTTGGCTCGTCCAGCAGCAACAACGGAGCGTCCTTGAGAAACGCCCGCGCGATCGATATGCGCTGGCGCTCGCCACCGGACAACCTCATGCCCCTCTCGCCCACCAACGTGTCGTAGCCGTCGGGCAGGCGTTCGATGAACTCGTGTGCGTGGGCCGCGCGCGCCGCGGCGACAATTTCGGCCTCGTCGGCCGACGGTCGCCCGTAGGCGATGTTTTCCGCGATGCTGGTGGGGAAGAGCACTGGATCCTGAAGAACGATGGCGAACTGATTTCGCAAGTCGCGCAGGCGGTACTCGCGCAGGTCCACGCCGTCCAGCAGGATTCTACCAGACACGGGGTCATAGAACCGCGCCAGCAGGTTGAGGAGCGTGGTTTTGCCGGCGCCGGTCTCACCGCCGATGCCGACCCGCGAACCGGGCGGGGCGACGAAGCTGACGTCGCGCAAGACCGATTGCCCGGAGGCGTAGGCGAAGCCGACATCCTCGAATACGACGGCGCCCGCGGCGCGGGCCAGCGGCCGCGCGTGCTCGCGCTCGGCAACCTCGGGCACCTGATCGAGCAGCGCGAACGCGCGCTCAGCGCTGGCCAGCGCCTTCTGCTGCGACCCCGCGTTCTTCCCGATGGTCTTGAGCGGCTCGTAGAGTTGCGCGAGATACGACATGACCAGCAACAGGCTGCCCAGGGACAAAGTGCCGGCGCGGACTGCGGAGGCGCCCACGACGAGCACCGCCGCGGTCCCGCCCGTGGTAGTCAGGCCCACCAACATGGCGAACGCGCCTTCCTGGAGCGTGGCCCGGAGCCGCTCGCGGACGCCCTTGGCCGAGTGATCGACGAAACGCTCCTGCTCCCGTTGCTCGCGGCCGAACGCCTTCACGACGCGGACGGCCGAGAGCACCTCCTGCACCACTGCCATGGCCGAACTCTCCAGCTTCTTGGCCGAGCGCCACCGCTTGCGCAGCGAACCGCTGTAGAGCCTGGCCAGCAGCGCCAGCACCGGCGACACCGTTAGCGCGACCAGTGCGAGCCTCAGGTTGATCCGCGCGGTGACGTAGAGCATCGCACAGAAGCTGCCGATGGCGCCCAGGAGCGGAACGAGCGCATCCACCAGGACCCACTGAATGGCGGGAGCGTCGTATTGGATTCGGTACGTAGTATCGGCCGTGCCGGCCGCGTCGTGGTACGAAAGCGACAGCCGCTGGACGTGCCCGAACAGTCGCGTGCGGAAGTCCAGCGTCAGGCGCTCCCCGACGTAGGCGTTGAGCCAGGCGCTAGCCATCCGCTGAGCCAGCGCGGCCAGTGTGACGATGACGAGCATCGCCACGGCGGCGGTCAGCAGCGCGGCGGGCGAGCCCCCGACGATCGCCCACGCGAATCTCGGAAGTGGCCGCCCGCCCAACACGTTGTCCACCACGATCTTCAGCGGAACCGGCATCAGTAAAGCCAGTGGAGCGGCAAGCAGCTCCACGGCCAGCGTCAACCCGACCAGCACCCCGTAGGGGCGGGCTTGGGCGAGAAGGCGGCGGTAGAGCTCCAGGGTATTGTAGCGCGCGTCTTTCACTTCGATGAGCCTGCCATTTCGCCTCGCATTTTACCTGTTGTAGTATCGCTGGGCCGGGCTGGGCCAGTCGGCCCCGTCCCAGGCATTCTGTACCTGCCATTCGCCGTGACCATCGGCGAAAGCGACATTCCCGCCCTGGGTGCCGTGGTTTTGGCTGGGGTCCACCAACGGGTTGCCCCCATCCAGGTCCCAGGCCAACGGCGCTTCACCCTTGAGCTTTCCCAGAAGCGGTCCGTACTCGGGTTGCCAGCGGATCGTGTAGAAGTCGTAGCTGACGCGGGCGGAGTTGGGCAGCGTATAGTCGGCCGTCTCGATCCGTTCCGGCACCGGGTCTCGATCCGAGGGGCAATGGAACACCGCGGCCGACCCCGACAAATACCGGGCGGCGATGTACGTGAAGAGCTGATTGGTGGGGACGTACGATTTAGCCGACTGCGGCGGGTTGGCGTTGGGATACCGGCCGCGCGACTCACCGGCGTACATGATCATCGCCATGCCAATCTGGCGCAGATTCGACAGGCAAGCTGTTCGCCGACTCCGCTCTCTGGCGCCGGCGACCGCGGGCAGCAAGAGGCCCGCGAGCAGCACCACAATTCCGATCACCACCAGTAGCTCGACGAGCGTAAATCCGGATCGGCCCCCGCGCCCCAGCCGCAAAGAGGAAGCACATTGATTCATGGTATTAACCCTCGAAGAGTATTTGTTTTGCATGATCATCTGGCCAATACGTTGGCCGGCTCCTGAATCTGAAAATCCTGGGCGGGAACGTGATCATTGCCGGCGCGGACTGACACCGGCTCGAGGCCCGCCTCGGCGCCCGCCGTACGCGCTGCCGCCACGA
This sequence comes from Tepidisphaeraceae bacterium, assembly GCA_036744635.1. Taxonomy (GTDB): domain Bacteria; phylum Planctomycetota; class Phycisphaerae; order Tepidisphaerales; family Tepidisphaeraceae; genus DAIOHQ01. The sequence goes on along the minus strand of DAIOHQ010000040.1, from coordinate 12,657 downwards.
AGGCACGCCAGCAGCGCTGCCGTCCGAAAAGCGCGGCCGTCCCGACGGCAAGCAACGAGGTGGCGGCGAGTGCCGCCACGATCGGCCTGCCTGCCGCCAACGCGGCGGCCAGTGCAGCCGAGGCACATGCCAGAAGAACTTGCGTCAGCCGCGTCGTTCGAATGGTGCAACGCAGCCGGGTGAACGATCGCCCACCGCCCAGGTCCTCGGTGGCTGTGTGCAGATACAACTGGTGCCAGCGCCCGCCGAACAACGAGCAGTCCCACCGCTCCCATTCGGAGTCAAATACCCCGCGCCACCCTGCCCGGCCAACCACCTCGACAAATGCCAAAAGCAAGTCCTCGCGTTTCTTACCGAGCCGGCTTTTCCAATACATGTCACGTTGTGAGACCGATATCCGCTTCACGGAGGAATACTTGGCCTCGCCCGCCGGCGGGAAACTGGGAATGCTCTTGTTTTCGAGCCGATAGCGGTATCGCTGCGCCCCTCTGACGACCGGCTGACACAGATGCAGCAGATACACCAGCACGCGGAAGCGCCGCGGGGCCCCGCTTGGCAGCGGAGCAGATCGTGTGGAACGCCAGGCGGCGATCAGCGAAATCGCGGCCATGAGAACGGCCGGAAACGCGATTGGCTTCCAAAATACGCCGCTGGCCAGCAGGACCAGCCATACCGCGTGCCATTCAAGCATGGTCGGCCATGCCCACAGACTGTACTGATTGTGTGCATAGACAACTTGGAACAAGCCGGTACCGAATCGTCCATGCCATGTGCGGTGAGGGGCCAGCGGCAGCCCGATCGCGCCCTCGCCATAAATCACGCCGTGCCATCGCGCCTGTCCGATGGCGTTAAATCGCAAGGGGTGTTTAAAGGATAGCATCGCTTCAGCCCTGCCGTAACCTTTCTGCTGGCGGAAATAGCCCCGCACGGTGTGCCGGCGGTGATGCCACACCAGGGCCGCGGGCGCGTAACCGATGCGCAGCCGGGCATCCGTGAACCGCCAGCATATGTCCACGTCGTCCCCGGCGACGCGAAACTGCGGGTCGAAGCCGCCCAGCGCCAGCAGCCGCTCGCGATCGAACGCCATGTTGCAACCAGGCACATGCTCGGCGTACCGATCGTCGAGCATCACATGGCTCGGACCGCCGGGGCTGGCGGCCACGCACCGCGCAATCATGCAATCGTCGGTCGGTGGAATGTTGGGCCCCCCGATCGCATCCACCTCCTGATCCACCATCGCGGTGACGAGGTAGTGAAGCCATTTGTCGTCGGCAACGCAGTCGGAGTCGGTGTATGCAACGATTCTTCCCAACGCCACGCGCGCACCGGTGTTCCGTGCGGCGCTGAGCCCCAGGTTTGACTGGTGGAGGTAGCGGACCTTGGGAAACTGAGCCGCGATGGCCGGGGTCTGATCGGTTGATCCGTCGTCGATCAGGATCACCTCATAATCCGGATAATCCTGCACGCAGATGGCGCGAAGGCAGTCTGTCAGAGTGCGGGCGCCGTTGTAGGAGCAGACCACGACCGACACCTTTGGCAGTAGCTCGCGACCCACATCCGGAACCGTCGCCCATACCTTGCTCAAAGCCGTGGCAGCCGGTTTTTCGTTTCGTGACCGGTCGGTCACTCCAAAGGCCCAGTCCTTGATGCGATGCCCGCCGGTAAACCAGTCATCGGTGTAAGAGAACACGAACGAACCGGCCAGGCCACGGCGGAATACGCAATGCACATGCTCGGCAAGCACCTGCGCCTGCACCTGTGCGCCGTTCCGGAGTGCATCGAGCCCAAATTCCCCGAGGATCAGCGGCCGCGAGCCCGCCAGATGCTGCAGGCGATCCAGATAAGGACTTAACTGAGCCTGTCGCTCCAAGTACACGTTGAAGCACAAAAAATCGGCGCCCGGCGGACTGAGGAATTCGGTTGATGGGTAATTCGTATAGGTAACCAGGCACTCCGGCGCCCGCTCACGGGCCGCATCCATCAACTCGGCAAGAAACTGCTCGACGCGCCGAGCGCCGTAGAAGCGCACGATGTCCTTCGGGATCTCGTTGGCCACGCTCAAAGCAAACGTTGCGGGATGGCTTCCGCACGATGCGGCAGCCCTCTGGACTGAAGCCAGCGCATCCTTTCGGGCCGACCAATCCTCAAAGAAGCAGCGGTGCTTCTGCCAGGGCACATCGATCAGCACCTTGAGGCCGTTAATCTGAACCTGATCCAGCAGCCATCGCGGCGGGGGATGGTAGAGTCGCAGCGCGGTCGCACCCAGACGTCGCATGTGCGCTAAGTCATGGACTGCCTGTTGTATCGATGGAAATGGTTCGCCGGCGGCATTGGGCTCGAACGGCCCATAGGTAAGCCCCGCCACATACCATTTGGACCCGGCGCAGGTGAAGAACCGCCCGGAAACCTGCACGCGCCCGCAAGTGGCGTCGGGTTCCCCAGCCCTGTCAATTGGGTCGTGGCGCGCGCTCCCCGCGCACGCCCACTCGCCATCCCACCGATGCATCACAACTCCCGTCTCACACCCTAAGCAAAGCTCTGGACACAACAGAACCCACCGTCCAAATTGAACGGCATGTGTCCTTCCCAATCAGTTAAACTGCTTCGCTCGCCGGACAAGTTGCGCCGCGCACCAGGAGCGGAGAATTGCACCTAACCACCCGCGATTATCGGCGGCCGTGAGAATCCGTCAAGCAAAATCTAAACACTTTCTTAATCGGGCGATCACATTAAAGCGGATATGCAGCGCCGATTGAAAGAGCCTATCCCCGGAGGCCTTTCATTTGTGACTCTGGGCGGTATTTCAGCGACTCATTTAGCCAGCGGGAGGTGGCGGCGCGCAGCCGCCGCAAGGAAGAGAAATCGGCCGGCTCACGGGCGGTTCTTAAAACTCGCGGCCCGGCATATCACTTCCACAGATTTCCCGCCAGCGGCTGCCCATTGGTTTGAAGGATCTGCAATTCGTGGATGCCGTGATTCTTACTGTCTCGGTACGTCCAGACAACTTTCTTCTCCCGTGTCACTTCCAGCAGCTTCACTTCACCGGGCTTTGATGATCCGTAGCTTGCGATCACTGTATTGCCGTTCGGGAGCCTTTGAGCGCCACAGGGATCGCTCAGCAGGGGCTCGGGCAAATCCGAGTTGGACAATTGCCAGACGACTTTGCCCGCCGGATCAACTTCAATGCTGATCTTCCCGTGGGTGCAGTCGATCAGGGTATTGCCGTTCTCCAGGCGGATGGCGGTGAAGGGCCAGCACTCGGCCGGCGATTCGGGGGTCCTGGCCTCCCAGACGATTTTCCCCGCCGGCGTGTATTCGCGCACCACCTTGTCGAGCAACTGGGGCACGAGATAGTTGCCGTTCGGCAATTTTCGCGTCATGCGCGTCTGAAGATGCAGATCTTTTGTTTGCGCCGCAATCGGCACGTCGACGACAATCTTACCTTCCCGATCCACTTCAAGGATTCGCGGATGCGATCCCGCTTCGGTCAGCATGACCCGGCCGCCTTCCAGCGCCTGAACCGTATTCACCTCAGATTGCGTGCCTTTGAATTGAAATACGACTTTTCCTTCGCGTGTGACTTCAATGGCCGCGCCGCCGGGAAACTCGCGGTCCTTGTTCACGGCCAACAGAACATTGCCGTTGGGTAGCACCCAACCATCGCGCGTGCCGCGGGGATATTTCCAGGTGACCTTGCCGGCTTCGTCGATGATGTAGGTTTCGTTTCCAAGCGCCAGGAAGCCGTGTGTGATTCCAGTCGCGGACTCTTGCTTGGGCGGAGCCTCGGCGCGGACAGACCCATGCCCAACGCTACCCATGAACGCCACGGCACAGATCAAACCTCGCATTGCACCACGCATGAGTCCTCCTGAACTGAATTTCCGCCCGAGCAGTCGCTCGAAGAATTGTCGCGGCGTGTAACCCGCGGTTACATTCTCTACTTCATGAAACACGCACTACCGAACCGCGTTGCCCTGGTCACTGGCGCTTCCCGTGGATTGGGCGCGTCTATTGCCCGCTCGCTGGCGGAATCCGGAGCGGCTGTGGCGCTGAATTATTTCTCTTCGCCCGAGAAGGCTGAAGCGCTCGCCGCGGAATTGGAAAAGTCCGGCGCTCGCGCCGCGGCTTTCAAGGCGGACGTGCGTGATGAACAGCAAGTTAAGCAAATGGTCGCGGCCGTCGAATCAAAGTTCGGCCCGATTGACGTCCTGGTCATCAACGCGACCGGCCCTCAGCCCATGCTCAAGCTCGAAGAACTGACGTGGCGCGCCTGTCTCGATCAACTGGAGTTTTTCGTTAAGAGCCCGGTGCTACTGATGCAGGCGACGCTGGCACAGATGAAAAAGCGGAGGTATGGCCGGATTATTCAAATCGGATCCGAAGTGTTTGACCTGGGCATCCCGCAGTTTTCAAACTACGTTTCGGCCAAGGGCGCGCAGCTCGGCCTCAGTCGTTCATGGGCGCGCGAGCTGGCGCCGTTTCAGATCACCGTGAACACCATCTCCCCCGGGTGGATCCCCACCGAGCGCCACGTCAACGACCCGCAATCGGCGAAAGATGCGTATGCCGCGGATGTGCCCATGCAGCGCATGGGCGTTCCCACCGATATCGGCGCGGCCGTCGCGTTCCTCGCCTCCGATGCCGCCAACTTCATCACGGGCCAGAACATCGCTATCAACGGCGGCAAAACGCTTGGGTGAACCCCCCCAACTGAAATCCTCGATCTTGTCATCCTGGAGCGCAGCGAAGGATCTGGAATTTGCCGAATCACGCGCGGCTCGCTGAATTCACCCTGCGCCCCGCCCACCCTAAAGGCCGCGGCCCACCCCGATAAGCCCCCACGCCGGGGTAGAGCGGTACCCCGCGCCGCCCCGGATTCTCAGAGCGCGGCAATTCTCCTCGCCAAAACCACCACAATGCCGATTTCAACTGCCGCCAAGATTCGGATCAGCGCGCATGGTCATTTCGATGTGCAGCAGGTCCTAGGGAGGTTTCCACCGAGCGCCGGCAAACGATGTCTATCACGGAGCCATGTCGAAGCCTTGCCCTTTAAAATCCTGTGCAAACGCCTTGGCATTGAGATTCTCTCCCGTGGCAAACTTTGTCAGCTCGTTCCAGCTCTTCAAATTCCCCGCGTTGAAAATCTTTTCCTGAAGAAACTGTCCGACCGCTTTATTGCCAACATACGTGACCGTGCGCGGGTCGGCCCCGTGATACACATCGCGGGCGATGGCGTGATGCACCTGCGATGCGAACAAGTCGCCCATCATGTAATTGTGGTAATAGCAGGCAGAAGTCACGATGTGGATCTTGCTGGCATAATCGGGCTCGTTTCGTCCTTCCGGCCGTTTGATGCCCTGATACTTTTCCTCCAGGTCCCACCAGAGCGCGTTGAGGTCCTGGTCGGGGTTTTCATACATGCTCTTTTCAAACCGCAGCATCACCTGGCACCACCGCGAGAACACCAACAGCTCATTGCGCCGCGCCCGCGCCGCGGCTTGTGCAAAAGCCTGGGGGTTGTCGATGGTGATGCCCATCTGCTTGATCCACAGTTCCGAATCCGCCAGCCGCTGAAGCATCATTGCCAGGCCTTCGGTCGTCAGTGTGTGCGAGGCGGTGCGCAGCGTGTAAGGAACCGTTTTCGGAATATTCTTGCTGCTGTAAACCGAATGCCCCAGTTCGTGCAGCAACGTGTTCATCCAATATTCGTTGGGCACCACATTCGCCAGCACCCGCACATCGCCTTCCCGATCGATATCCGAGCAGAATGCGTGTGGGCTTTTGCCCGGCTTCTCGAAATAATCTCCACGTTGCAGCACGTCATCAATCGGCAGACCGATCCCCGCATAGAAGTCTCGCGATAACTTCAGCAGATCGGCGTGGCGGTAGGGGGCATCCAGGTCCGCGCCAAATACCGCCGGCGCTTCCTGAAAAAACGGATCGTGATAATGCCAAGGCCGCAGGTCCTCAACCTTCACCCCGCAATTGGCCGCCAGCTTCTGATCCATCTCGCGCTTGGCACTATCAAACGCGCCGCGCGTGAGCTGATCGAGTTCATCAAACAGCTTCATCACATCCGCGGTTGTCTGCTCGCCGGTGAAGAGCGTTGCTTCGTGAAAGTTCTTAAACCCAAGCTGCCGGGCGCCCTCGTTTCGCAGCTTCACAAGTTCCTTCAGGTCTTTCTCGACAACTTTCCCAACGCCCTTGCTCGCTTCCCATACCGCTTTTCGCTGGGCCGAATCCTTCGAGGTCTTCAATACTTCCGTCACGGCGCTGGCGGTCAGTTCCTTTCCATCCACTTTCGCGCGGTAGACGTTAAATGCCTGCTCGACGGCGTTTTCTTTTGCGATGATCGCCTTGGACAGGGCCGGGTCGGTCTGGAGCGATAGCCGTTGCAGGTAAATCACCTCAATGCATCGCGCCATCGTCGGGTCGGTGATTTCCGCTCGATGATCGTAAAGCGATTTGGCTTCGGCAAACGCCTTTCGATCCGCCAGCGTCTCGACCAGTTTTTCCTCCGCGGCCTGCTTGGTCTTAAAATCCTCGTCTTTTCCCGAGGTGTTGGCATTCCACCACGCCCGCGATGCCGTCACTTCCAGCGGGCGAACCGCCTTCTCATGCTCGGCCACAAACGCCTTGGCCCGATCCGTCAGATCCGCGCCATGGGCAACGCCACAGGTGATCATTCCCCCGACCAACAGCCCAAATCCGATCCATCCCCATTGCCGCGTTGGCTGATGTTTCATTTCAAGTCTCCCGCTTTTCGGTTTTTGCACCGGCCTCCGCCAGTGCTGTCCATTCTGATGCCACGCGTTGAATATACCTTGGGCCCATCACAACAGAACGATCGCGCGCTACCACGTCCGGGTCATACGCTTCCATATCGCGACGATGCCCCGCAAAGTGCAGGAAGAACGAATTTCGCAACGCCACCGCGATGCACATCGGCAGCATGGCCGGCAATCGATCCACAAACGGATACGCCGCGCTTCGATATTCGAGCCACAGCGCGTTGAATTGCGGAAGGAGTGCGTGATGCAATCCCCGCGTCAAAAGCTCATACGACAGGCCGATTTGCTCGTAGTAGCTGTACTGTCCCTGGCGGTAAGTGCGATAAACGTGCTCCAACACTTCGCGATGCGACCGGCTCAAAACCAAAACGCCGCCGTTGATGAAATAAGGCGCCGGCGTCCGCAGGCCGTTCAATTCATATATCTTCTGACTGAACGATGCATTCGAGCCCCGCCAGTTGTTCACCAGCTCAAATGGCAAACTCAATCCCGGATGCGAAAGCAGGGCCATGTCCAGCACGGCCCCAACTTTCTCCTCAGGTGTATGCTGCACAATGCACGGCGCCGCCTCCGCATTGATAATCAGATCGCAGTCGAGCCACACAACTCGATCGAATCCGCTGACCTTCGGATGCCCGAGGATCAGCAGTTTCTGCCACGCCATCGAACGCTGGACTTCCGGCGAAGGGTCTATCGGTTCGTGAAGCGCAATGATTTCATAGCCATGCCGCGCAGCGTAGCGCTCCCACGATGGCCGGGCTTTGGTTTCCCAAAGCGCCTGATATTCATCACCGACGGCCAATGTCACGATCGCTTTGGTCATAGCACGTCCCGATAGCGCTTTTTTGGGGGCCGATATGATTCTCGCCCGCCCATTAAGGTGGTGCGGACATTCTTGTCTGCATCGAGTCCGTGAGTGCGAGGGTGTACTCACCCTCGCCGAACGGACTCGAATCTCTTAAAAAACGCGAACGATTTTATCACCCCGATTCTAAACCAACCCCAAAGGTTGGCCACCTCCCGGCAATCATTTGCTTTCCCGCCGGCCCTTTCCCTTCGTGTCTTCGCGCCTTCGTGGTAAACCATTCCCCAACGGAGCCTCGACCAGGCCAGGTCCCATAACGCAGTTCGATCTTCAGTCCAACGGTCGCCGCTCCGATAATTCCCGGTCGCCCCACGCTGGCGGCCCAACAAAGGACGTAACGTTGGTCGAAACCAAACTCCAGGATATTCGCCGTCGCCTGCTCGATCTCACGCGCCGAAACCGCCTGCTGAATCATCAGGCCAAAGGCGAATCCACACTCCAGATCGTGGATGAAATCCCCGCCCAGGTGTACGGCGTCCTCGTCGATGACGCCCGCACCATGCAGTTCCTCTCCCGCGAGGAAGCGCCAAAACCCCTGCGCGAGCCGCTCACCAACGAAGCACCGCCTCCATCGCGCGGTGATGCTCTATCTCTGCTCCCTCCACCCGTACGCCGGGGGAGGGTTGGGGAGGGGGCCGGCGAGGCATTGGTTGGAACAGGAATCCAAAGCCAAAAAGAACCCCCTCCCTACCCTCCCCCGGCGTACCGGGGGAGGGAAGAAGGGCCGCCGCCGAATCTGTCACGCACCCCTCTATCTCCCTCCCCAGCGGTTCGACCAACGCACGACCTTCCCCTGGCGCCGGTGAGTGCGACCAGTCCATCCGATCGCCACCAGGACCGCAATCTTCAAACCCTGCTCACTGGCGAGAAACTCCAAACCCGCCTCGTCCACCTCGCCCGTGAAGCCGCCAGCGCCCTTCAGGAGCAGGGCTACAACATCTTGTATATGACCCTCGGCATCGTCGAATGGCGCGAGGTTGAGGATCAGGCAGTAACTTCCAGAGCGCCGCTGGTCTTCATCCCCGTCGAGTTCAAACGCAAAACGGTGAACACGCGCTATTCCGTTCAGCTCTTCGAAGACGATGTGCTCACCAACCCGTGCCTGGCCGAGCTATGCCAAAACCAGTTCGGCTTTGAGCTGCCGATATTTGATCCTGAAGAAGGCGAGCTCGAGGCGTATTTTGAGGAAGTGCGGAAATCTCTGGAAGTCGTGCAGGGCTGGAGTTTCCATCCCGAAATCCACATCGGGCTGTTCAGTTTTTCCAAACTGCTGATGTATCGCGATCTCGATCCCCAAAGCTGGCCCGATCCCACCCGCCTGACCAATCACCCGCTGATCTGCCAGCTTACCGGCTGGGTTCCCCAGGGCACCGAGCCGGTCGATGCCGGCACGCTCCCCGACCCGGCTACGCTCGATGACACCATCCAGCCGCTCGATTGCTTTCAGATTGTCGATGCCGACTCCAGCCAGCAAACCGCAATCGTCGCCGCGAAGAACGGCGTCAGCATGGTCATCGATGGCCCGCCCGGCACCGGCAAATCTCAAACCATCACCAACATCATCGGCGAATGTCTCGCCGCCGGCCGCACCGTCCTGTTCGTCTCCGAAAAAGCCGCCGCCCTTGAAGTCGTCAAACGCCGCCTCGAGAACGTCGGTCTCGGTGATTTCGTCCTGGAGCTGCACAGCCGCAAGACCAGCAAAAAATCGGTCATGCAGGAACTCCAGCGCACGCTCGATCGCGAGCCGGATTCGCAACGGACTTCCGATCAAACCGCGGCTGAACTCAAAAACGTCCGCGATGCGCTCAATGCCTACCGCCGGGAGTTGCACGAGAATTACGGCGCGCTGCAAATGTCGCCGTTTCAGGCGATGTCCAATGCGATTGCGCTCAGCGCTGAACCCGAAGTCGTGTGTGACATCCCCGATCTGCCGTCCTGGACCCCTCAACAGCTTACCGATGCCCGCGAGCGCATTGATACCCTCGACCGGCGTCTTGCTCGCGTTGGCGAGCCATCAAAGCACCCGTGGCGCAGCGTTGGCTTAAAATCGGTCGGCCTGAAAGACCAACAGCGCATTCGCAAGGCCATCGAAGCGATCATCCAGGCCATTCAATCCGGGCTCGAATCATTCGCAAAGCTTTCCGTCCGCCTCGGATTGCCACCGGCAACGCGACTCCGCAACGCCAACGTCCAGATTGCCACTGCCGACGCGCTGCTGCCCATGCCGCAGATTTCGGCCGCCGCGATTGGGGACGTGCGCTGGAACCAATTGGATTCTCGCCTTGAACAATGGCTCAAGCTGGGTAAACGCCGCGCGGAATTGAAATCCACCTGGGCGCGAGCCTTAAAGCCCGAAGCCGAGTTGCAGGTATGGCAACCCATTCTTGATCGCCGGCAACTTCACGGGCATTCCATCATCCGGTTTCTGAACCCCGCGTGGTATTCAGATAACAAGCGTCTTCAGTCCTTTACGCTCGGCAAGCTTCCGGCGCTCGATGTGCAAATCGAGCTTCTCAAATCACTCGTTGATAGCGCCCGGCTCCGCCATGAGATTGAAACCGAAGCGCCACAATGCATCGATCAACTCGGCCCAGCGTGGAAGGGAATTGATGGCGATTGGGATGCGCTCGCAAACTACGTCACGGCTGCTGTCGCGATTCGAAAGTTGGTCGAGACCGGCAAGCTCACCGTCGCGGCCGCGATCACGATCGTCCCGTCTGATGATCGTCGCGAACTGAAGGCAGAAGCCGATGCCGCAAGAGATGCTGCCGCCAGGCTCGACCTTGTCTATGCCGAATGGTTGGCCGCGATCGGAAACAACTGTCAACAGTGGCTCGATCTGCAAACCCATTCAGGTGAGCTTCCCGCGATCGCCGAGCACCTCGCTTCGCTTCCCAACCAGATGGAATCCCTTTCTGAATGGGTCGACTTCCACCAGCTCGCCCTCGACCTCTCGACCGGCCCGCTGGCCTCCTTCACCTCCTTCCTCCTCAGCCCCGAAGGCCAGCGCATTCGCGGCCGCGCCGCCACCGCCTTCCAACGCCACTTCTATCGCCTCTGGGTCGAAGACGCTTTTTCTCAACGCCAGAGCTTAAGAGGCTTCCGCGGCCAGGATCACGAATCTCTCATCGCCCGCTTCCGCGATCTGGATCGCAAATGGATCGATCTCACGCGCCATCGACTTTCCGCTCGGCTTGCCGCTCAGCGCCCGCAGCATCAGCAGGCGCATCGCCAGTCCAAGCTGGGACTTTTGCAGGCCGAGTTCCGTAAGAAGACTCGCCACATGCCCTTGCGTAAAGTCCTCGCCGCCGCCGGCGAAGTGGTCCAGTCGATCAAGCCCTGCTTCATGATGAGCCCCATGTCTGTCGCTCAGTATCTTGCCCCCGGCGGCTTGGAATTCGATGTCGTTGTCTTCGACGAAGCTTCTCAGGTGGAACCTGCCGACGCCTACGGTGCAGTCGCACGCGGCAAACAACTCATCCTCGTCGGCGACGAACGCCAGCTTCCACCCACCGATTTCTTTTCCCGCGCCGAACGCGATAATCCTGATGACGCCAACCACGAAGAATTCCGCTCCGCCGATCTCGAAAGCGTTTTGTCGCTCGGCATTGTCCGCCTGCCGCACCGCTGCGGCTTGCGCTGGCACTACCGCAGCCGCCACAGCAGCCTGATCGAATTTTCCAATCAGAACTTTTACGACGGCGCATTACGCGTTTTCCCCAGCCCCCACACCGATTGTTCGGAGCTGGGCCTCAGCTTCCATTACATCGAAAACGCGGTTTATCGCCGTGGCGAAGGCCGGTACAACGCAATTGAGGGCGCGGCTGTGGCCCGCGCCGTCATTCAACACACGATCGAACATCCCGAGCTTTCCCTCGGCGTCGGCACGCTGAATCAGCCGCAGCAGCAGGCGATCGAAGATGAGATTGAGCATCTGCGCCGCACCGAAACCGATGAACGCGTCGAAGACTTCATCACCCGCCATGCAGCCACGGAGCCGTTCTTCGTTAAAAATCTGGAGAATATTCAGGGCGACGAACGTGATGTGATCATCCTCAGTGTCGGCTTTGGAAAAGACGCTTCCGGAAAGATGAGCCTGAACTTCGGCGCACTGAATGATGAAGGTGGCTGGCGGCGTCTAAACGTATTGGTTACCCGCGCCCGCCGGCGGTGCGTCGTCTTCAGCTCCATCCGCCACGACGACATCAATCTCGCCAACACCGATTCACGCGGCGTCGGGGCGCTCAAGGAATACCTTTACGTAGCCGAGCATGGCCGCCTCAAGAACCAGCCGCCCGTCGGAAAAGATCACGATTCAGAGTTTGAATCCGCCGTCTGCAAAACGCTGCGTGATCGTGGCTGGGAAGTCCATCCCAAGGTTGGCTGCGCCGGATTCGAGATCGATTTGGCGGTGGTCGATCCCCGCGCTCCGGGCCGGTACCTGCTGGGCATCGAGTGCGATGGCGCAACGTATCGAAGCTCGCCCACCGCGCGCGATCGTGATCGACTTCGCCGATCCGTCCTCGAAGGCCTCGGCTGGCAAATCCACCGTGTCTGGTCGACCGATTGGTTCCGGCGCCCTGAATCCGTCCTCGAAGCCCTGCTCGAAAGGCTCCAAACTCTCAAAGACGAGCCGATGGATTCGATGACAATCCCAGCCCCCGTCCAAGAGACTACCGAGACGAAAAATCTCGCTGAGGCCGCGACGCCGATTCCTCCCGCCGATCAATCTCCGCCCACCGATCCCCTCACGGGCCTGCCACCCGGCGTCGAGCCCTACGCCCACCACCGCGACGCCGCCCCGCGCGGCGATACCGACGATCTGCTCCAGCTCTCAGCCGAGGCCCTGTCCAGCATCGTAAAGGAACTGGTCGAAATCGAAGGGCCGATCCAGGACGACGAAGCGATGCGGGCGGTGGCAGAAATGTTCCAGGCGCGGGTTTCCCCGCGCTCGCGCGAAGCGTTCGACCGTGCCGTCGAACATGCAATCTCTTATGGACC
>DAIOHQ010000039.1:0-24973 GCA_036744635.1 Tepidisphaeraceae bacterium | reverse complement strand
CAGACAGGAATGTCTGCCCCACCAAGAGAGACAAGCCCGTGGCAGACAGGAATGTCTGCCCCACCGAAGAGGCTTTTGGAAACAGTCGCTCATATTGGCCTGTCGAGATTTGCGGTGGGGGGCGGTTGCTCGAATTCCACGCCGGAATAGACATCGGCGAGAGGCAAATCGATTTCCAGCGATCGGATGCGCACCACGGTTTGCAGGCCTTTCCAGGCATTGAAGAGCCAGGCGCCGGCGGTCTGGCGGAAGAAGGTTTCGATCAGCGGCTGGGTTTGGGAGACCAGGATGTATTCCTGCAGCGAGGGGATCTGGCGGTAGAGATCGAATTTGACGCCGCGGTCGTAGCGTTCGGTGGAGTCGGAGAGAACTTCGACGATGGCGCGGGGGTTGATGATGGTGGTTTTTTTGGGGTCGTCGAGGTCGAACTCCGCGCGGCCGCAGACGAAGCTGATGTCGGGATAGACGTAGCTGCGAAGAGGAGGGATGCGGACGCGCATGTTACTGTCCAGGAGGAAGCATGGTTTTCCTTTCAGGCGTTGTCCAACCGATATCATCGTGTTGCCGTTGATTCGGCTGTGCCACACCGTTCCGCCCGACATCGCCAGAATCTCGCCATCGTGGAATTCATGGCGGACTTCCGACGCTTCTTCGAGCTGCAGATATTCAGCGATTGTGTAGCGGCGTTTTTCCACGGGCAATCCCATGTCGCCATGATACCGCGCCATCAATGCGGGAAACAATCGCGCAGCGATATATCTGGCGATTTCTTGCCGGAGCGATGGTATCCGCGGCCTGTGCGTGGCTGGATTGGCATTGATGGGCTCTGTTCAACGCGGGTAGCGATTTGACGTATTGAATACCGGGATTCTTCTACTTGAGGCGCGATGAGCAAGCAGGCAAATCTGACGGATGCAACTGACGAGACGTTGAAGGCGGTGGATGCCCTGGGCAAGGCGCGCCAGGCGATCCTGGAGGAAGTGCGAAAGGTGATCATCGGCCAGCACGCCGTGGTGGATGATGTGCTGACCTGCCTGTTCGCCCGCGGCCATGCGCTGCTGGTGGGCGTGCCGGGGCTGGCCAAGACGCTGCTGGTCTCGACCATCGCGAAAATCCTCGATTTGAAGTTCAAGCGCATCCAATTCACGCCCGACTTGATGCCATCCGACATCACCGGCACCGACATCATCGAAGAGGACCCGGTCACCGGGCGGCGGCAGTTGGCGTTTTTCCAGGGGCCGATTTTTGCCAACATGGTGCTGGCCGATGAGATCAACCGCACCCCGCCCAAGACGCAGGCGGCGATGATGCAGGCGATGCAGGAGAAGGAAGTCACGATCGGCACCAAGACGTATAAGCTGGAAGAGCCGTTTCTGGTGCTGGCCACGCAGAATCCGATTGAGCAGGAGGGGACGTATCCGCTGCCGGAGGCGCAGCAGGATCGGTTCATGTTCAACATCTACCTGGGATATCCCGATGAGGCCGAGGAGATCGAGATCGGCGAGAAGACGACGGTGGATTCCAAGCCGGATCTGAAGGTGGTAATGGGAGGGGCGGATATTATTCGCTATCAGGCGCTGGTGCGGAAGGTGCCGGCGGCGCGGCACGTGTCGGCCTATGCGACCAAGCTGGTGCGGGCGACGCGGCCGAACGAAGAGAGCGGGCATGACCTGGCGAAAAAGTGGATTCAATGGGGGGCGGGGCCGCGGGCGATTCAGAATCTGATATTGGGGGGCAAGGCGCGGGCGATTCTGCGGGGGCAGTTTCATGTCTCCATCGACGATGTCAAGACCTGCGCCCTGAGCGTGCTGCGGCACCGCATCCTGCCGAATTTCGCGGCCGAGGCGGAGGGAATCGATTCGGTGAGGATCGTCAAGGATCTGGTGAAGGCCGTGCCGGAACCGAAGGAATAGAGATGACAAGGTGAGGGGGTGACAAGGTGACAAGGTGACAAAGAAAGAGGCTGTCGGCGACTTTTGCAAATTCCTTCACCTTGTCACCCCCTCACCTTGTCACCTTGTCATCTTCCACAACTAACAACTGCTCGCATGAAACTTGTTGGCTCACGATATCTCGATCCGGAGATTCTGGCGAAGTTGCCGAATCTGGAACTGGCGGCCAAGCGGCTGGTGGAGGGGGTTTTCGTGGGGTATCACAAGAGCCCGGATTTTGGCTACAGCGTGGAGTTCGTGGATCATCGGGAATATGTTCCCGGCGACGACCTGCGCACGGTGGACTGGCGGGTGTGGGCGCGCAAGGACAAGTATTACGTCAAGCGCTTTGAGATGGAGAGCCAGCTCAAGGGGACGATCATTCTGGACACCTCGCGCTCGATGGATTTCGGCGAGGGGAAGTTGACCAAGCTGGCGTATGGATCGTATGTGGCCGCGAGTCTGGCGTATCTGCTGATTCATCAGAACGACATGGCGGGGCTGGTGACGTTCGACAACGAGATTCACAATTATCTGCCGCCGCGGGGAAGCCGGCTGCATATGCGGACGATCCTGCACGCGCTGTCGACGGTGCAGCCGGGGCCGGCGACGGACGTGGCTGCGGTGTGTCACCGGCTGGCCGATACGATCAAGTCGCGGGGGATGATCATTTTGATCAGCGATCTGCTGGATGACCCACAGCGGGTGATTCATTCGCTGCAGCATTTTCATCACAAGAAGCACGATGTGTGCGTGTTTCACATCATGGACGATGCGGAGCTGGATCTGCCTTATCACGAGCTGGCGAATTTTCGCGATGTGGAGAGCGGGCGGAGGCTGGCGGTGGACCCGGGGACGTTTCGGGCGACTTATACGAATCGGATGAAGCAGTTTGTCAACGAGCTGCGCGATGGGTGTCTGCATTCGGGCGTGGAGTACAACCTGGTGCGGACGAGCGAGCCGATTGAGAAGGTGCTGGGAAATTATATTTCGTTTCGGGCGCGGAGGAGCAAATAGCGACAGGCAGGAATGCCTGTCGGACGGCAGACAAGAATGTCTGCCCCACCGAAAGGAATGCCTGTGGGACGGCAGACAAGAATGTCTGCCCCACCGAAAGGAATGCCTGTGGGGCGGCAGACAGGAATGTCTGCCCCACCTTAGCGGAGTGAGGCGAAGTTGAGTTTTTTGAGCGGCGCATTCTTGTTTGGGTTGCTCGGCATTGCGGTGCCGCTGGTGATCCATTTGATTCACCGGCAGCGCTATCCGGAGCGCAACTTCACCACGTTGCGGTTTTTCGACAAGACCATCAAGCACAACGTGATTCAGCGGCGGCTGATCGACAAGATTCTGCTGGCGCTGCGGGTGCTGGCATTGATTGCGATCATGGTGGGGTTGGCCCGGCCGTTTTTGCACACTGCCGGGGGAACTGGCGGGGTGGGCGAGCGGCGAATGTCGGTGGTGATGGTGATCGACAATTCGCCGAGCATGGCGCGGATGCGGGATGGCAAGACGCTGCTGGAGCACGCCAAGTCGGTGGCCGGGGCGGTGCTGGCGGACTTGACGCCGGCCGACCGGGCGGAGGTGCTGCTGACATCGCCGGCGGATGAGCCGGTGTTTCTACAGGATAAGCAGGCGGCGGCGGATGAGCTGGAGTTGCGGGCGGGGCAGCCGACGGCGCTGCTGGTGGGTGGGAAAAACGGGGCGGAGCTTTCGGTGCCGGCGCTGACGAGCGACAGCAAGGTGCTGGCGGCGGCGCTGAAGAAGGCGCCGGCGGATGCGGCGGTGTCGGTGGCGAGCTACTCGAATCGCGAGATGCCCAATTTCGGCTACGACCACGGGCGGCTGCGGCGGATTTTGGATTCTGCGCAGGTGTCGAGCGCGGCGGGAAATCTGCGGGAGACTCTGAAGACGGCGGCGGCGATGCTGCGGCGCTCGGCGGATGGGGACCGCAAGATCATCGTGCTGTCGGACCTGCAGGCGAGCAACTGGAACGGGGAGCCGATCGAAGAGCTGAAGGGTTTGCCGGTGAGCATCATCTGCACCGATCCCAAGGGGGCAACCGGCGCGAATATCGGCATAGAGAACGTGACGCTGGCGCAGGAGGATGCGGGACTCGGGCAGGATGTGACGGCGACGGCGACGATCCGCAATTACGATGCGATGCCGTCGGGGCCGGTGGCGTTGTCGGTGGTGGCCGGCGAGCGCGGAAAGCCGAGCGAGATGAAGTTGCCGGCAATCGCCGGCGGGACGGCGGTGATGGTGAATTTTCCGGTACACGTCATGGGTCGCGAGCGGAACCTGCTGTGCAGCGCGACGGTGAAGAGCCAGACCGATCCGTTTGGGTACGATGATGCGTGGAACTTTCAGATCGGGGTGCGGCCGCCGGTCACGACGCTGTGCGTGAACGGCGCGGCGGGGGCGCAGTCGGCGGACAAGCAGACGTTTTTCATCATGAACGCGCTGGCCTCGCACGGGACGGGCGGCGCGGCAGGGGGGGCGGTGGATGCGCGCGAGTGTGATATTGATGAATTGAAGGACAAGCAGCTTTTTCAGTATGGGGTGATCGTGCTGTCGGGCGTGCAGCAACTGGACAAGGACGTGCGCGAGAAGCTGCGGCAGTTTGTGGAGGATGGTCGCGGGCTGCTGATCTTCCCGGGCGCCCGGGCGACGCCGGAGGAATACAACGGCTGGGGCCTGCTGCCGGCGCGGGTGGTGGAGGCGAAGAAGCAGACGTTTACCTATGTGAAGATGATTTCGGATCAGACGCCGGCAGTGGCGGGGCTGAAAGAGCGGCTGGGGAGCGGGATTCACGCCCTGAGCACGGACACCTGGCTGGCGCTGGAGGCGGACGACGGCGCGAACGTGCTGGCGCGGCTGGCGGATGGTTCGCCGGCGCTGGTGGAGAAAAAGATCGGCAAGGGGCACGTGATTCTGGCGGCGGCGAGCGCGCACGCATCCGAAAGCGATTGGCCTCTGCGCCCGGCGTTTGTGCTGTTGATGCGGAATCTGGTGGACTATCTGGGAGCGCCGACGACGAGCACGACATTGGCGCCGAACCGCGTGGTGGGGGAGTCCGCGGCCATGCGGATCGACGCCAAGGCGAGCGCGTGGTCGCCGGCCTCGTTTCGGCTGCTGAGCGATCGCGGAAGCTACAAGTATCAGCCGCTGGCGTTTTATCGGCGCGGCGATGCGCTGGTTTTGCCGGCGGCGGAGATGGCGGGGCATTATGTTCTGTCGCTTCGGCCGGGGGGGGCGGGAACGGTTGACGGAATGCAGGGTGAGCAGGGGGGGCCGGGATTGGGATCGCGGCAGGTGCCGATCTCGGTGAATCACGCGACCCAGGAAAGCGACCTGACGCCGGCGGCGGCGAGCGATGTGGCGAAGCTGCTGCCGGGGGCGCTGGTGACGAATAAGACACTTATGGGAGATGCGGCGGCGATGGTGAGCGATCTGCGCAGCGGCCGGGATTTTTGGCGATGGCTGCTGATGGCGGGACTGACGGTGCTGCTGGCGGAGAGCTTGGTGGCGTGGAAGTGGGCGAGTGGATCGGCGGAGTGAGAGGGAGGATGACAAGGTGACAAGGTGAAGGGGTGACAAGGTGACGGGAAGATTGACGCGGCGACGCGGCCAGGACCAGAAGATTGTATGCGGCGGTGTGATGCCATAGGCGGACGTTGATGCGAGTGATTCAGCACATTCTGGCGAAGATCGCGCTGCTCCTGGATGGAGAGTGGGGGATGCTGTCGGCGCGAGTGGGGGAGGTGCATTGGACGTTCGCCAGCGCGGGGACAGGAATCATTATTGTCGCCGCCGTTATTGGGCTGATCATGGCGGCGCTCTGTTACTACCGGACAACCGAAGGGTTGAGTGCGCGGGCGCGGGTGG
This sequence comes from Tepidisphaeraceae bacterium, assembly GCA_036744635.1. Lineage (GTDB taxonomy): Bacteria > Planctomycetota > Phycisphaerae > Tepidisphaerales > Tepidisphaeraceae > DAIOHQ01. Next base: position 19,157 of record DAIOHQ010000039.1, on the reverse strand, counting down.
CGCTGGCGCTGCTGCGGTTCGGGGCGATTGTGGCGCTGGCGGTGATGGTGAGCGGGGCGGTTTGCACCCTGGATGTTGCCAGGAACGAGCAGCCGCAGTTGCTGGTATTGGTGGATGATTCGCCGAGCATGATGTTGCCGGCCGGGGGGGACGTGGCGGGGACGCGCCTGGAGATGGCGCAAAAGGCGCTGGACGATGGGCTGCTGAAGAAACTCAAGAAGAATTATGACGTGCGGGTCGAACGCACCTCGCAGGCGGCGGCGGGCGCCTCCGCCGATTCGGCCCAGGACCTGGCGACGGCGATTGTGCGGGAATCGAGCAAGCCCCCCCTGCCGACCGACCGGCCGCTTTCGCAGATTTTGGTGATATCCGATGGCGTGCAGCTTGGGTCGCACGCACTGAGCCGGGCGGCGGCAGAGGTGCCGGCGCCGGTGAGCACCTTGAGCGTCGGCACGGCCGACGTGAAGGATGTCGTGCTGCAGGATGTATCGGTGCCGCCGTATGTGTATCAGAACGACCGGGCGGTGGTGACGGCCGAGGTGGGGTCGATCGGGACCCCCCCTGGCGGCGAGGCGGTGGTGCAGCTTGCGGAGATCAAAGGCGAGGGGGAGACGCCGGTGACGTCGACCAAGGTGACGCTCAAGGGATGGGATGATCCGGCCATCGCGCGGCTGGAATTTGTCGCGCCCAAGGCGGGGCTGGGGCGCTATGTCGTGCGGGTCATGCCGGTGAAGGGGGAGCTGACCGAGAAGAATAACGCGGCGGCGTTTCACCTGGACGTGCGGCAGGAAAAGATCCGCGTGTTTTTCGTCGAAGGCCAGCCAAGCTGGGAATACAAGTTCGTGAAAGAGGCGCTGGAGTCCGATCCGGTGGTGGAGTTCCATGGATTGGTGCGCTTGCCGGGTGAGGAATGGTTTTATCAGGGCTCGCAGAATCGGCCTGACGGCAAGGCGGTGGTGGCCAATCCCAAGCAGGGATTTCCGGGGACGGCCGATGAGCTGAATTATTTTGATGTGATGATCCTGGGCGATCTGGAGCGCAAGATTTTTGAGAACGGCGGCCGGTTCGACCTGCTCGAACAGTTCGTGAAGAACCACGGCGGAGGATTGGCCACGATCGGCGGGATGCATGTGTATGGCGCGGGAGATTATGAGGGCACGCGGCTGGCCGACATGGTTCCGTTCGAGATCGAGAAGGAGAAGAAGCAGCAGCTCATCAATCGCTTTCAGCCGGCGGTGACGACGCAGGGAATGATGCACCCGCTGATGCAGCTCGAATTCGATCCGGTGCTGAACGAGCAGGCGTGGGCGAAGCTGCCGTGGGTGGAAGGGGGCAACGCGATCCGCGCCATCAAGTCATCCGCGACGCTGCTGATGGTACATCCGACACTCAAGACGCATTACGGGGCCCGGCCGGTGGCGGCGGCGTGGCAGTATGGGCAGGGGAAGGTCTATTCGAGTGCGCTGGATGGGACATGGCATTGGCGGACGGCGCGGGAGAGCGAGACGGATTATCACAAGCGGTTCTGGGGGCTTGTGGTGCGCTGGCTGGCGAGCGATCCGCGGACCAAGCAGCCGGTGGGATCGCTGATTGTCGAAGACCCGGTGCTGGAGGTGGGCAAGCGGGCGACGTTTTATGTGAACATGCGCGATGAAAGCGGCGGGCCGGTGACCGATGCGCAGGCGGAATTTTCGATCGCCGGGGCGAGCGGAAAGCCTCTGCTGGCCCGGTCATCGTCCGATCCGGCCGTGCCGGGGCGCTACGCGGTGTCGTTTGAGCCACAAGAGGCGGGGGAGATCACCGTGAACGCGATGGTGATGCGCGGCAGCCAGGAGCCGGTAAAGCAGGAGCAGAAATATCTGGTGGCGCCTTCGCGGGCGGAATATCTCGAGGTGCGGCCGGATGCCAAGGCGCTGGCCGAATTGTCGAAGCTGAGCGGGGGCGTGAGCGGGTCGCTCGCGCATCCGGAGCAGTTTCAAATGCCGGCGGAGGCGGGGAGCGTGCGGGTGCAGAAGGTGGTGGTGAGCCTGTGGCAGGCGCCGGGACTGCTGGCGGTGCTGGTGGGATGTCTGTTCGTCGAGTGGATGATGCGCAAACGGCGAGGATTATCGTGACCCCCCCTATGATTTCGCCGAGGGTGCAAAACGCCTATGAAGCGCTGCGCCGCCGCGTGCTGGCGGTGGGTGCGCTGAAGCGGCGCTGCGCAACCGCCGAAGGCAGCGGCCGGCTGGTGTGGCGGGTCGGTCTGCCGCTGCTGGCGATTTTAATTCTGCAGGCGCTGCTGCCGCTGCCGTTCTGGCTGCGGGTTCCGGTGCTGCCGGCGGCGGTGATCGGACTGGCGTGGCTGGCGTGGACACAGGTGATTCGGCCGGCGCTGCAGCGCTATACGGTGACGAAGGCGGCCTTGCTGGTGGAGGCTGGCCGGCCGGAATTGAACACGCGACTGGTCAGCGCGCTGGAGACGTACGAAGACCTGCAACGCGAGCGGCCGCACTTTGACGGGGCGATGGTGCAGGCGCTGATCGTACGCACGCAGGAGTCAACCGAGACCGACGATTTCTGCGCGGTGGTGGATCGTGGATCGGCGCGGCGGCAGCTATTGGTCGGTGGGGCGACGCTGGCGCTGTGGCTGGCGGCGTTTATCGCGGCGCCTCATGCGATGGGATCGTCGCTGATGAGCATGGCGCAGGCATGGGGGGAGTTGAAAAACCTGGCGCAGAAAGTGGGCGGGGCGAAGATCATCATCGATCCCCTGGATCGGCAGGCGTACTTGAAGGGGACGGACGTTTCCATTCACGCATCGCAGAAGGGATTTCATCAGGCGGGAATGACGGCGCTGCTGCGGCCCAGCAAATCGCAGGAATGGAAGGCGGTGGAGGTGAAGGTGGACGCTGTTGGCCGGGCGGAGCTGGTGGCGAAGGGGGTTGAGGACAATTTCGATGTGTACTTTCAGGCGGGTCACATCGCAAGCGAGAAGATGAGCGTGGTGGTGACGGAGCGGCCGCGCATCGCCAGCCTGACGATTGAATACGAATTTCCGGAATACGCGCATCGGGCGTCGGTGGTGCAGGCGCGCAGCGATGGAAATCTCGAGGCGGTCTACGGCACGAACGTGATTGTCACGATTGAGGCGAACAAGGAATTGAAAAGCGCGGAGATGGCCAGCACGTTCGCGGGAGAGACGATTCAATACAGCGTGGGCGGGACGCTGGCGCGGGGGATCGTGCGGCTGGACAACAAGAAATGGCTGGCCGATCCGGCCGGTCAGATTCTGGAGCATTACAAGCTGAAGCTGGCCGACCGGTATGGCTACACCAACGAAGATGCCGCCCATGACTATAAGGTCGCGATCAACAAGGACCAGGCGCCGAAGCTGGCGTTTGTGGGTTTGCCGCATCGATCGAGCGCCGATGAGCCGCACGTGCTGGAGACGGCGCTGGGGAGCATTGGGGCGGTGCTGCAGGGGACGGACGATTTCGGGATCAGCAAGATCGTGCTGCACTACCGCATCGAGGACCTGGAGACCGGGCAGACCAAGCGGCAGGAGAAGCGCGAGCAGCGGTTTGCCCTGCCGCGGGCGGACATCCCGCAACTTGCGATGCTGCGGCTGTCGGAACTGGGCGCGGCGGCGGGAGACCGCATCGTGATCTGGGCGGAGGCGGAGGATGCCTATGACCTGGAGCCGGAGAAAGGCCCGCACAAGTACAGCACGCCGCCGTACAAATTTGCCGTGGTCACCAAGGAGGAGGAGTTTACCGAAGTGCGCTATCGGGATGACTGGTCGACGCAGTGGTATGACGCATTGAAGGTGGCGACGCTGAGCAAGCGGGAGATTCCGCCGCGGCTGTCGCCGGAGCGCGAGCCGGCCGCGAATGTGGCCAAAAAGCTGATGGATGCTCCCCAGGCGACGGACAATCTGCACGGGGCGGATCGGGCTTTGATTCAGGATTATTTTGAGAGCTTGAATGTGATGCGCAGGAAGTAGTCGGAAGCTGGAAGTCAGTAGTCAGTAGTCAGTGGTCAGTGGTCAGTAGTTGGCAGTGAGGATGTGATATGAAGATTCGAGCGTGCTTGATGGTGGCGGTGATGGCGGGATGCGCGGGCGTAGCGCTGGCGGCGGATGATTCCAACTGGGCGGCCACGCTGGGGCAGGGAGCGGAGGCAGGGGGGGCGGGGGATGATGGGGCGAAGGGGGACATCGGCGTGGTGGGGATGTCGTCGGAGGAGCTGGCGAGCCTGGCAACGGCTTCCCAACAGTCGGAAGTGGACGATGAGGTGCCGGACAATTTCGTCCACAATCGCCGGCGCTTCGTGATGCGCGAGATGAAGTTCAATTCCGACTGGGACACCGATCCCACGTCACTGCCGGCCATGATCGACCAGTTCAAGCGGCGGACCAACATGGATGCCCAGGCGCTGCTGCCGCGCAAGCCGCTGACCTTTGATGATCCGGAATTGCTGGACTGGCCGTTCGTGTTCATGACGGCGCACAATGCCTTTACGTTGAATGAGAAGGAAGTGGCGAACCTGAAAAAATACCTGGATCGCGGCGGATTTCTCTTTTCCGATGACTGCCTGTACGGCTTCCCGTTTGGCCCGGCCATGCACGGCGAGATGGCCAAGGTGTATGCCGACAAGGAATTGAAGGCGATCAACCCGGCCGATCCGGTGCTGGGGCTGATCCTCAAGCAGAAATATTCGTGGAGCGTGGTGAATGAAGTGGGGTTGCCGACGATTCTGAAAGCCAATGCATTCCAGGCGCTGGTGGTGGATGGGCACATCGCGGTCTATTACACGCCGCCGGACCTGGGGTGCATGTGGGAGATTTCCAGCCCGCCGACGCCATCGAACCCGCTGGGTGCGGGGATGCACAACATGGATGATTTTCCCGGAATGCGCGAGGCGGGATATCGCATGGGGATCAACGCGATTTTTTATGCGTTCACGCATTGATGGAGTGAATGTTGCCGCAGGTAAAGGACATTTCTGATTGGCGAAGGCTGGCGGTGGCGTGGCTGCTGGTGCTGGTGTGCGCGCTGATGGCGGGAGCGGCGCCGACGAAGACGAAACCCAAGGCAAAGGCTCCGGAAGAAAAGGAGCCGGCTCCTCCGCCGCCGGTGCTGGTGGTGGCGGCGCCGGCCGACAAATATCCGCGGGTGCATTCGGCAATGACGGGCTCGGACATCAACACCGAAAAGCAGTCGTACGTGGCGGTGAAGCGCGATGAGGAGGCGGCGCTGTTTCCCAATTGCGGAAACGAGCTGGAATTCAAGCTGGAAGTCTCGGCCACCGGGGCGGATCGCAAGGTACACCTGGAAGGGGAAGTGATCGATTTTAATGGCATCGCACTGGATCAGGTGACGTGGGATGTCGAGGTGAAAAGCGGCGAGACCGAGAGCAAGCCGGTGGTGGTGAAGCCGACGGAAAGGAACGCCGGGCCGTTTTATCTGCGCGGCAAATGGAACGAGACCAACGGGAACAACCAGGGCGATTTCTACTGTGCGGCCGGGCAGGCGAACTGGCGGCGGACGGTGGAGGATTTCGAGCTGTTGCGCTATCCCAAGCCCGGGCCGCTGCAGAACACGGCCGAGTCGAAACACGGCGGGCAGCGCGGCCTCCTGATGAAGATTCCGGCGCCGCCTCCGGTGGTGGTGGCGCCGGGCCAATTGCCCCCCAAACCCGAGCAGCCCAAGCTCGCCGTGCCGTTGAACCTGGGATTGCCGGGGCGGGCGGTCAAGCTGGGCGTGTGGCTGAAGGCATCGGCCGCGACGAGCCTGACCGTGCAGGCGCGCGACCCCGGTGTGGAAATTCGCCAGAGCGTGTTCTTCGACAATTGGAACATCGGGCCAATCGAGATCGCGGCGGGGGACTGGCGCTATGTGGAGATTCCCATGCCCGGTTTCAGCCGGCCAAAGGCGGAGATGAAGCCGCACGGCGAAGGCAACGGCGTGGTCGACAACCCGCTGACGATTCTCAGCTTCGAATTTTCCGGCGACGCCGGAACCGTGCTGATGATGGATGACATCGGAGTGCTCTCCCAAGGGGAGCAGAGCGACGCCCTGACGATGCGCGCGATCATCAGCAAGCCCACCGGCCTGCTCTACCGCAACGACGCGATGACCCTGGCGATCAACAATGCCTGGCTGTGGGGCAAGGCGTCGGAGGGGCTGGACGTGGAATATTCGGCTTCGCTGGAGGATGTGAATGGAAAGAAATACCCGCTGACGGCCGGGAAGGCCACGATTGCGCCGGGTGGGGAAACCTTCGCTGCCGCGCCGATCAAGGATCTGCCGGTCGGGCCGTATCAGCTCGTGGCCAGCGTGAAGGCGGGCGAGCTGACCATCACCACGCCCAAATCCCGCGCGGCGCTGTTGGTCTACGAACCAACCGGCAAGGCGCTGGATGATGTGGCGCTGTACGAGCTGCTTTCCGACCGCAACAAAGTGCTGCTCGATCTGGGATTCAAGCGCGACCCGCTCATCGTCCCGTGGCACTCGGTGGATGGCGCCCCGTCGGTCGAGCCGTTTCCGGGGGCGTGGTCGTTTGACTTTATCACCCCGACCATCGACGCCAAGCGCAAGGCCGGGCTGGAAGTGATCGGCACGCTGGGATTCTGCGCCCTGTGGGCCGATCCCGGTGCGGTGTTCAACCCCTACACCAACGCGTGGAACGGCAGCGTCTATACCATGCCGTCGCGCACCATCTACTGGGAAGAGTACGTGCGCCGGACGGTGGAGGAGTTTGCCGGGAAGATCGACACCTGGGTGGTGTGGGACCGGCCGGATTCGGATGTGTTCAACGCCACGCCGCAGGAATATGCCGAGAAAATGCTGGAAGTGGCCTACAAGGCGGCCAAGCGGGCGAACCCGAACGTGAAGATCATCTCCGGTGGGATCACCCGGGAAAATATCGAAAAATATCTGGTCGGCATGTCGGAGGCCGGGGCGCATCGCTATCTCAGCGCGATCGGCATTCTGCCATCATCCGCGCCGCTGTCTCCCGAAGATGGATACATGGACGTGGTGCTGGCGCGGGCGCAGCGGATTCGCGCCCAGGAGCACATCGAGCCGGAGCTGTGGGTGCTGGAATTGGGCTGGCCGACGGGTGATGGGCAGGCGGATGTCAGCGAGATCGATCAGGCGCTCTACGTGCCGCGCGGATATATCATGTGCCGGGCGCAGGGGATCAAGAACATCGTGATGAAGGCGGACCGCACGCAGGTGGCGCCGCGGCGCGACTCGGCCGACCTGATCTATCCGGAGGGAACGCTGACGGGTTTGAAGCCGGCGGCGGTGTCGGTGAAGACAGTGGTGCAGATGGTGGAGAACAGCGAGTTTCTCCGCGAGGTTTTCCTGAGCGACCGCAACGAGGGAATGTCACGGGGTTATCTCTTCAAGCGGCCGGATGGGAAGATTTTGCTGACGGCGTGGCGGAAAGAAGGCGAAAGCACGCTCACGCTGCCGGCGAATCCGGTGGAGGTCATCGATACCTTTGGAAACAAACTTGCCCCGGCGCAGGCGGCCAAAGGCCCGGAAATCACGCTACGGCCGGCGGTGACCTACGCGACCTTCAACGCGATGGATGTCGCGGAGCTGGCCAAAGGCCTGGAGCGCCGGCCGCTACACTTCGCCGATGCCCCCGAGTCGCTGTGGAAGAGCGACATCGCGTTTCACCTGGATGTCGGCGATCCGGCGGATGAGGCGTTAGCGCAATACAAATCCACCGGCAGCCGGCTGGTCGGGCCCATCGACAGCTATTATCACACCGAATATGGCCAGCACGCCGTCGACACCGGGCGCCATTTCAAAGGCTCCGAAAGCTTCGTGGTGGATGTGTCGAACTACGGCGACGCATCGCTGCTGCTGCGCAAGCGGATCAATTATTCCGTGCCGAATCAGCTCGTGCGGGTGTACTGCAATGACAGGCTGGTGGGGCAGTGGTTCGCCTTCAAGCGCGACCGCCGTTACCGCTGGCGCGACATCGAGATCGTCATTCCCAACAGCTTCTTCGCCGGGCAGAAAATGGCGAATCTCCGTTTCGAGTCGGCCGGCGACGGCGAGGCGACGAGCTATTACTACTGGGGCGGGCCGATCAAAACCAGGACGGTCTGTGCCTCCGACATGGCCCTGCTGGTGAACACCAGCGGCTATGGTCCCGGTGTGAACCGCGACAAGAACATCCTGGGCGGGGAGATGAAGTTCTTCAATCGCGACAAGGTGATCGACAAGGGGCTGGGCACCAATGCCGCCGAGTCGCTGGCGCAGAGCCTGGTGGTGATCCCGCTCAACAAGCAGTTCAAGCGCTTCAAGGCGACGGTCGGCATCGACGCAGCCGCCAACGGGCGCGGATCGGTGCGCTTTCGCATCGGCGACGGCACCAAGCAGCTTTATGACTCGCAGGACATGAACTATTACACCGAGCCCAGGGAAATCGACATCGACGTATCCGATGCCATCATCCTGATGCTGTGGGTAGGCGACACCGGCGATGGCCACCAGAACGACATCGCCAACTGGGCCAACGCCCGCCTGGAGCTCAAGTGAAAAATCATCTGAGCGCGATGCTGCTGGTTGGTCTGTTCGCAGTGCAGGCGCGGGCGGGAGGCTTCGCCGAGCAGGTGAAGCATTTGGATGACCCACAGATTTTGACAACCGTGGTGAAGGCGGGCGGCGATGCGCTGGCAGATTTGGCGGAGGCCCTGAAAGGGCCGCGCCCAGACTTGGCAGTGCGGGCGATTGGACAAATCAAATCCTTGCACGCAACACCACTGCTGTTGCCGCTGGTCAAGGCGGAGGATGGGGAGCTGCGGGCAAATGTCGCATGGGCGCTCGGAGAGTGCGGCGGCACAGCAGCGGCTTATGCACTGGGGAGAATGGTGGGCGATCCCTATCCACCCGTGCGGGCGGCGGCGGTGCTGGCAATCGTCAAGCTGAACTCAGCCGAAGCCCGCTTGGCTTTGGAGCACGCCCTCACCGACAAGCAGGAGACCGTTCGCCTGGCGGCAGTGAACGCGGTGCGGCAGCGGGGCGGCAACGACCTGTTCAAGGTGCTGATCCCGCTGCTGAACTATCGCGTCGATCGCGTGCCGGAAAAGAAAGACGATGCCGGTGCCAAGCCGGCCACTCCCCCCGCCAAGCCCGATCCGAATGTGAAGATCAAGCTGGTCGATGAGGTCACCTGGGCCGAGCCCAGCCCGCAGGTGCGCCTGGCGGTGATTCAGGCACTGACAGCGCTGAAAATCCCCGATGCCCTGCCGCCGTTGATCGACGCCATGGAGCGGGCGGAAAGTTACAACCGCCTGGCCATCATTTCCGGCATCGAAGGATTCGGAAAAAGCGCAGCGCCGGTTTGTCTCGGCCGCATCGTGCCGACGCCCTACGACAAGGAAGCGTTCGCCGAGCGCATGCCTCTCCTCATCAATAATGGAACGCTCGCCGTCATCGCCGGCCGCCTCGGCGATGCCCGCTGCGTGCCCTATCTGCTCAAGACGCTGACCATGCCGCGCGATGAACTTGGCAAGGACAAGGACTTGACGGAACTGTACATCCAGAGCGTGGAGCTACTGGGAAAATACAAGGTGGATCGGGCGGCGCGGCCGCTGGCGGAGCTGCTGAAGCAGTCGCGGATCGTGCAGCTTGCGAAGGTGACCGAGGAGTCGCTACGGCAGATCGGGCGCCCGGCGGCGCGGCCGCTGGCGTCGAATCTCGATGCCTGGGAGATCGCGCCGGTCTTTCTGGAACTGCTGCGCGAGCCGGAGCTGCGCACCCATGCCGCCCGCGAAGGCATCGTGAAATTCCTGGGCGATGAATCCGATGAGGTGCGCCTGGCGGCGACGCAGACGCTGGGACTGTATCTGTACGAGGGAATTCTCGACGAGTACGACCAGCCGCTGCTCGATGCGATGTATCTCGATTCCAACCGGGAGATCCGCGTCGCCTGCGCCCAGTGGCAGCAGAAAATTCTTCAGAAAACTCCGAACGAGGTGAAGCCGTGAGATTCTTCCCCGCGTCTTTGCTCGTCTTGATTCTTGCCGCCACATCGTCGCAGGCTATGGAGGTCACCCTGCGCCTGGTGCGCAGCGATGCCCCGGGGCAGACCGCATCCACCGCCATCACCAGGATCGACGTCGAGGCGGAATTGGCCAAGCAGAAGGCCACCGAGCGGGCGGGACCGATCGGCCAGGGTGCGCAGGCGCCCCCCAAGGAGCAGATCATCGAGCCCAAGGCACAGTTCGATCACTATTCGAACTACATGCGCGGCATCATGATCGACGGCAAGATCCCGTTCTACAAAGCCTATCAGGGCAGCTATCTCGGCAGGTCGGACACCATCCACGTGCCGCTGGAAGACGGCGAGCACGTCATCGAGCCGGGGGCGCACAAGTTCTCCATCGCCGCGGGGAAAATCGTCTCGGAAGACCCGACCATCAAGATCACCGACAGCACGATCGATGTCACGGTCTATCCGGTGACGATCATCGCCGTGGACGGCAGCGCCATCCGCGACATGCCCGCCGAAGTCCGCCGCCTGCCGGTGGCGCCGCGCATCTTCGCGGCCCCCCCAGGAGCCGAAGAACTGCTTCCCAAGGAAGAGCAGCTCTCCGCCAGCGCCACCTTCAAGCGCCTGACGTTGTACATGCTCGCCAATACCCAGGGGGCGGGCTATCGGCTCTCGCCATCCGACCGGCAATTCCAGGTGACGCCCGATGGCGTGGTCATCGTTGATGAAACCGGTAAACCCGCCAGTGATGCGGGCGTCACGGTTGAAGGGAAATTCACCATCGTGCTGCCGCAGATGGCGGTGCCGGTGAAGGTGGTGGGCAAGAACGTCAACGTGGTGATTTCCGGACCGGCGGGGCGGTTGACCCTGGAGAGTGGCAAGCGGGAACAGGTCAGCGGCACGTTCTACGCGTTCGGCTCCGCCGGCGGCGCCGACATCACCTTCGGCAACCGCGCCAGCAATCAGCCGGTGAAATTTTTCGGCGATCTGGGAACCTATCCGCGCCGGCAGATACTGGTGGATGCGACGGCGGCGGAGACAAAGGAGCCGCGGTTGATGAGCGTGTCGCTCGCCGGCTACAGCGTGGATGCCGGCAAGATCCTGCCCGTGCGCGTGCAGGCCATGGATGCCCTCGACGCGGCGACGATCGCCCCCATGCAGGTGGCCGCGTATCTATGGAAGCAGCCGATCCTGCAGGATGATGCCACGCTGGCCGCCTTGCCGGAGAACCCGCCGGACAGCTCTTGGCAATCAGTGCGCGTGCTGGCGACGGATCAGCCGGATCGCTACGAGCTGCTGATGCCCTCCCCTGCCGACCTTCCCAGCAACGTCTATCGCCTGCGCATCGTGGTCGACCGCCGCGGCTCCTCGACTCCATGCTCCAAGCTCCACACCGACTTCATCGAAGGCATCATCAACCCCGCCGCGCGGACTACGCTCAGCGTCTTTTCCCCATCCGGCCGGCACAGCTTCCCGGTCGGCGGCGATATGCCGATCAGCGCTGTCTTCAAAAGCACATCTGCCATTCCCGCCGGCAAGCTGCGCATCACCCTCAAGCGCAACGGCCAGGAATATCCGCTGGTTGATCGCGACCTGCCCGAGCAACCGGCCGGCGAGCACCCGCTGCACTACAAGCTGCTGGGGACGGCCACGGCCGCGCTGTCGCCGGGGGATTACACAATCGAAGCATCACTCGGCGCAATCAAGAGCAACGCCTGGAGCGTGCGCATCGTCCAGCCGCGCTGGACCAAGCCCTTTCCCTTCATTTCCGACAGCCGCTTCAGCTTCAATGCCCCCGATCAAGGCGTGATGTATCGCAACGTCCCCAAGGACATTGCCCAGGCGAACGAGGCCCGGGCCATCATCACCCGCAACTGCCAGTTGCTCGGCTGGCAATTCGATACCGCCAGCACCGACTGGTACATCTTCGCCCCCATGTCGAGCTACAGCGGCCGCGACTCGGCCAGCGAAGTGGCCCAGGTGGAAGCCGCCTTGCGCAGCAATCTGTCGTTGCCAGCCCACGAAGTTTTCTACTACCAGAACCACTGGGAGATGGTGAACGAAGGCCTGGCCGCCGAAGGGATCGGCCACATCAACGGTGTGATCGGCAACTTCAGCCCCAACTCGCTGATTCACAGCGTGCCCAAGGAAGTGGAATCGGACGTGCGCAAGCACGAGCTGATCGCCCAGGTCGGCGAGAAGTTCGATAATTTCCAGGGGATGACGCCGCTCTATCCCAACGCCGCCCCGATGGGCGATCCGGAAATTGGCGATGAGAATCGCGGGGTGCGGCTGGAGACGCTGGCGAAGAATTTCAAGGACAAGTATGGCTTCGACGCGCCGCCCATGAGCGATGCCTCGCGGGCGATGCAGGCCTACATCGAGGGGAAAGTGACGCCGGAATTGGCCGATGCCGCCAAGCGATGGGAAGCATGGGTCTACAACATCAACTGCCTGGAGCGCGACATCTTTTCGCTCAGCAAAGATGAGCTTCACAAGATCAATCCCCGCGTGAAGCTCTGGAACAACGGCCCCGGCTGGGGCGACACCGGCGGCGGGAATTATCCCGCCGTGGCCACCTCCACACCCGACATTCTGGAAGTGTGGACGGGGTTCAGCGACTACGCCTGGCCGATGATCTTCGAAGACCTCTGCCGCCCGCGCTACTACAAGATCGCCGCGCCCGAAGGGCACCCGGAGATCCGATCGGTCATGTCCTCCACACTCTACGCCGGCTGCTATAACAACAAGAACCACCTCGCCGCCGAGCTGGCCGCTGGTGTCGATGCCTTCGGCTACATGGGCGGGCCGGTGATCGACCCGACCCCGCTCGATCAGATCTATCACCAGGAAGAATGCCGCGACATCCGCGACATCTGCCGCACCTACGGCCCGCTCTTCAAGCAGATTCGCCCGGCGGCGGATGTGGGCATTCTTCACCCCATGCACCAGGCGATGTACGAGCAGCTTTCGGTTGACAACGCCATGTGGCGGAAAAACTCGCCGGAGCTGGCGATGTTCAGCGCGATCATGCACCTGGCCATCGATGGTTACAACAGCGACATCCTCTCCGAAGAAATGATCGACCGTGGCGGAGAGGGGGGCCACGAGGGGTTAAATCGCTACAAAGTGATCATCGTGCCGGTGCTGCACTACCTCCTGCCGCAGCACCTGGCGGCGATCGAAAAGTTCGCCGCCTCGGGCGGGACGGTGCTGGTCGGGGCGGACTCAACTCTCATCCCCAAAGGCGCCAGGAAAATCGACGACGACTTCTCGGAAATCCACGAGGCGGATGTCAAGTGGGGAATCGCCTACCCGCTGGATGATGCCCACGCCTACATGTTCGGCGAGATGATGCGCAAGGCGCCCAAGCTCAAAGCGATTCTGGATCCCGTCGTCAAGCCTTTCGCCCAGGCCAGGACCAACCGCGTGCTGGTGCAGACCAGCGCCGCCGGCGATGGCCACTACACCTACGTGTGGGACTTCTCCTATCCAAGCTGGTTCGCCACCGGCCGGCTGACCAACAATCCCGCCTTCAGTTCCTGGGGCGGCGAGGCCAACGAGCGCACGCTCATGCCCCTCAAGGAGACGATCTTCTTCCCCGCCAATGTCTACACCTATGAGCTGTTCACCCAGCAGCCGGTGGATCGCCAGGCCGCCAAAGATGGCCGCGTCGAGGCGACCGCCGATCTCTCCTTCACTCCCTTCCGCATCTTCGTCAGTCTGCCCAAGCCCATCGCCAAGCTGCGGGTGGAATTCCCCGAGCGGGTGACGCTGGGCATGCACTTCCCCGTGAAAGTGACCCCGCTCAGCGAAGACAGTCAGCCCATCAACGCCGCAATCCCCGTGCAACTGACGCTGCTGGATGCGGCTGGCCAGCAGGTGTGGCAGATGTCGGCATCGTCGCTGAAGCGCTACGAGGGGGAGATGGCCGCCCCGCTCGGCTTCAAAGAGGGGCAGTGGACGCTGCGGGCAAAAGAGCTGGTTTCCGGCCGGGTGCTGGAGACGACCCTGCAGGTGGATAAGCCCGCAGCGCTGCCGTTTGGCGCCGCCATGGCGGAAATCCCCGAGGTTGACGTGCAGCGCCAATCTCTCATCGCCGAATTCATCGCCGCCCGGCGGCAGGATCACGAGCCCGTCTACATCCTGCTCGATGAGTCGCAACTGTCCAAGCGCATGGCTGCAGCCGAGGAGGCGCAAAAGGCCCTGGCCGGCCTGGGGGTAAAGGCCCAAATCAAGCGCACCGCCGAGGATGGCGTCTACGCCAACGAAGAGCGCGTCCATCTCTTCCGCGGCTGGGTGGAGATGCCGCCGGCACAGTACATCAATCATCACATCGTCCTGATTGCCGGCGAAGGCGAATCCGTCCTGGTTGAGGAACTGCAGCAGAACCAGTTGCTGGTGCGCCCGCTCACCGCCAGCTATCCCGGGCCGGGCCGCGGAGTCCTCGCCCTGGTGCGCAGCCCCTTTGCCCCGCGCAAGGATGCCCTGTGTCTGCTCGGCGATGACGCGGGCGTGGGCAGCGCCATCGCCGCTCTTGCCCACGTCAGCGCAGCCCCCCCTGCCCTCGCCAAGCCCCCGGAAGTCGTTGCCGCCGCCGAACTGAAACCCGCCATTCACGAGGCCGAGGGCAAGCTCGAGCCCGGCACCCCCTTCGCCTCCATGGACGGCGCTCCCGTACAGGTGGTCGCCTCCGATCCCGCCGGAGAGCGCATCGCCTTCGGCACCATGGGATATGCAAAGAACGTGTTCGTGTTCGACACCTCCGGCAAGCTGCAGGTTGAAGACAAGATCGGCCACGTCCACACCCTGGGCCTGCAGTTCCTCCCAGGGGGGGCCGATGGCAAGCGCCTGGCCGTCACCTCCGACAACATCACCTATCTCCGCAACGAAGATGGCTCGATCCCCTGGCGCATGCGTGGCGGCGGGGGGCGCACCGACACCGTTCACGTCGATCCACAGGGCCGCTATATCGTTGTCCCGGAGAACGGCACGATGTGCGTCTACGGCCTCGACCTCAAGCCGCTCTGGAAGGTGGACGACTTCGAGAAATATGAGACCAC
This sequence comes from Tepidisphaeraceae bacterium, assembly GCA_036744635.1. GTDB lineage: Bacteria > Planctomycetota > Phycisphaerae > Tepidisphaerales > Tepidisphaeraceae > DAIOHQ01. Next base: position 4,095 of record DAIOHQ010000039.1, on the reverse strand, counting down.
CAGGGAAATTCTCTTCGGCCGCAAAGCCGAATTCATTGCCTTGCTCGACAACGGTGACACCGTCGCCTATCGCGTGACCGGCAAGGCCCCGGGCATGGCCGGCGAATACGGCGATGATCTCTGCTTCGCCGATGCCCTCACCGGCACCGAAAAGCGGCACGTTCCGATCGACATGGATCCCGTCTACGCCGCCGCCCAGGCGCCCACCGGCACCAAGCCCCCGGTGAAAAAATGGGATCTCTATCAGGATGGCAGCTATTCCATCGTCACCCTCACCATACGCCCGGGGCAGGTGGATGTGCTGCTGGACAAGGATATGAAGGTGGTGCAGGCCGAACACTTCACCACCCCGCCGTACTGCGGCGGCAATACCAACAAGACCAACCGCTACCTGCTCCCCGACCGCCGCCTGGTCTTCACCGTCGGCGATACCGTCTGCCTCAGCGATGCCGAATGGAAGATGGCGCGCTCAGCCCGCACCGAGGGCTTGATCCTGGCCCTGACCGTCGATGAAAAGCGCGGCCGCATTCTGGTTTCCAACTACAACGATGAGGTGATCTGCTACAACTTCTCCCTCCAGGAGCAGTGGCGCACCAACCTCGGCAGCGCTGCGGAGCTTGCCCTGCTGCCCGACGGCCGTATCGCCGCCGGCACGATGCGCGGCCAGGCCTGTCTGCTGGACCTCTCCGGCAAGGTGCTCTGGAACCAATCCGTCAGCCGCTACGCCGAACCGGAAGAGATCGAAAAGCGCTGGACCCAGCTCGAAGCCTTGCCGAGCATGCAAACCCCGGAAAACTCCCCCTGGTGGGAGCGACTGGCCAGGAACATCGACTTCGGACAGGACATCGCTGGCCTCTCCGGCGCCGTCAAGGCCGATGCGCCGCTGGCCGTCAGCGTCGACGGCGAGCCCTTCGGCACGTACCTCGTCGAATGGAAGCATCGTCAGACCACCGGTGCCGGCCTGACGCTCTCGCTGGATGTCACGGAAGTGGAGAAAGCGGTCGGCAAGACGCCCGCCAACCCCGCGCGGCGGCTGATGCTCTCGGCCAAGCCCCAGGGAACCGAAGTCGTCGAGCATGCGCTGCTGCGCCTCGGCGACCGGCCGGAGAAAGTGAACCTGACCGTGCAGGCCAGCGGCGATGGCGCAGCCGACACCGCCGTCACCGTGCGCCCTCTTGCGTTCCCTTCCTCCGATCACATCCGCATCCCCAGTCTCTATCGCGGCGAGATTACCGAGGCGGTACGGGCCAATCCGCCGGTGCAGATCGAGCTGTTCTTCAACGTCTTCGAGGCCGGCTCCCCCCACACCGCGCGCTGGGCAGACCCCTTCTGCCTGGTCAATGGCCGGATGCTGCAGCCCGAACCCGGCCTGCTCAAGGGCAAGTGGTTCGGCTCCGGTACCACCACCCGCACCGAGTCCATCCACGAGGAAATCCCCTGCTTTGTCGAGATCACCCTGCCGCGCAAGCAGGTGATCACCCACATCGTCCTCAGCGAAACCCCGACCCTGCTCCGCGCTGACACCGTCACCGTCGATGCCTACATCGAAAGCCGCGAATCCCGCAAGGGCCTCAGCGATTTCGAGAAGCGCCAGCTCAAACGCGGCTTCTGGTTCAACGCGGTGAAATCCCGCGGCAACTCCGATGTCTACAACGTCTACAAGCTGGAGAAACCGATCTTCACCAGCAAGCTGCGCGTCTACATCCTCGGCGGCCATTCCTCGCTGGATGAGATCGAGCTCTATGGCGCCCTGCCCGAAAAGCTCAAAGCCAAGGTCACCACCGGCCCGACCAGGGGGGGCACCGAGCCCACTACTTCCGAAAGCGACGGCGAATGAAGCGATCAGGCCAGAGAACATGGAATGCGGCACCGAGACTGCTGGTGCTTCTCGGAATACTAAGCCTCTGCACCAGCGCAGCCCGCGCTGAGGGCGCCCCCCCTGCGCCCGCCGCCGAAAAACCCGCCGCCGACTGGCCGGAGGGCTGGCTCTTCCGCGTCGCTACCGCCGCAAAGGAAAAGGCCGCCAGCCAGGGGGGGTATGACCTCACCTTCGAGCACGCCGGCCTCGCCCAGCCCGATGCCCGCGACGTTCGCATCACCACCGCGGATGGCAAACCGGTGAGCTTCTTCATCGCCTACGCCGATGAATCCAAGGTGCGGGTGATCTTCGACGGCGATGGTGGCGGCGGAGGGCCAGGCGAATACCGCGTCTACTTCGGCAACCTCGCGTCGCAGCCCCCGCTGCCCCCTCTTCCCCCCGGCGTCAGCGCCTTCGGCCGCAAGGACTGGCAGCCCGCCGGCGGCTACACCGCCATCAGTTATCCCGCACTTCCCGGCACCACCATCGACAAGAAGGATACGCTGAGTGCCAGGGCGGTGCTCGATTCCTTCAAGAAACTCGCCGCCGCCTGCCAGGCGGAAGCCGACAAGCAGAAGAACCCCGCGGAGCGGGACCACTACGTCCACCCCGGCCGCTTCCGCACCTCCAACGAAGACCAGGGGGGGTTCGCCTTCGGCAACTTCCACATCTTCCGCGCTGAGATTTCCGCCGAGCCCGGCGAATACGAAATCGCCGCCGGCAGCGGCGCCGCCACCGAGCTGGGCGTGCTCTTTCTCGACGGCGATTACGACCACCCGGTGATCGAAGGCTACTTCAAGACCCCCGAGGCCTACTTCGCCGCCGGTTCCACCGGCAAGATGACCCTCTCGGCCAAGCCGCACGTGCTGGAGTTCTACACCACCCGCCGCGCCCCGGACCTGAAGCTGCGCGCCGCCGGCAAGGGCGGGGGGGCAGGGGCGGCAGGAGGCGGCAAATGGCTGCACCTCACCGGCGCGGATGCCCACTTCGACGCCGCCATCGTGCAGGCCGGGCAGGGGGGGGCTATCCAGACCGCCAAAGGCACGCTGGCCGATGGCATTCTCCAGGCCATCCGCCAGTTCATCGCCAACGGCCAATATTCCCACGCCCGCGCTGTCGCCACCGACGCCCAGGGGCGATTCGCCGAGGATGCTGCCCACGTCAAGCTCTTCGCCGCCGAGTATGAACGCGCTGGGCTGGCCGCCTACGACAGCAACTGGCTCACCGCCGGCAAATATCCCAACCGCTGCGGCGCGGTGATGCCGGAACGAATCGGCGAAACGGCGAACGGGCGAAACGGCGAAGAATCTGTCGCCGGTTCGCCGATTCGCCGTCTCGCCGATTCGAGTGCAGCCTTCACCCCGCCGCTGCGGATGATGAACGCCACCATGGATTCGCCTCCCTGGGACTCCCGCCACATCAGCGATTCGGTCTGGGTGGAAGGCAAGCTGATCTACGGCCTGCCGGTGAGCATCACCAACCCGCCCTGGGCCATCACCAGCGGCATCTGCATCCACGACAACATCCTCTACGTCGGCACCAAGAACGGCATCATGCACGCCGTCGACCTGAACCAGGGAGGTGGGGGGGTGGAGAAATGGAGCTTCCCCGCCGAGGGCTCCTGCGTCGGCCCGCCGCTGGTCTACCAGGGTGTGCTCTATTTCGGCTCGGTGGACCGCCGGCTCTATGCCCTGGATATCGAACACGGCCCGCGGGGGGGGCGGATGCTGTGGAACTTCCCCGCCGGCGACTGGATCGAAGGGGGCGCCGCCGCGGACGCCGGACGGATCTACTTCGCCGCGCGCGATGGCATCCTCTACGCCATCGATGCCAAGCTGGGCGTGGAGCGCTGGCGGGCGGAGTTGGGCGGGCAGGGCGGGCAGGGGGGGCAGATCGTCGCCACCCCCTGCACCGATGGCAGATGCGTCTACATCGGCACTCGCGGCGGTGACTTCTTCGCGGTCGATGCCGAGAAGGGAACGGTCGCCTGGAAATATCCGTCCGGCGCTGAAATCCGCGGCGGGGCGTGCGTGGGGGGTGGCCATGTCTGCTTCGGCGATGCCGCCGGCAATGTCCACTGCCTCGATGTCGAAACCGGCAAGCTGGCGTGGGCCAAGCCCACCGCCGTCGGCGGCCCGGTGATCGCCGCACCCATTCTCGTCGGCGGCGTCCTCTTCGGCGGCACCGCCAACGGCCGGCTCTGGGGCATCGACATCGCCGACGGCTCGATCGGCTGG
>DAIOHQ010000038.1:0-25361 GCA_036744635.1 Tepidisphaeraceae bacterium | reverse complement strand
TTCCTCAAGCAAGACCTGCGAGGGCTCTGGCTGCCGCTGCCGATCGATCTGCACCGGCCATTCACCGAGAAGGCGCTGTCAGCGGGCAAATCCGTCATGTGTGAAAAGCCGGCGGCCGGCACCGTCGATGACCTCGACGCCATGGCGGCGCAGCAAAAGCGCACCGGCCAGCGCCTCGCCTTCGGATTTCAGGACATCTATTCCCCGCTGACGCACGATCTCAAGCGCCGCCTGCTGGGCGGCGATCTAGGCCAGATCCAAAGCGCATCGTTATACGCCTGCTGGCCGCGCGGGTCGGCCTACTATCGCCGGGCAAGCTGGGCCGGCGCCCTGCAGCGCGATGGCCATTGGGTCCTCGACAGCCCCCCCCAAAACGCGATGGCGCACTATCTGAACCTGGCGCTGTTCCTGCTCGGACCCACCGAGCAGCATTCGGCAAATCCACAATCCGTGGATGCCGAACTCTATCGCATCAACCCCATCACCAACTACGACACCTGCGCCCTGCGCATCACCGCCGCCGACGTTCCGCTGACGGTGCTGATGACTCATGCCTGCGCCAGCGAGGTCCATCCGCGCCTGGTCATTCGTGGAACCAAGGGCGTGATACGCATTCGCGCATTTGCCGGCGCGGAAGTTGAGATCGGCGGCCGCACAGAGTCGCTGAATTGGCCCCAGAGCATTCATTCACACATGGTCCGCTCCTTCGCCGCCTGGGTACGCGGCGATGATCCGCAAATCGTCGCGACGACGGCTGTGGCGCGCGCCCACCTGGTGGTCATCAACGGCGCCTCCGAGGCCGCGCCCATCACCACGATTTCTAAATCGGCGGTGGAAGAAATCCCGCAGCAAGATGGCACGCTGCGGACCATCCGCGGCATCGAAAAACTTTTCGAGCAATGCGCTGACAAGAACCAACTCCTCAGCGAATCCGGCCTCGTCCCCTGGGCCGCCCGCCCGGCCAGCCGTGACCTGCGAAACTACACCCATTTCGCGGGCGCCAAAGGGTGATCCCGATTCCTCTACAATGTCCACTTCATGGCCAAGCTCCTGACCCATTTTCTCTCCTTGTTGTCGCTGCTGGGCGCGGTGTTCCTGACTGCGCTCTGGGTCCGCAGCTATCACACCACTGACACGCTGCACTACCCCACCACCTATAGCGAGTGCAGCTTTGTCTCATCCACCGGCCATCTGTGGCTGCACGTGACGCCCAGGGATGAAATGGACTTTTTCATGCGCAAATCGGTGCGCGCCAGCGCATGGGTCGAATCGATCCGGCCTCCCCTGAACTGGGATGCCACGGTACGTGGCGCCGGCGCCCGCGAGTGGTTCGGCTTCGGCTTTCAGCCAAGCTATCGCAAGGAATACCCGGTGCGCCTGCAGGCGATTCCCACCTGGCTGCTGGTGTTTCTGGCGTGGCTCCTGCCCCTGCGCTGGGGGATGCACCTGCTCCATCCCAAGCCGCCGCAAACGCCGGATGGCGACACCGAAGCCGATGCGCCCACCAGTCTTCCCTCGCCCGCGGAGAAGCCCCCCCTCACTCCTCCAACGTCCGATTAAAACACACGGGAAAAGGAGGGCGGGATGCCAATCTTTCATTTGCACATTCTGCGGCCGATATTGGCCAAGTCCGTCCGCAATTTCGTCGATGAATTTGGATATGGACAAAGAGCAATTCCTTGCTGCCCTGGCCCCCGACTTGGCCGCAGCCCACGACGATCGTCGCCGCAGCGTCCGCGAACCGACCGGCACCCTTGGCGTGCTTCTGCCCCTCGATGCCGAAACTTCGGCTCCCGGCCTGCACGTCCTGGTGATGAACGTCTCTGTCCATGGCGTCGGCTTCCGCTCCCCCGTCTCCCACGCCTGCTCGTCGCTCTACAACATGAAAATCGGTACCGGTCCGCTCAACCTCCTCTCCCGAATCCGCATCGTCTCCTCCCGCCCCCGCCACGACGGCCTGCACGATGTCGGCAGCGAATTCTGCTGAATGGGATTGCGGTCCTACGACTCAACCGTTTGCCGGCCACCGCGCAGCGGGTGTTCAGCGCCGCGGATGATCAGCACGCCTTCCAACCCATCCGGCAGCTCGATTTGGGCGCGCATTTTTCCGTCCTGTATTCGCACATCCGCGGAGATCGTTCCGCGCGGATGCGGCATGGCGCCGCGTGCGTGGCTGAGCGGACCAAGCTGCGGCTCGATGCGCACGCGGCTGAAGCCCGGTGCCGCGGGACGTATGCCCAGGACCGACGCGAAATAGTGAAACACCGGATGCGCGCCCCAGGCGTGGCAGTCCGAGCGGCTGGGCTCGGGAGATTCCACAGTGGTCTTGAATCCCATTCTCTTCAAGTCGAACCAGAGGGAAAGGCGGTCGAAGAAGCTCTCCATGCGGCCGGAAAGCCGACAGGCCTCGAAGAGATAATGAGAGAAATAGATGGTGGTCCGATAGAGATCGCCGTCGGTGAAGAGCGATTGCTCGACACGCTGTTGGGTCCTGGAATCCAGGGTCCGGCTAATCAGGGCCAGGCACTGCGCGTGTTCGCTGAAGTGTTTCTTGGCCAGGTCCTCGGAGAACAGGCCGCGCTCTTCGTGCCAGAATGCCTGCGCCGCCGCCGTGGCGATTTCACCGGAAGTGCGTCGATTGCGCGCTGCCAGTTCCGGTTCGCCAAGGAAATCTTCGATCTCGGCCGCCAGCTTGAGCATGGCGACGAACTGCCAGTTGAACGTTCCGGTCGGGCCGCGCTGATTTTCCGCAGGCATGCCGGCATTCCAACCGGGGACCCAGTCGAGATAGTTCCAGCCGATGGGATTCTCCACCAGATGGTCGCGGGTGATGCCCGCCCGCCAGGCGTCGAGGATGGCGCGCATGGCCGGCGCGCGCCCCTGGAGGAAAGCACGATCCCCGCGCCACATCATGAAGTCGTGCAGCATCCCCACCCACCAGAGCGAAAACGGCGGGATCACCTGCTGGATGCGCGAGGGGTAGCGCGAATGCGTCAGCCCCGACTGCACGCGCGAGAGATCGAACATCTCGATGGCCTTGCGCGGCAGCCGGTCATCACGGGTGGTGGCGTAGGTGACGAGCACCTCCATGCGCGTGTCACCCACGTACATGAGCTGCTCGTAATACGGGCAGTCAAAGTAGGTCTCCTGCGAGCACATCTCCAGCGTGCGCAGGGCGATCGGGATGATCTCCTGCAACCGTGGGTCGGAGGACTCGAAGTCGGCGACGAATTCGTGCGGGTAATGCAGCTCGTGCAGGCGGAAGGAATCGATCACCAGCGGCTGCTCGGCCGTCGCGACATAAAATTCGACATAGCGGCCGGCCTCCCACCAGAGCGGCTCAAAGCGGCGATTCGCCCCGCCATCGGGCTCGAAGGTCTCACCCATGCCAAAGAAGCATTTGCCTTCGATGACGTCGCGATTGCCTTTGCGCATGACGCCGTCGGCCTGCACCGGCTCAAAGAGGCCTTCGGCCCAGTGGATGCGAACCAGTGCATCTTTTCCGCCGCTGACGGTCAGCTCGGGGTAGGCGCAGAAATAATTGTCGAGATCGACGATAACCCGGCGCCGCGTGTGCGGCGGGATGGTGAGTTTGGCATGGCCGGCGAGAAGTTCATTCCATTCCACGGTTTCAGCAGCGCGATGGTTTGTGGAGGTTACGGGAAGTTCAGCCGTTTGTGCGGAGGCAACGAGTTCGACGTGACGCGCCCGCCCGGCATGGATGGTCTGCTCAAACATCGGCGGGAGAAGGGCCGGGCGCAGCATCCATTCGCGTGGATTTTCCCCGACGGCCGCGGCCACGGCGGCTTTGGCGAGGATGCGGACGGGTTGCCAGCCGTCGCCGAGGCCGCGCTCAAAACCCCAGGGGAAATCCGCGCCGCGGATGCGGGTGCGGGCGCCGACCACGCAGAAGGAGCGCGGCGGGGCCGGCGCCTCGAAGGAATAGCCGCCAAGCACCTTGCATTCCCATGGCGCGACGCCGGTGGTGACGGTTTCGCCAAGCGGTCCTTCGGCCATCAGAAAAAAGCCCGGCCGCACCGACATCTGTGCGTAAGGAGATGGGGCTTCGGCAGTCAGCCACCAGGTGCGGGCGACGAGCATGTGTTCCCCGGCGGCGAGGTCAAGGTCGTGGCTCTCATAGAACCAGTTCCGCAGGTCGCCGCGCTCGCTGCCGCGGCCAATGCGCTGGCCATCGAGAAACAACTCATAGCGCTGATCGGCGGTGGTGTGGATGCGAACGGTCGAGCGTTCGGCCAGCGCGAACGGCCGGCGGTAGGCGATGACGACCGACTCCTGGCCGAAATGATCGGGATGTCCGACCCATTTCGCCGGCCAGGGAGATTGCTCGAACGGATGACGGCTGGTATCCAGACTGGGATCATGGGGAATGAGGATGCGCACGATTTTTTCTCGCTGGTTCCAATGGTGGCAAGTTTGCCTTCGCCATATCCATACCAAGAGCCGCGCGATGATTCCACCGGCGGCGCGCAAGCGGTTGATCCTACAGCCAGTATTCGCTACACCTCTTGCCACAGGAGCGCTTGCATGAAATATCTTGGCTGTGCTTACTATCCGGAATATTGGGGGCCCGAGCGGGTCGATATTGACGCGAAGTTGATGCGCCAGGCTTCGATCAATTGTGTGCGCATCGGCGAATTTGCCTGGTCGCGGATGGAGCCGGCCGAAGGTATCTACGCGCTGGATTGGCTGCACCAGGCGGTGGAGAAATTGGGCAAACACGGCATCGACGTGGTGATGTGTACGCCATCGGCGACGCCGCCGGCCTGGCTGACCGAGGCGTATCCGGATGTGCTGCTGGTGCGGGCGGACAAGGGAAAGCTGCGGCACGGCACCCGGCGGCATTATTGCTCAACATCGGATACCTATCGCCGCCACTGCGCCAGGATTGCCGGTGTGCTGAGCAGGGAGATGTCGCGGCACAAGAACGTGGTGGCGTGGCAGATCGATAACGAGCTGGGGCCGGAGACGGGGTGGTGTTATTGCGAGAATTGCCAGTCGCGATTTCAGCAGTGGCTGCAGACGCGTTATGGCACGATCGAGGAGCTCAATGGGCGCTGGGGAACTGGCTTTTGGAGCATGGATTACAGCAATTGGAGACAGGTGCGGCTGGGCGAAGACGCGGCCGACCATTTCTCCAGCCGCCGGCTCGACACCAAGCGCTTCCTGAGCGACATGATGATCGATTTTGGACTGGCGCAGGCGGAGGTGCTGCGAAAGAATCATCCGAAGGCGACCATCACCACCAACGGCATGGGGCCGATCTTCATGCCGCTGGATTACTACAAGCTGTATGCGGGGCTGGATGTTGCCTGCGACGACCTTTACTTCGACACCTCGACGATGGATGCCAACGCCGCGGCGATGAACGTGTTCCGATCGTACAAGCCGGGAAAGGGGTTCTGGATCACCGAAACTGGAAGCGGCGCCCTCACGCATGAGAAGCCGCCGCACCGGGACCAGCTTCGGGCATGGGCATGGAGCGGGATCGCTCATGGCGCCGATGGCTGGTGGATTTTTCGCTGGCGGACGTGCCTCAGCGGCCAGGAGCAGGAGCTTCAGGGAATGCTGGAGCATTCCGGCCGGCCGCGTCATCGCTACGAGGCGGTCAAGGCGATGTTTGGCGAGATCGCAAAGCTGCGGCCGCAGCTCGCGAAGCTGCCGCTGCCGGAGGCGCCGGTTGCGATCGTGGCGGATTACAACGTGCTGTGGGGATACCAGGCATCGCGGGTGGACAAGGAGGCGATGTTTCATCAGCACATCCTCAAGATTCATGAGTGTTTCTATGACCGCAATATCGTCGCGGACATCATCAACTTCGATCATGATCTCGATGGCTACAAGCTGGTGGTGCTGCCAACGGCGGTGATGATTCCGAAGGAATTTGCCAGCCGGCTGTCGAATTTTGTGAGGCGGGGCGGAGTGGTGCTGGCGACGGGACAGCTTGGAATGCGCGACTTCAACGATAATTATCTGCTGGAGCGCGGGCCGGAGCACCTGCAGGAACTTTTTGGCGTGCTGATCGAGGGCGGCATGTATCTCCGCAGCCATGTCGGGCCGGATGAGGCGCTGTGGGTCCCGGCGCCCAAGCCGCGGCAGATCGCGGTGCCGATTGTTGGAAAGCTTGGAGGAGATGAACTGGCCGGGAGCGCGAATGTCTGGATCGCGGACCTGACGCTCAACGGTGGCGAGATGCTGGCGAGCTTTGACGGCGAGGCGTATGCCGGCCAGAGTGCCGTGGTGGAGCGCCGCACTGGGAAGGGAAGATGCATTTACGCGGCCGCGCTGGGGATGAACGCGGAGCTGCTCATTCAGTTGGTGGAATATGCCAGCAGCCTCGCGAAAGTGGAATCGCGGCCAGGGCCGGAGAAATATGTTGAAATCATTCGACGGGGCGGCGTGATCTTCGCGATCAATCATACAAACAGTGAAGTGACGGTGGAGATGGGCAAGTCGGCGAAGGCGATGGTTGGCACATGCGAGCAGGGCACTGCGCGGCTTGGACCGTATGGGGTATGCGTCGCCCGCGGATAGCCCCCCCTTGGCGCCGGGGCCGGGAGGGATGCGTTCGGGTATCATGGGGCAATGCTGTCCGGCCGGGCCATTCTGCACATCGACATGGACGCATTTTTTGCGTCGGTGGAGCAGTTGGATGCGCCGGAGCTGGGCGGCCAGCCGGTATTGGTTGGCCATGATGGGCCGAGGGGAGTGGTGGCGGCGGCCAGCTATGAGTCGCGCGCGTTTGGATGCCGCTCGGCGCTGCCGATTTCGGTGGCGAAAAGGCTCTGCCCGCAGGCGATCATCGTGCCGGTGCGATTTTGGCGCTACCGGCAGATGTCGGGGCGCATCTTTTCGTTTTTTGAGGAAGTGACGGACCTGATTGGGCCGCTGAGCATCGATGAGGCATTTCTGGATGTGACCGGATCGCAGCGGCTGCTCGGCCCGGCGGAACAGATTGCCGTCGCGCTCAAGAAACGCATCCGGCAGGAGACGGGACTAACGGCCTCCATCGGCGTGGCGCCCAACAAGTTTCTGGCCAAGCTGGCATCCGATCTGGAGAAGCCCGATGGGCTGACGATCATTCGCGACGACAATGTCGATCAGATTCTGCCGAAGCTGCCGGTGTCGAAGATCTGGGGAATCGGGCCGAAGACCGCCAAGCGGCTGGACGGGCTGAATATCCGCACGATCGGCGATCTGCGGCGGATGCCGGAGGACTGGTTTGCCGAGCGATTCGGTACCGATGGCGAGCGGTATCTGAACCTCGCGTTCGGGCGGGATAACCGGCCGGTCTGCCGCGACCGCGATGCCAGGTCGATCAGCCAGGAGCAGACATTCGAGATCGACGTGCCGGAGGCGGAATCGTTGCGGCAGGTGCTGCTGTCGCAGGTGGAGCAGGTGGCGGGCAGGCTGCGGAAACATCAGTTGCGCGCCCGCGCGGTGACGGTGAAGATTCGCTACGGCGAATTTCAGACGATCACGCGCTCGGTGACGCTGGATGCCCCGGCGGACGGGACGCAGCCGCTGTGGGAGGCGACGCGCGGGCTGTTCGACGAGTGGGCGCGGGCGGGATTTCAGCCGGTGCGGCTGATCGGAATGGGGGCGAAAAATATCACATCCGATTTGGCTCAGATGGAATTGTTTCCGGATGTGTCGCGGCAGCGCAATCGCCGGCTGGATGATGCGGTGGATCGGATCAATCAGAAACTTGGGGAGGGAAAGATTCATCGTGGCGCTGGCGGGAGTTGAGAGGGTGACGATGGGCATGAAACGGATGCCAGGTCGGATTCATCGGTTCGTCGTCGTCACGGCAATCGCGGCGATGGGAATGGTCACGGTGGTGTGGGCATGGAGCTATCGCGGGAGCGAAGCGGAAGGGGCGCTTGTGCTTGGATGGTCTTCGCGCACTGGGGCGCTGCGCTGGATGGACAAGATGTACGGGCCGAGCCCGTCGGCCATTCGTATCTTCGGGCTTGTGGTCGCGGAGGTGCCCGATGACGTCCGTGATGGGCGTATCAGCACGAACGTACACCGGCCGCTGTGGGGGCATCGGCTGGTGCGGATCCCTTATTGGATGATCGAGGGTTTTCTGGCGGGTATCGTGGCAACACGCCGACGAGCGGCACGCGGCACGAAGATTGGGTTGACGCATTGATGTACCCACTGTCGCGCGTATGCTTGGGTGGATGTTCACGGGCATTATCGAAAAGATGGCGCATATCTCCGGTATCACGCAGGGCCCGATGTTTCGCCGGCTGGTGCTACCGTCGCCCTGGGAGGAGGTGGCTATCGGCGAAAGCATCGCGGTCAACGGCTGCTGCCTGACCATTGCGGAATTGCAGCCGGGGACGACTACCTCCGAACACGGCGGTCGGAGGGCGGAGGGGGGGCCGGAAGGGGGGGCCGGGAATCGCGCAGCCCTGATGCTGCATTTCGATGTCATTTCTGAAACGCTGTCGAAGACGAACCTGGGGTTGCTGAGGGAAGGGGAAGCGGTGCATCTGGAGCGGGCGATGCGCATCGGCGACCGCTTTGACGGCCATTTCGTGCAGGGCCACGTCGATGGCACCGGGCCGCTGGTGAAGAGCATTTCCAGCACGGCGGAATGGCGGCTGACCATCGACTGCCCGGACCACCTGGCCAAGTACCTGGCGCCCAAGGGATCGGTCGCGGTTGATGGGGTCTCGCTTACCATTGCGTCGATCGATGGCAACCAGTTCGACGTGGCGCTGATTCCGACGACGCTTCATCGCACCACGCTGGGAAAGCGCGCGGCCGGTTATCCATTTAATCTGGAGATGGACATGCTGAGCAAGACGATCGTGGCGCACCTGGAGCGGATGAATCCGCGATAGTGCCACGACCAGGGTGAATTTGCTACGGCAAACGACAGGCAAGAATGTCTGTCGCACGGCAGACAAGAATGTCTGCCCCACCCAATCAGGCTGGAAGGAGATCTTCGCGGTTACTCAGCAACCAGCTCCTTTCACGCCTCGGGATGGTCATGGCGCATGATGTTCAGATCGGCGGCGCGGGCGTTGCTCGCAACCTGCTCGACGCTCTTGCAGCCGGGGATGACGCAGGTGACGGCGGGATGCTGCAGGCACCAGGCCAGGGCCCACTCGGCCATGTTCACGCCGGCGGGCACTTCCGCTTGTTTGATTCGCTCGACTTCGCGCAGCTTGTCGTCGAGCTTCGGATCCTTCCAGCTGTGCCGCACATCTCCTGGCGGAAACGTGGCGCCGGGCTGGTATTTTCCGCTGAGAAATCCGCTGGCCAGCGGCACCCGCGCCAGCACGCCCAAATCCTGGCGCTGGCAGGAGGCGAAGACACGCTGTTCGGGCGTGCGATCGAGGCGATTGTAGATCACCTGGATCACCTGCACGGCGGCCGGCTGCGAAGCATCGGTCTGGCGGAGGTTGTCGTTGCTGCCGATGGAGTTGCCGAGATGGCGAACTTTGCCTTCCTTCACGAAACGCTTCATCTGCTCCTGCAGCTCGGCATTCTCGAACTCCACATCGGGGATGGAATGATACTGCAGGATATCGACGTAATCGGTCTTGAGAGCCGCCAGGGATTCTTCGAGTTGCTTGCGGGCCCCGGCCGCGGTGCGGTCATCGGTGCGGTTGAAGGGGCCGTGGAATTTGTGGCCGATCTTGGTGGCGATGATCCAGTTGCTCCGGTCGCGCCCTACGGCATTGCCGATGAACGCTTCGGACGAGTGATCGCCGTAGCACTCGGCGGTGTCGATTAGGGTGATGCCGAGCTGCCGCGCCTTGTCGAACATGGCATCGACCTCATCCTGGGCGAATTGCTTGCCCCATTCGCCGCCGAATTGCCAGGTTCCCATCCCCACCACCGACACCCTCAAACCGGTGCTGCCGAGGCGACGATATTTCATGGCACTGCTCCTTTTGCGGCGATTGTAGACACCCGGTCATGGCGGTTCCAGATCATCTGAGTTGCGGCCAGAGCCACTCCAGGGCTTGCTGAAACTCGGCTGCGCTGACATCGGTGGCGGTGTTGTGGGTGCCGCCGCGAAGCACGATTGTGCGCTTGGGGCCGGAGTAGGCGTCGATGATTTTCTGCTTGTAGTGCGTGGTCACCAGTTGATCGGAATCAGCGACGACGAAGATGGCCGGGGCGTGAATGTTGCTGGCATTGGTGATGCTATCCAGCTTCGACGGAACTTGCATGGCCAGGGGCGTGGAGATGAGCCAGAGGTTCCACCAGCCATAGCGCGCCATCAGGAGCTGGCGCAGCGGTGGCGGATTTTGCAGGATCATCCCAGCACAGGGGTGATGGGCGGCGGTGTAGAGCGCGGCGGCGGTGCCGATGGAATTGCCGGCGATGAGGATGGGCCTGTCGCCGGCTACCTGACGCAATGCATCGAAAGCCGCCAGCGCCGCCGGCGGAATGCTCACCAGGCGGGCGGGGCCGGTGCTGCCGCCGAAGCCGGGATAATTGACCATCCAAACCTCGATCGGCCTGTCCTTCATGCGATTGGCGACGTAGGTGGCCACTTCCTCGGCGCGGGTGGCATTGCCGGTGAATTCCAGGAGATAAGCCTGAGGATCGCGGCCGGCGCAGCCGGGAGAGCGGGCGATCCAGATCTCAAGCTGGCCGGTTTTGAAGGGGAGAGTGCGGCGCTGGGCGCCGGATGGGTTGCGCGGGGAGGTGCTGGGGTGAAGGATAATCGAATCCGCGCAGCCGACGGCAAGCATAAGCAACAAGATCGTCACGCAGCACGCGATACTCTTCATTTGAGCCTCGCGAGCGCTGCAGTGTTGGCTGCCGCGGCGCAAATTCCTGTTCGGATCATTCCGCCTGTCCCTTGGACATATCGTAGACCCACGCCTGGCTGGCGGGCGTCCAGTCCTGAAGGTCTTCGGGCTTGAAGAACAGGCCAAGCTCGCGGGTGGCAGCTTCGGGCGAATCCGAGCCGTGGATGAGGTTGAAGGAATTGGAGACGCCGAAGTCGCCGCGGATGGTGCCGGGCTCGGCCTTCGAGCCGAACGTCGCCCCCATCATTTTTCGGGCGATGGCGATGGCGTCCTTCCCCTGCAGGGCGATGACCGCCACCGGGGAACTGGTCATGAACTTTACCAGGCCGGCGTAGAAGCCCTTGTCCTTGTGCGATTCGTAGTGGGTTTCGGCGAGCTGGGGGGAAATTTTCATGAGCTTCAGGCCGACGATCTGCAGGCCTTTGCGCTCAAAGCGGGCGAGAATCTCGCCGCACAGGCCACGTTGCACGGCGTCGGGCTTGAGGATGATGAGGGTTCGTTCCATGGGGTCTCCTTGTAATCATTTTTGTTCAGGGTGGGAGGTTATAGCCGAAGGGGGCAATGCCGCCAATCACGATGCGCTGCCGGCGGCGGCGAGTCGATTGGCGGCGGTTTGGTATTCCTCTTCGGTGAGGATGCCCTGGTCGCGCAGCGCGACAAGTTTTTCCAGTTGTGGAGATTTTTTCTGCTTTGCCCGGGCGGCGGGCTTTGGCATGGGCTTCTTGTTGCCATCTCCGGCGTGCCGGTCGGTGGAGGCCGGAGCCACGCCATCTTGATTTCGCGGTGGCGCTGGCGGCGGCTGGACTACGGCTGCGGCCGGAACGGGATTTTGCTGGCGCTGGTAGGCGGCGGCGAGCAGATTACGCAGCACCATCAGCAGCGTGTCGGATTCGAGATAAGTCGCGGGCATGCGCAGGTAGACGGTGCGTTCGTCGATCACCCGCAGGGTTCCGGGGGCGCCGGTCAGGCCGGCTTGGGCCTTGGCGGCATCGCGCACGGTCAGCACGACGTCAGGTTCTTTGCGGATGATGCTTTCGATGCCGAAAAGACCGGCCAGCAGCCGCAGCTCGGTCATGGCCAGCAGGATGATCATCGGCCGGGACGGTTCGCCGAAGGCGTCCTTCAGGTCCTGTTCGAGCGCATGCAGCATCTCGATGCTGTCGCAGCGGGTGAGGCGGCGATAGACATCCATGCGCGGGCGGTCGCCGGGGATGTACTGCTTGGGGATGAAGGCGCTGACGCCGATGTCGACGTGGGCTTCGGGATGCAGCGGCTTGGGCTCGTTCTTGAGCTGCCGGGTCGCCTCTTCCAGCAACTGGCAATACATCTCATAGCCGACGGTGGCGATGTGGCCGGACTGCTCGGGGCCGAGGATGTTGCCTGCGCCGCGGATTTCCAGGTCGCGCATGGCGATCTTGAAGCCTGCGCCAAGGTGGCTGTATTCCTCGATTGCCTTGAGACGCTTGGCAGCCACGGGCGTGACTGGGCGGTCGGCAGGAAGCAGCAGATAGCAATAGGCCCGGTGTTTCCACCGCCCCACCCGGCCGCGAAGCTGGTGCAGTTCGCTGAGGCCGAAGCGGTCGGCCTGGTTGATGATGATGGTGTTGGCGTTGGGGATATCCAGGCCGGATTCGATGATCGTGGTGCTGACCAGGATGTCGGCCTCGTGGCCGATGAACTGCATCATCACCCTTTCCAGCTCGCCCTCACCCATCTGGCCGTGGCCAACGATGATGCGGGCATCCGGCACCATGGCCTGAATCATGTCGGCCATCTCCAGAATGTTGTAGACACGGTTGTGGACGAAGTAGATCTGCCCCTCGCGATTGAGCTCGCGGATGATGGCCTGCTTGACGCGTTCCTTGTCGAAGGGCATTACTTCGGTCACCACGCTGCGTCGGTCCTGCGGGGCGGTGGTGAGGGAGCTAATGTCGCGCAGGCCGAGCATGCTCATGTGCAGCGTGCGCGGGATGGGCGTGGCCGACATGGTGAGCACATCCACAGTCTTGCGCATCTGCTTGAGGCGCTCTTTGTGGGTGACGCCGAAGCGCTGCTCTTCATCGATCACCACCAGTCCCAGATCGGCGAACTTCACGTCCTTGCTGATGAGGCGGTGGGTGCCGATGAGGATGTCGATCTCGCCGGCCGCGAGTCTTTTGACGGTCTCGCGCTGCTTGCCGGGGGACTTAAATCGGCTGATCGATTCGATGTTGAAGGGATAATTGACCATGCGCTCGCGGAACGAGCGGTAGTGCTGTTCGGCGAGCACGGTGGTGGGGACGAGGATGGCAACCTGCTTGCCGAACTCGGCGGCTTTGAAGGCGGCGCGCATGGCAAGTTCGGTCTTGCCGTAGCCGACGTCGCCGCAGAGCAGGCGGTCCATCGGGCGCTTCTTCTGCATATCCTGCTTGATTTCTTCGGCGCCGGTGATCTGGTCGGCGGTGGGCTCGTAGGGAAATTCGGCTTCAAACTCCTTCTGCCATTCGGTGTCCGGCGGATAGGCCAGGCCCAGCTCGGCGGCGCGGGCGGCCTGAATTTCGATCAGCTCGGCCGCCATGTCCATGACGGCTTCGGAGACTTTGGCCTTCTGCTTTTCCCACACGCCGCTGCCGAGACGCGAAAGCTGGGGATGGCCATGGAAGCCGCCGATGTACTTTTGAATCAGGTTGATCCGCGCCGCGGGCACGTGCAGGGTGGCGTTTTCGGCGAAGCGGAGGGTGAGGTATTCCTCGCTCTTGCCGTCCTTGGCGATGGTCTGAATGCCGGTGAACTTCGCGATGCCATGGGCGACATGAACGACGTAGTCGCCGACTTTGAGATCGAGGAAGGAATCGACCGGGCGGGAGGCGATCACTTTCTTGACGCGGCGGCGCTGCTCGTAGCGGTGGAAGAGTTCGTGGTGGCCGAGGAGGGCCAAGGGCCTCGAAACGGCGAATCGGCGAATCGGCGAATCGGCGAGGGGTGGAGGCGCGGGCGCGGTTTTTTCCGTCGCCGGTTCGCCGTCTCGCCGGTTCGCCGTTTCGTCTACCCCATGATCCCACACAAATCCCCGATGCAGATATCCGATCGGCAGCTCCACCTTCCCCGCCAGCCCCGGCTGATTCTGCTCGAGCAGTTCGCCGAAGCGCTGCGCCTCGCCGGCGTTGTCGCAGAAAACCGTCACATCGTGGGTCGTCGTCAGCTCCGCCAATTCCGCGATTGCCTTGCTCGCCTCGGTCTCGAATTTCTGCAGCGACCGGATCGGCAGG
The DNA here is from genome assembly GCA_036744635.1 of Tepidisphaeraceae bacterium. Classification (GTDB taxonomy): domain Bacteria; phylum Planctomycetota; class Phycisphaerae; order Tepidisphaerales; family Tepidisphaeraceae; genus DAIOHQ01. The sequence continues at coordinate 11,311 of DAIOHQ010000038.1, read as the reverse complement.
CGGAGGTGCGGCACCTGCTTGCCGGCCAGAAAGCTGGGCATCGACGATGTGCCCTGATCGAACTGGCTGAGCTCCAGGCGGGTGAACTGCTCGGCATGGCGCAACACCGCCGCCAGCGGATAAATTCCCTTCACTTCCGGCAGGCGGTCGAAGTAGCTCTTGGCCTGCTCGGCAATCTCCAGCGGCGCCCAAAGCACGACGATCGTTTCCGCCGGAAGATAATTGAACAGGTGAGTTGACGAGCCGGTCTCCGGCAACTGCCCTTTGAGATCGAGGACGCGCACGGCATCGAGCCGGGCGGCCGAGCCGAGGCTGTCGAGGTGAAAGCGCTTGATCGACTCAATCTCATCGCCCAAGAAGTCGATGCGCACGGTCAGGCCGACTTCGTCGCCGGATTGCTCGAATTCGCCGGGAAGATAGATGTCTATGATTCCGCCGCGCACGGCGAAATCGCCAGGCACCTCCACCTGATCGAGGCGGTTGTATCCGTGCTCGCTGAGCCAGACGATGAGCTTTTCGGGCTCGAGCGCCTGGCCGGGCTTGAGGGTGCGGATCAACTCACCGAGCTGATCGCGCGAAGGGACGGATTGCATGAGGGAGTGGATCGGGGAGACAAGCAGCAGCGAAACGGCGAATCGGCGAATCGGCGAACCGGCGACAGAAGTCCCAACCTCTTTCGCCGCGTCGCCGCGTCGCCGTGTCGCCGCGTCGTCTTCCCCCTCCTTCGCCGTCTCGCCGCTTCGCCGTTTCGCCGTTTCAACTTTCCCCTCTCTCGCCGTTTCGTCCTCCCTCCCTGCCAGCTTCGCCATCAACTGCAGCCGGCTGGCAACCTGCTCTTCGCTGATCCGCCCCATGGTGCCGCCGAGTTCGAGGGCGGGGACGATATCGGGACGCCGGCCGTGAAAAAGCTCCAGATCATCGGCAAGGTCGTCGGCTTCGTCGATGTGGCCGCAGACGACGAGAATTGGGCGATGCAGCTCGCGTTCGATCGCGGCAGTGACGGCCGCGACGCTGCTCCCCCAGAGGCCCGAAGCGCTGGCGGCGCCGGAGTCGCGCAGAGCCAGGGCGAGTTTTTTCAACGGCTGCGCAGCGACAAGCCGGCCGACGGCGTCGGAAACTGGTTTGCTCATATCTCTGCGATAGTAGCGCGGGGCGGTGCGGTGGTAAAGGGAGTCGGCATTCAGCGTACACCGCATTTGTAGGGGCGGGGTTTCCCCGCACAATTTTCAAACCGTGGAAGAGGGCGGGGGGACCCCGCCCCTACGAGAGCGCGGTCCACTTCATTCCGTGTCGGCACTACGGCCGATCTTTGCGAGAAATTCTTCTTCGCTCAATATGGGAAGTCCAAGAGTCCTGGCTTTCTCCAGCTTGCTTCCGGCCGATTCACCTGCGACGAGAAAGCTGGTTTTCTTGCTGACGCTGCCCGAAGGTTTTCCGCCGAGTTCGGTGATGAGGCGCTCAATTTCAGCGCGCTCCAGGTGCGGCAGCGTGCCGGTGACGACGATGGTCTGGCCGGCGAGGGGCAGGCCTTCGGCGGCCGCCGGCTTTTCCATTTTCGGATCGACGCCCTGGGCGCGAAGCTGATCGATGGCTTGCTTGCCGGCATCGTTGTGAAAGAAATCGTGGACCGAATCGGCGATCACATCGCCGATCTCGTGGACGCTGGAAAGCTCTTCGCTGGTGGCCTTCTCCATCGCCTCCAAGGAACCGAAGTGCGATGCCAGCACATAGGCGACGCGATTGCCGACGTGCCGTATGCCCAGCCCGCTCAGTAACCGGTCGAGACTGCGCGACTTGCTGGCGGCAATCCCGTCGACGACATTCTGCGCGGACTTTTCGCCCATGCGCTCGAGGCCCATTAGCTGGTCTTTGGTGAGGCGATAGAGATCGGCAAAAGTCTTGACCAGGCCGGCATCGACGAGCTGCTCGACCAGGGCTTCGCCGACATTCTCGATATCCATCTGGTTGCGGCCGCAATACCAGCGCAGGCGCTCCTTGAACTGCGCCGGGCAGACGGGATTGACGCAGCGGATGTACGGGGTGCCCTCCTCTTTCTCGACTTTCGCGCCGCAGGAGGGGCAGGTTGCAGGAGGGACGATCGGCTCTGAGCTTTTTGGCCGCTTGTCCGGCACAACCTGCACGACGTACGGAATGACCTCGCCGGCCTTTTCGATGACGATGGTGTCGCCGATGTGGACGCCCAGGCGCTCGATCTGCTCGATGTTGTGCAGGGTGGCGCGCCTGACGGTGGTGCCTGCGACGAAGACCGGTTCCATCTCGGCCACGGGGGTGAGATTGCCCCCCTTGCCCACCTGCCAGCGCACCTCCAGGAGCTTGGTCTGCATCTGTTCGGCCGGGTATTTGAAAGCGATCACCCAGCGCGGGGCCTTGCTGGTAGCGCCCAAGCGCTGCCGCTGGGCGAAGGAATCTACCTTCACGACCATGCCGTCGTTTTGATAGGCGAGCGTGCCGCGCACGGTGGCGAACTTGTTGATCGCCTCGAGCACCTCGTCGATGTCTTTGCAACGGTCGGTGTGTTCGGCCACCGGCAGGCCCCACTTCTTGATCAGCCGCATCCAATCCCAGTAGCTGTCGACCGGCATTTCGATGACTTCGCCGGCGCCATGGGCCACGAAGCGCAGGCGGCGCGAGGCGGTGAATTTTGGATCCAGCGCCTTGAGGGTTCCGGTGGTGGCGTTGCGCGGATTCTTGAGCGGTTCCTCCCCGGCGGCGGCGAGCTCCTTGTTTACGCGCTGAAACTCGGAGTTGGGCATATAGATTTCCCCGCGCACTTCAACCACCCGGGGAACGCCGCCGTCGCCGTGCAGGCGCAGAGGAACGGAGCGGATCGTGCGGACGTTGTTGGTGATGTCATCGCCGCGCCGGCCATCGCCGCGGGTGGCCGCCAGGACCATGACCCCCTGTTCGTAGCGCACGGTTGCGGCGACGCCGTCCACCTTGGGCTCGACGACGTAGGCAGGCTGCTGGCCATCGAGGCCCCGCCGCACACGATCATCGAATTTCCGCAGGTCCTCCTCGTTGTAGGTATTGTCGATGCTCATCATCGGCGCGGCGTGAACCACCGTGGCAAAGCCCTCGATCGGCGCGCCGCCAACCCGCTGGGAAGGCGAGTCGGCCGTGAGCAATTCCGGGTGGGCGGTCTCCAGTTCGATCAGCTCGCGCATCAGCGCATCGTACTCCTGGTCGCTGATTTCGGGCTTGGCGTCGATGTAATACAGATGGTTGTGATCGTTGATCTCCGCGCGGAGTTTGCCGATGCGCTGCTGAATGGTGGCCATGCCGATCATTTTAGCGACGAGGCGGCAGCGCGGCGAGAACGCGCCATCTTAAGCGTATCTTGCAAATCCAACTTACTCGCCTAATCTTCGCATTCAACAAAGGAATTCCTATGCCTTCGGTACTGGCCGCCCAGTTGTACACGCTCCGGGATTTCACCCGCACGCCCAACGACATCGCCACGACGATGAAGAAGGTGAAGCGGATGGGCTACGACGCCGTGCAGTGCTCGGCGCTCGGCCCGATCGAGCCGAAGGAGCTGGCGAAGATTCTGCGCGATGAGGGATTGACCTGCTGCGCCACCCATGTGCCCTATGAGAAGATGCGGGATCAACCGGAGGTAGTGATCGAAGAGCATCACATCATCGGCTGCGCCTACGCGGCCATCGGAGTCTGTCCCGGTTCCTACCGCAATGGGCCGGGATATCACGCATTTGCGCGGGAGGCTTCGGAGGTGGCGCGCAAGCTGCGCGCCGGCGGGGTGACGTTTGGCTATCACAATCACAGCTTCGAGCTGGAGAAGTTCGGGGGCAAGACGGGACTGGAGATTCTGTATGCCGAAAGCGATCCGCAGGCGTTCACGGCGGAGATCGACACCTATTGGATTCAACATGGCGGCGGAGACCCGGCCACGTGGATTCGCACGCTCAAGGGGCGGGTGCCGCTGGTGCATCTGAAGGATATGGTGGTGGGAGAGGACCGCTGGTCGGCCGAACGCGTGGTGAAAGCGACCGGCGAGTCGGATGAGAGTTTCGCCAAGCGGCGCGAAGAAGCGCTCAGCGCCAAACCGATCATGGCGGAAGTCGGCGAGGGCAATTTGAACTGGCGGGAGATTCTGGCGGCCTGCAGAGAAGCGGGGGTGGTTTGGTACATCGTCGAGCAGGATATCTGCCAGCGCGATCCGTTTGAAAGCCTTTCGATCAGCCTGGGAAACCTGAAGGCGATGGGGATGGAATAGCCAGTCCAGATTCGTGCGGCCAGCGCTGCCGAGGCCAGATTCTGCCCGTTTCGGCCGCTACAACCGCCTCTGGCGTCGTATTGGCCGCCGCCTATAATCCCCCGCGACCGATTGAAGGGAGTCTCGTTGGCGGAACAATATTTTCAGCATCAATTTGACAACGGTTTGACGCTTTTATGCGAAAAAATGCCCGGCATGCACTCGGCCGCGATGACACTGCTGGTGTCGGCGGGGTCGGCCGGCGATCCGGTGGACCGATCCGGCGCGGCAACCGTGTTGTCCGACCTGGTGTTGCGCGGGGCAGGCGGGCGGGACAGCAAGCAATTGACAGATTATCTCGATAGCCTTGGTCTGCAGCGCTCCAGCAGCGTTGGTGTACACCATACCCGTTTCGGAAGCGCCGCCCTGGCGGCGCGGGTGATGGAGGGACTGGGCGCCTACGCCGATATCGTGCAGCGGCCGCGCATGCCCGAAAACGGCTTCGACGCGGCACGCGATCTGGCCTTGCAATCGCTGGCGGGGATCGACGATGAGCCTCGGCAGAAACTGCTGATCAAGCTGCGCGAATGGCACCTGCCATCACCCTACAGCCGCAACTCGATGGGGGAAAAGGAGCACTTGGAGAAGCTGACGATCGAATTATGTAAGGTGGATCACCTGCAGCGCTACCACGCCAACGGCGCGATCTTGGCGGTGGCGGGGAAGATCGACTTTGAAGAGGTTCGCGGCGCGGCCGAGCAACATTTTGGCAAGTGGAAGGGCAAGCCGAATGACCCGGTGAAGCTGATGCCCCCGCCGGGAAATTTCCACCATGAGGATCAGCAGAGCGAGCAGACCCACATTGGAATCGCCTATCCCAGCGTGCAGGAGATCGATCCGGATTATTACACCGTCCGCCTGGCGATCGAGGTGCTGAGCGGCGGGATGTCGGGAAGGCTGTTTACCGAGGTGCGCGAGAAGCGCGGGCTGTGTTATTCGGTCTGGGCAGGCTATTCCAGCCTCAAAGGGCTTGGCAGCATCCTCGGCTATGCCGGCACCAGCAACGAGCGGGCGCAGGCGACGTTGGACTGTCTGGTGGCCGAGTTGCATCGGTTGACTGAAGGCGTCACCGCCGCCGAATTGGAGCGCGCCAAGACCGGGCTGAAGGCCAACACCATCATGCAGGGGGAATCAACCAGCGCCCGGGCCGGTTCGATTGCCCATGACTATTTCATGCGCGGCCGCATCCGCACACTGGAAGAAATCAAATCGGCTATCGACGGCGTGTCGGTGGATCAGGTGAATGCGTACTTGAAGAAGAACAAGCCGGGGCCGTTTACGATTGTGACGGTGGGACCCAAAGCGCTGAAATTACCCCAGTGAGGGGCACGGGTTGAAAACCGTGCTACGAAGGACTGGACATGGCATTAACTTTTCGCCACACGCAGTTAGAGAATGGCCTGGATGTTGTCGCCGAGGTGAATCCGGAGTCGCACTCGATTGCGCTGGGGTTGTTCGTGAAGACAGGGGCGCGGGATGAGGAAGTGAACATCAACGGCGTATCGCATTTTCTTGAACACATGATGTTCAAAGGCTCGGAGAAGTACACCTGGGAGGATGTGAACCGTATTTTCGACGAGATCGGCGCCCGCTACAACGCATTCACTTCGCAGGAAATGACGGCCTATTACGCCAACGTGCTGCCGGAATTTACCGAGCGCGCCGTCGAGCATCTGGCGCATCTGCTGCGGCCGGCCATTCGCGGCAGCGACTTCGATACCGAAAAGAAGGTCATTCTCGAAGAGATCGCCATGTATCTGGATGATCCCGGACATCGGCTGTATGAGAAGCTGATGGAGACGCATTTTGGCGTGCATCCGCTGTCGCTGAGCGTGCTGGGGCCGGCCGCGTCGATTCAGAACATGCATCGCGACCAGATGGCGGAGTATTTCACCCGGCGCTATGGTCCGGGAAACATGGTGTTTGTGGCGTCGGGCAGGCTGGCATTTGAAGAGGTGGTCAGGCTGGCGGAGAAGTACATGGGGCACTGGCCGCGCGTGCAGGCGCCGCGCGAGCAGCTTCAGCCCAGCTATAAGCCAGCGCGGGAAAACCTGGTGGATGCGAAGCTGAACCGGCAATACACAATGGGAATGACGCCCGGGCCCAGCGCCCAGGATGAGCGGCGATTCGCGGCCCGCGTGCTCTCGGATGTGATCGGCGACAGCGACGGCAGCCGGTTTTACTGGGCGCTGGTGGACAACGCCATCGCCGAGGAGGCCGACTTCGGCTTCTATCCGCACGATGGCTGCGGCAGTTATTATTTCGCGCTGACGACCGACCCCGAACGCACCGAAGAGGCTATGAAGATCGCGCTGAACGAGCTGCAGCGGGTGAAGCAGGACCTGAACGCCGACGAGGTCGAGCGGGCCAAGAACAAGATCGCCAGCAGCCTGGTCTTGCAGGGAGAGGTGCCGCTGGGACGGATGCGGGCGATCGGCGGGCAGTGGATTTACAACAAGGAATATCGCTCGCTCGAGCAGGACATGGCCACGCTCATGTCGGTCACGCCCGACTCCCTGCGGCAACTGCTGAAGGATTTTCCGTTCGATCCGATGTCGATCGTCACGCTGGGGCCGAAGTAGGGAACGCACATGCAAAAGGAATCAACTGCGCGCGGGGAGTTGCTTGAGGTGTTTCGAGAGGAGCTGCGCGAGCTTGTGAATTACAAGGCCGGCGAGCGGCTGGAGTTCGCCAAGCTCACCTGTCTCGACGTCTTCTTCGCCTACCGCATGCTGCTGGGGCGGAATCCGGAATTTGAGGATGTCGCGCGTTTTCGCGAGTGGCAGTCTGTTGGAACGCCGGCCGAGTTGTTCAATCAGATGATCAAGACGCCGGAATATGTAGCGCGAATCCCCGGCGGCGGCGGGCAGTTGCTCGACTTGATCGTGATGCACGAATTGCCCAATGGCCTGCGGCTGTTTTTCAACCTGCAGGACAGGCAGGCCATGCGCATCGCCACCGGCATTCACGAGCCGGAGATCATCGAGGCGGTGCGGCGGGTTCTCAAGCCGGGCATGAACTGCGTGGACGCCGGGGCGCATATCGGCATGTACGCCCTGGAGATGGCGAAGATCGTCGGGGCCGGCGGCGGCAAGGTCTATGCCTTCGAGCCCTTTCCCAGCACCTGGGAGCTTTTCATCAAGAACGTGGCCGAAAACCATTTCGAAGAAGTCATCGTCGCCACAAAAGCCGGCTGCCACTACGACAGCGGCTCAGCGCAAATCTTCAATCCCATCAGCGACGATATGGGCGGCGCATTCATCCCCAAGGACGCCGAAATCGCCAACGCCTCCGGCCTGCAAGGTTTTCGCATTGAGCTGGTGCGCGCCGATTCTATCGTTCCCGACGACCGGAAGATCGATCTGGTGAAGATGGATATCGAAGGCTCTGAACCCTTCGCCCTGCGCGGGATGGAGCGCTTCATCCGCCGCGACCGGCCGATCATCATCACCGAATTCAATCCATCCTGCATCCGCGACATGAACAAGTCGGAGCCGCAGGAATACATCGCCCTGCTTCGATCATTCGGATACCGCCTCTTCGAGATCGATGAATACCTTAAACCGTCGCCGCGCGAGTATCGCTACGACGGTGGCGTCAACGTGACCAATCTCGTCTGCATTGCGCTGGACTGAGGTCGTCCTTCCCCCACGTTGCATTCGCGCATATGATCTGGTCATGGTTCACCCCTTCCTCATCCCGGTGGCTGTACGATAGGGCCAGCGCGGCGATTGTCCGCGCGGCCCCACCCCTGTAGCATCCCGTTTCAAAACTCAACTTTTTGCTTTGGATTGCGCCATGACTACCGATCTTGCCAAGACGTACGAACCCGCGGCCGTGGAGGCCCAAGCCTATCGCGTGTGGATGGAGGAAAAGGCCTTCGAGGCCGATCCGGCCGCGCCGGGCGAGCCATACTGCATCGTGATCCCGCCGCCCAACGTGACCGGCGCGCTGCACCTTGGCCACGCCATCAACAACACGCTGCAGGACATTCTGATCCGCAAACACCGCATGGCCGGCTTTAATACCCTGTGGGTGCCGGGGATCGATCATGCGGGGATCGCCACGCAGGCGGTGGTGGAGAAGCAGCTCAAGGAAAATGAGAACAAGACCCGGCATGATGTGGGACGGGAGGGCGAGGGGGGGCTGGTGGAGCGGATCTGGAAATGGAAGGAGCAGTATGGGGATCGCATCATCGAGCAGCTCAAACGCCTGGGGTGTTCGTGCGACTGGAGCCGTACGCGGTTTACGCTCGATCCGGGGCTGGCGGCGGCCGTGCGCGAGACGTTTTTCCGGCTGTTCAAGGATGGGTTGATCTACCGCGGTAAACGGCTGGTGAATTGGGATACGCATCTGCAGACGAGCATCAGCGATGATGAGATTTATTACGAGACGGTGAAGACGAGTCTGTGGCACATTCGCTATCCGATTGTGGATGCTCGTAGCACGGGTTTCCAACCCGTGCCAAACCGAGCTGAATCGCAAAGCGGCAGCACATCGCAAGCCGGCGCCGCTGGGCATGGGTTGGAAACCCATGCTACGTTTATGGTCGTCGCCACCACGCGGCCGGAGACGATGCTCGGCGACACGGCGGTGGCGGTGCATTCGGCAGATCCGCGATGGAACTGGGCCATCGGCAAATTCGTCGAGTTGCCGCTGACCGGCCGGCGCATCCCGATCATCGCCGATGACATCCTCGTCGATCCCAAGTTCGGCACCGGCGTGGTGAAGGTGACGCCGGCCCACGATCCCAACGACTACGCCGTCTGGCAGCGCCACAAGGGCAAGAGCGATGAGATTGACCTGATCAACATCCTCACGCCCGAAGGCAAGATCAACGAAGCGGCCCCCCCTAAATACACCGGCCTGTTTCGCGCCCAGGCGCGCAAGCAAGTCGTCGCCGACCTCGAACACGCCGGGCTGCTGGAAAGGGAAGAGCCCTACGAGACCCAGGTTGGCCATTCCGACCGCAGCAAGACGCCGGTCGAGCCGTACCTGTCCGACCAGTGGTTCGTCCACATGGCCCCGCTGGCCGAGCCGGCGCTGGAAGCGGTGCGCAAGGGCCTCATCGAGTTCTTCCCCGAACGGCATGCGCAGCAGTATCTGGCCTGGCTGGGGGAGAAGCGCGATTGGCCAATTTCACGGCAGCTTTGGTGGGGACATCGGATACCGGTGTGGCGCTGGGCATTGAAGATGAAACCTGGTGAGAGAAAGCCCATTCCAGATTCGCACGTGGAACCTGATACCGCTGAGAATCCAGAGGGATTCCCATTCAATGAATGCGCGGCACAATCCGTCTTCGATTCTGGAACCGGAGAGTGGATCAACTATTGTTGCCCTCCTCCTAATCGCACTGACTTGGAGGCTGCGCTCGAACAAGCCGGGTACATCCAAGACGAGGACGTCCTCGACACCTGGTTCAGTTCCGCCCTCTGGCCATTCAGCACGCTGGGCTGGCCGGAGCAGACGGCCGATCTGGCGAAATATTATCCCACCAGCGTCCTGCTCACCGGCCGCGACATCATTACCCTCTGGGTCGCCCGCATGGTGATGGTGGGCATGTACGACATGGGCTCCCGTAGCACGGGTTTCCAACCCGTGCCGGACAGCGCGGCTGCGCAAACCGGCGCGGACTCTCAGACAGACGCCGATGGGCACGGGTTGAAAACCCGTGCTACAGCAAAGCAGCTCGGCCTGCCCTTCTCGCACGTCGCCATCAACCCCACGATCCTCGACGGCAAAGGCGAGCGGATGAGCAAGTCCAAGGGCAACGGCGTCGATCCGGTGGACATCATCGACACCCATGGCGCTGATGCCCTGCGCTTCACCATGACCACGATGGCCACCGAGACGCAGGATGTGCGCATGCCGGTGGTGAAGGATGCGCAGGGCCGCAACACCAGCAAGAAGTTCGATGAAGGCCGGAATTTCTGCAACAAGCTGTGGAACGCCGCGCGCTTTGCCCTCAGCAATCTCGAAGGCGTCGCCACCGAAGCGGTGGATGAAACGAGATGGTCCATGGCCGACCGCTGGATCGTCAGCCGGTTCAACCGCACGGTGGACACGGCCAACAAAGCTTTGGAAATCTACCGCTTCGACCAGTACGCCAAGGCCTGCTACGACTTTTTCTGGGGCGACTTCTGCGACTGGTATCTGGAGACCATCAAGCCCGCGATGAAGGACCCGGCCCGCGCCGGCCAGACCGCCAACGTGCTGGCGGCGGTGCTGGATGGGGCGCTGCGGCTGATGCACCCGATGATCCCATTCATCACCGAAACCATCTGGTGGCGGCTGTGCGAAATTCGCGCCGAGCGCGGGTTGCCGGGGCGAATCATGGGCTGCATGTCAAATCGGCTGATTCTCGCCGCCTGGCCACTGGTTGGTGATTTCTCCCACGCGGCCGAGCACATCTTCCCGCGCCTGCAGGAGATCATCGTCGCCATCCGCAACGTGCGCAACGAATACAAGGTGGACGTGAAAAAGCCGGTGGCGGTTTCGATTCTGGCGCCGGGAGACTCGGCGCGACAGATCGAGTCCAACCGCGAGATGATCGAGCTGCTGGCGACATGCACGATTGCGGCCGCGTCGGGTGAACTCAAGCCGCTGGAAAATGCCATCCGCGTCAGCGCCGCCGGATGCGATATCTTCATCGAAGGCCTGGTCGATGCCGACACGGAAAAGCAGCGGGTGGCCAAAAAGTGCGAGGAGCTGAAAAAACAGATCGCCGCGCTGCGGAGCCGGCTCGCCAACGAAGCCTACATCAGCAAGGCCCCGCCGCACCTGGTGCAACAGACCAAGGACCAGCTTGCCGCCGCCGAATCCGAGGCGCAGAAGTTGGGATGCGGGGTGGAGTGAGGCCGCGCGTCAAACTGAGCCTGCAGGAGGACATCGCCAAAACCAGCAGCCTTGTCATCTGAACCCCCGCATGAGCCTTCTGCTCGCCGCATGGGACGAACATGCAACCGTAGGGTCCGCTTCACACGATTTTGCATGAAGCCTCAAGCGGCGACGCTTTCT
>DAIOHQ010000037.1:0-25480 GCA_036744635.1 Tepidisphaeraceae bacterium | reverse complement strand
GTGGCATCGGCGGGGAAGGGATCGCGAACGGGTGCTGGCATTGAACATCGGAATGGAATCCAGAATGGTGGCGGTGTGCGCGTGGCGCCCGGTGCGGGCGAGGATGATTCTGTTGATTGGATTGATGCTGTTCGGGGCGGGGGGATGCGCCACAATCCGGGTGACCGATCCGCCGCGGACGGCCACCGAGCAGTTCCTGCTGACGGTGGCCTCGGCGCGGGCGGTGGATCAATTGTCGGCCGACACGCTGCGGGACCGTAAAGTTTACATCGACGCAACCTATCTGGCATCGTCGCCTTCGCAGGAACAGGCATTCATGATCGGGGAGCTGCGGGCCAAGCTGCTGATGTCGGGAGTGCGGCTGATGGAAAAGCGCGAGCAGGCCGCCATCATCGTGGAAATTCGCAGCGGGGGAATCGGGGTTGACCGGCTGGAATATCTGCTGGGAATTCCGGCCATCTACCTGCCGCAGCAAACCAACACCGGCACGGGGGCGAACGCGACGGTGCCGGTGACGACACCGGAGCTGGCGCTGCTGAAAAGCACGAAACAGAAGGGTTTCGCGAGCATCGCATTCATTGCGTATTGGATGGATAGCGGCGAAGTCATCACCAGCTCCGGCCCGTTTGTCGGCAAGACCCTGCGCGAAGACTGGTGGATTCTGGGCTTCGGCCCGCACACGGTGGGGACCATCCCGCCGGCGGAGAAATGACGTTGGCAGATTCTCCCGATCCAATCCCACCTGGTACGCCTGAACCCTCGGGGTCACCTGTTCAAGCTGGACCGTTGGCGTCATCGGAGGCCGGGAGCACGCCGCTTGCAAGCGAGCGGGCTAAAGGTGGTGCGCCATCGCCGGGTCGGGGGCGGGGATTGCGGCGGCGCCGGCGGCATCCGGTGTTGCGTTTTTTTGGGTGGCTGCTGCTGGTCGTGGTGATTCTGCTGGCGGTGGCGGCGGGGGTGGTGCAGTACGTTCTGGGGACGGGATATCCGCGCACGCTGGTGTTGCGGATCATGGAGAAACAACTGGGCTTGCAGATGACGGCCGAGTCGCTGCAAACTGGGTGGGGCGGGGATTCGGTGCTGAAGGATGTGACGCTGTCGCTGCCGCTGGCGGAGCAGTCGTTTCTGGGAGTGCCGGTGCTGCGGGTGAAGCATTCGGGGCTGGTGTGGATTCTGCTGACGCAGTCGATTGAGATTGACGCGGTGGAGCTCGACAAGCCAACGCTGGTGGTGCGCCAGGGAGCGGGGGGAAAGTGGAACGTGCAGGAGGTGTTCGAGCTGTTGGCGCGGGCGGCGGGCAAGGGGCAGGTCGAGGATCCAACGACGAAAAAAAAGCGACCAAAGCTGCCGGCGGTGGAGCTGAAGGAGGGGACGCTGCAGGTGATCGACAGCCAGGGGCGGGGGACGACGATTTCACCGGTGGCGCTGAGCGGGCGGCCGCTTAGTCCGCTGGAGTGGCAATACACTTTGGACCTGGCATCGCGGGCGACGGCGAAGGGGGAAGTCTCGCCGGGCGGGGCGTGGAAGCATCATGTCGATTTTAGTTTCGCGCAGATTGGGCCCTGGATGAAGCCATGGGTGGAGAAGAACTGGCCGGAGCCGGCGTCGATTGATGCCGATTGGCGGGGAACGATCAATAGTGCCGGAGGAGGCGGGGCCGAGCTGTCGGGCCGGCTGGAGCTGCGGGGGCTGAAGGTAGCCAAATATCAGGCGAGCGGGCCGGCGGAGATTTCTTATCACGATGGTCAGGCGGCGGTGCGGCCAGAGGAGCTGGTGGTGGACCTGCCGGTGAAGCTGCTGCAGAAATTGCTGCTGCGCTCCGGGCAGATCACCATCGATGGCAGCGGCATTCGCACCGACCAGCTTCGGGTGGCGACGAGCGAGGGAGGGCAGGCGCTGGCCAGCGGGGTGTATCTATGGAAGGAGCGCTCGGCCAACGTCGAGGCTATGTGGCAGGATATCCACATTCCGCGCGAGATCACTCACGAAGGGAGCGTCAGCGCAACGATTGCCACTTCCTGGACGGGCGAGGCGAAGGTGGTCGGCAAAGTGGTGACGCGCGGGCACAGCGACTATGGAAACTGGGATACGACGTTGAGCGTGTTCGGCGAGGGAAAATCCTGGGCAGAGGTGGATTGGGAGGTGAAGGCGCCGCAGGTCGCGTGGCAGGGTCAGAAGAACATGTCGGCCAACGATCTGGTGGCGGAGATTCAGACCCGGGGGACGGATTTTGACAAGGGAGGGAAGGCGCCGTTCACCATGGCGTTGCGGGAGATGCACCTGACGTCGGCCGGGCGGATCACGGGAAAGGGGGAGCTGAACGTGCCGGACAGCAAGTGGTGGCTGTTGATCGACGCCAAGGATTGGCCGATTCCCAAGACCGGGGCGACGGTGGCGTTTGCGGTGGACGCGGCCGGCGATCCGGAGCTGACCACGCTGAATCAGCTTTCGGTACACAGCGGGGATGTACACTTGATCGCCAACGGATGGTACTGCGAAAATTGGCCGAAGCCGGTTTATCTGAATACCTATGTGGCGAATTTCCCGTACGAGGCTGGGCAGGCGGCGGCGGGAGGAGGGGCGGGCGCGGGCGCGTTGGGCGAGGAGGAGAACGAACTGCCCCTGAAGGGGAAGGCGTGGGCGAGCGCGTGGCTGGATGGAAAGCTCCGGCCTTCGCTGGGTCTGGATGTGCATGGGGTCTTGCACGGCAACGAGGTCAAGGTGAACGAGCGGCCGCTGGGGGATGTGCAGATGGAATTGAAGGGGAAGGTGGATATGTCGCGAGCGAGCGGCACGGAGGGGGCACTGGAGAGGGTGCATGCCCACGTGGAGACCAGCGAGTTGAATCTGCTGGGGGGCAAGTGGAACTTGACCGGCGATTTTCCGGTGAGGAATCCCGATACCTATGCCGAGGGATTTCGCATTGGGGTGGACGTGAATGGCCTGTCGATGGACCAGGTTGGGGAATTGCTGAAGCAGGCGAACATGGAGGGACGGCTGAAGGGGCATTGGATTTTCGATTTGCCGCGTGAGCGATGGAAACGGCCGACGATGAAGGGGAAATTCACGGCGCAGGATTTTCTGTTTGCCGGAACGAAGGCGGGGACCGCGGGAGCACAACCGGTGGCCGCGGCAACCCTGCCGGCCTCGCAGCCATCGTCTCAGCCGACCGAGAGGCCGACGGAGATGCGATTCACGGCCAAGCGAATCACCGGTGACATGTCGCTGCGGGACAGCATCTTCAGCATCACTTCGCTGAAGCTGATTCATACCGAGCAGGCGGGGGAGGCGGAGGGGGAAGTTTCATGGAATCTGCACGACAAGACGCATCTGAACGTGCGTATGACGGCGGCGGCCTGGCCGGTGGAGTTCCGGGCGCCGGTGCTGGCGGCGAAAGCGATGCCGGCGACGTCACAGGCGGCGACGAGGCCGGCGGGCGCGCCCACCACTGCGCAGATGGCAACCAGCGCGCCCGCCACCGCGGATGCGGCGACGCAGGCGCTGGCGGCGGGGGGGGAGGCGGAGGGGGAGCCGATCGGCGTGACCCTGTGGGGGAACACGACGCTGGACATCGATTTGAAGAACAAGAGTGCGGCCGGGCCGCTCAAGGCGACGGTGAATCTGGCCCTGCGCGGCCAGCCGTTCGCCGAGGCGCACATCGTGGCGGAGATGGAGAAGCACACCGCCGGCAGCGCATCGCAGCGGGTGGTGAATGTGCGGAAGTTCGATGCGAAGGTGCTGGGCGGATATGCCGAGGGAAGCGCGCGGATGAACCTGGATGATCCGAGCAAGGTCTTCGCCGACCTGCGCTGGCGGGATGTCCGGCCGGGGGACCTGGGCGAATATTTCCCGGCGGATCGTCTCAAGGGGCTGGCGGGAAAATTCGGCGGATTGCTGCGGATTGCGCCCTCGGAAGATCCGCGGGCGCTGGGGCCGCTGCGGGCGGAGTTGCAGATTCTGTCCGATGGCGGGGACTATCGCGGGATGGGGATCGGCAACATGATGTTCTTCGCCTACGCCGATCTGGCGGCGCGGCGCTACGTGCTCTCCAGCGAGGCGCAGGAACGCAGCTCGATCCACATCGCCGGCGGAGATGTGTTCCTGTGGGCGCGCAGCAGCCGGCATGAGAATGAGCCGATGTTTTCGCACGTGGACGGCGACTTTTTGCGGCTGGACCTGAACCAGGTGGTACACGCCGGCGACGCCAAGGCCGACTACATGCCGGGGCGGATCACCGGCAAATTCCACCTGATCGGCAATCCGCGGTATCCCAAAGATGCGATTGGGGGCGGACAGGTGGCGATCATGCAGTCGGACCTGGTGAACTTCGATCCGTTTGCGTTCCTGTACGCATTGATGAACGTCGGCAGCGATCCGAAACATCCAACCGGAGAAGGTTCTCTGGAGATGCGGCTGGAGCGCGGGCAGCTTGTGATGGAGAACATCCGCTATTTCAACTCCGGCTCGGAGATTCGCGGGGAGATGACGATTTGGGATGTGTGGGATGCGCCCGATTCCAAGGCGGCGGGAACATTTGTCGGTACGATTCATCCGCTGAAGGAGATCAAGATACCGCTGCTGGCGGATGCCGATGCGATCTTCGCGCTGATCCAGTCGAACTTGACGAGCGTGGGTTTCGATGGGACGCTGCGCAAGCCGCACGTGTATCAGGTGACGCTGAGCGAGATTGGCGGGGCGGTGAAGCGATTGCTGGTGGGGGATGTGAAGAGCGAGACCAAGGGTGGGGCGGGGGGGGCGGGGAAGTGAGGAAGTGCAGAGTGCAGAGTGAGGAATGACGCATTAGGTGAATTATGAAACCATTGACGGAACAGCAGCTAATGTCGTTCAAGGCGGATGGATTTTTGCACATTCCGGGGCTGGTGCCGGCCGAGGAGCTGAAGGCGGTGCAGGCGGATACGCTGGCGCTGATCAGCAAGGGGCTGGAGGGGCCGATTGCGGATGATTCGTATTGCTATGGCGCCGATGCCCAGGATAAGAACAAGCAGTGCCTGTTTCGCATCAATAACCTGCTGACACGCTTCGGAAACCACGAAAGTTTCAAGCTCTTGCTGGCCTATCCGAAGCTGCTGGCGGCGATTCAGCAGGCGGTGAACGGCGATTATTTTGCGTCGACGGTTCATTCGACGGTGTTCAAGATTCCCCACCGCGGGTATCCGGTGCCGTGGCATCAGGACCCGGTGCCGGTGCATCGGTTTCCGGTGTTCAACGTCGACATCTATCTGGATGAGGCGCATCCGGGCAACGGCGGGCTGTGGGTGATTCCGGGAAGTCATCTCGGGGGATATCACGGCGGGCAGGAGGGGATGGCGTTCCTTAAGAGCTGGACGAAGGGAAAAGAGGAGGAGGCGCCGGGGGCGATCCCGGTCTATTGCCAGCCGGGGGACGTGATTTTCCACGCCACCAGCGTCATTCACGGATCATTCTGGAACCGGAGCGAATCACTGCGGCGGACGATTTATTTTCATATCGATCATTTCGAGGATGTAGCGCTCAAGCCGGCGAGCGACTGGCCGCGAAACCAGTACCTGCTGTGCGAGAAGCTCATGGCCGAGGCCATCGCCCTGCGCAAACAGCGGCATCCGGCCGAGCAGCCATTCCCCTATCGCACGCTGCCGGAGGGGATGCTGGCGTGACCAGGTGCCTGCGTGCGCCCACTTCACTTTCATAAGCGGAATTTCAGGTAGTGGGTCAGTTTGGGTGCCACAGGTCGGCGTACTCGCAGACCTGTGTCTTACTGCGTCGCTATGCGGCACAGGTCTCGGAGTACCGCGACCTGTGGCACCCATAAATTTCAAACTGACCCATTGCCGAATTTCATCAGTGGTTGTGTAAAGGTGCGGCCGGGGAGCATAATGGCAGCATCATGGCCAAGCGTGAACGGACAGCGCAAAAGAAGAAGGGGCGCGGCAAGACCGAGCGCGAGCCGGTGAAGCGGCAAGGGGATCGGCCGCCACCGTCTTTTTTGGCCGCGGCGGTGGAGACGGTCGGACCGGCGCTGCAAACGCCGGTTCTGGAGGCGGAGACCAACGAGTCGCCGGAGCAGTTGGCCGCAGCCGATGAAATCCTGGTGGAAGCGCGGCACTCAGACAAGGGCGAGGAAACTGCCGAGATTCCGATTCCCCAGCCGCCCGCGCCCCCGCCGGCGCCTGCCAAGGTGGAAATTCCGCAGCAGCCGCCATTGCTGTTCGAGGTGGCGTGGGAAGTCTGCTGGCAGCTTGGGGGGATCTATACGGTGTTGCGCTCCAAGGCGGCGTCAATGTTGGCGCGCTGGGGCGAGCGCTATTTTCTGGTCGGGCCTTACAACCCCAATACCGCGGCGCTGGAATTTGAGGAGCAGCCCACCGAAGGGTTCATTCGCCAGACGCTCGACCGGCTGCGCGAAGGGGGAATTCCCTGTCACTTTGGGCGCTGGCTGGTGCAGGGCAGGCCGCGGGTGATTCTGCTGGACTATCGCGGGCGCTATCCGCATTTGGATCATGACAAGTATCTGATGTGGAAGGACCATGGCATTACCGTGCCGGCCGGGGATGGGGAAGTGAATGAGACGGTGGCGTTTGGGTTTACCGTCTCGGAGTTCTTCGATCAGCTCACCCAGATCGTGAAGGACCGGCCGATTTTGGCGCACTTTCACGAATGGATGGGCGGGGTGGCGGTGCCGCGGATCGCGCATCGGCGCTTTCCCGTGAGCACGGTCTTCACCACCCACGCGACGCTGCTGGGGCGGTATCTGGCCAGCGGGCATCCGGACTTTTACGCAAACCTCCCTTATTTCGATCCGGACGCCGAGGCGGCGAAATATCAGATCTATCCGCGCTTCGCGATCGAGCGCGCCGCCGCCCACGCCGCGACGGTTTTCACCACCGTGAGCGAAGTGACCGCGCGCGAGGCGACGAAATTGCTCGGCCGCGAGCCGGATGTGATTCTGCCGAACGGCTTGAACATCCAGCGCTTTGCGGCCCTGCACGAGTTTCAAAATCTGCACCGCGAGTATAAGGAGCGCCTCCACGAATTTGTCATGGGGCACTTTTTCCCCAGCTACACCTTCGATCTGGATCGCACCATCTATCTGTTCACCAGCGGACGCTACGAATATCGCAACAAGGGTATGGACCAGTTCATCGAGGCGATGCACCGTCTGAACCAGCGCCTGCGCGGGTTGCCGGACCGGCCGACGGTGGTGGCGTTCATCATTACCAAGGCGGCGACGCGCAACATCAACGTGCGCGTGCTGCAGAACCAGTCGATGTTTGATGACCTCAAGAACACCTGCAATGAGCTGCAGGAGGCGATGGGGCGGCGGCTGTTTCTGGCGGCCGCGCATGGGCGGGTGCCGACCTATTCGGAATTGATCACCGATGATGCCCAGGTGAAGCTCAAGCGGGCGATGCACGCCTGGCGCACCAGCCGCCAGCCGCTCATCGTGACCCACGACCTGTCCGATGACGCGGGCGATCCGATCCTCAAGCACCTGCGGCATCGCGGGTTGTTCAACGCGGCCGATGATCCGGTGAAGATCGTGTTCCATCCGGAATTTGTCTCGGCCACCAGCCCGCTGATCAACCTGGATTACGAGCAGTTCGTGCGCGGGTGTCATCTGGGCATCTTCCCCAGCTATTACGAGCCCTGGGGATATACCCCGATGGAGTGCGTGGCCCTGGGGCTGCCGGCGGTGACGACGGACCTGAGCGGGTTTGGAGCGTACGTGCAGCGGCACATTCCCAATCACGCCGACCAGGGGATCCTGGTGGTAAACCGCGGCGGCCAGGGATTCGAGCAGAGCACCGATGACATCGTGAACTATGTCTACAACTTCGCCCAACTGAACCGCCGTCAGCGCATTGAGCTGCGCAACCGCGTGGAACGGCTGAGCGAGATGTTCGACTGGTCGGCGCTGTCGCGGCATTACGATGATGCCCACAATCTGGCCCTGGAGCGGATCGGCAGCAAACGGGTGGGGACGGTGGACGTGCGGCTGGTGTGATCGGATGGCGGCCTTTGAACGTGAATTGAGTGAAAGCATGAAAGTGGCATTGATTGGAAACGGCGGACGCGAGCACGCCCTGGCGTGGAAGCTGGCGGATTCCCCGCGGGTGACGGCGCTCTATGCGCTGCCGGGCAATCCGGGAACGGCCCAGGTTGCCGAAAACGTCGCCATCGGCGTGATGGACTTCAACGCCATCGAAAAGTTCGTCCGCGAGAAGGGCATCGGGCTGGTGGTGATCGGCCCGGAAGACCCGCTGGCGGCGGGGCTTTCCGACCGCATCAAGGCGATGGGCGTGCAGGTCTTCGGGCCGTCGAAGGAGGCGGCGCAGATCGAGGCGGACAAGTGGTTCGCCAAGGAGCTGATGCGCCATCAGGCGGTGCCCACCGCCGAGGCACGATCCTTTACCGATGCCGCGGCCGCGGAAGAATACGTGCGCGTGCGCGATGAGCCGGTGGTGATCAAGGCGGCGGGGCTGGCCAAGGGAAAGGGCGTCACCGTCTGCTTCCGCACCAGCGATGCCCTTGAGGCCATCGACCAGATCATGCGAAAAAAAGCCTTCGGCGAGGCCGGCAGCCGCATCGTGATCGAGGAGCGTCTGGCCGGGCCGGAGTGTTCCATACTGGCCTTCGTCGACCGCAAGTCGATCTACACGATGGAAACCAGCCAGGACCACAAGCCGATCGACGATGGCGACACCGGTCCGATGACCGGCGGGATGGGGGCCTATTCGCCCACGCCGGTGGTGAGCGACGCCATGCTCACGCAGATCGAGCGGGATGTGCTGGTGCCGATCGTCGATGGTTTGAACCGCGACGGCATCGAGTACAAGGGCGTGCTCTACGCGGGGCTGATGCTGACCAGCAACGGGCCGAGGGTGCTGGAATTCAACTGCCGCTTCGGCGATCCGGAAACCCAGCCGCTGATGATGCGCCTGCAGAGCGATCTGTGCGAGGTGATGCTTGCGGTGGCCGAAGGCCGGCTCGACCAGATCGAGCTCAAATGGGACCCGCGCCCCGCGCTGTGCGTGGTCGCCACCAGCAAGGGATACCCCGGCGCCTATCCCACCGGCCTGCCGATCAGCGGCATCGAGCAGGCGGATGCCCTGCGCGACGTCAAAGTCTTCCACGGCGGCACCAAGGCGCAGGGAAAGCAGGTGGTGACCGACGGCGGGCGGGTGCTGAGCGTCACGGCGCTGGGCAACACCATCGCCGACGCCCAGAGGCGCGCCTATGAGGCGATGAAGTTGATCCACTTCGAGGGCATGCACTATCGCACCGATATTGGCCGCTGGGCGATCAAGGGCTGAGAGCGAGCGCCGCTTCAGTGCGACGGCGTGGCCGTGTCAATGATCGTCTGCATGAGGTGGTCGGGGTCGAAGGGCTTGGTGATGTAGGCGGCGGCGCCGCATTCCATACCCTTGCGGCGGTGTTCATCCCGGTCGAGCGCGGTGAGCATCAGGATCGGCACCTTGCGGGTGCGCTCCTCGCTCTTGAGCTGCTTGCAGACCGCAAAGCCATCGATGTCCGGCAGCATGAGGTCCAGCACGATCAGCGAGGGCTGGCGCTCGCGGGCCTGGCGCAGGGCGGTGGCGCCGTCGAGCGCCGAGCGATAGTCGAAGCCCGCGATCTCGGCGTAGGCCCCGACGAGCTGGTTAATTTCAAGATCATCCTCGACGACCAACACATTTCCGTTTTCCATTATTTCTCCCGTCGATCTTCCTGATCGAATGATGCTACGATTGTAGGGCCGAGCTCAAGAGCAGTCCGCCCGAAAAATCGCGGACAGTGCTATTTTTTGCTGGCGCGGAAACCAGAGGCTGGAGGATCGATGGCGCCCCCCCTAACCCCCCGAACTCCCCTGACAATGCCGGATGCCACGGCGGTTCGCAAGGCGATTGAGATCTACCTCCAGCGCGCGTATGGCGCGGCGGCGCCGCCGGCGGCGGTGCGCGAGCGGCTGGGGAAACTTGACTCCTTGCCGGCGGACGATCGGTCGTTTTTTTCTTCCGCGGCTTTTGAACTGGATCATGCCGACCATCCTTCCCGCTATCGCCTGCGTCTGGGGAATCGCTTTTATCCGCACATGAAGCTTTCGGTCGACCGCCGGCCGGACGGGAAGGGGTTTCTGTTTCGCGCTGACACCCACGATGGGCACATCCGGGTTGAGCCGGGGGCGAAGGAATTTGAGGCGTTCAAGAAGCTGATGGAACAGAACCGCGAGTTGGCCGTCGAGATCGAGTCGGCGTGGGCGGCGGCGGAGCTGCCGACGTTCAAAACGTATCTGCAGGAGGACCTGCGCCGGCGGGCGGCGGCGGGAGTGGGGGCGGCGCGGGGAGGGAAGGAAAAATGAGTGAGAAGCACACCATCCTGCTGGTGGACGATCAGCCGACGCTGGTGAAGGCGCTGCGGGTGCTGCTGCGCAAGGACTATCGCGTGCTGAGCGCGCCCAACGCCGCCGAGGCCGAGGCGATTCTGGAGCGCGAAGATGTCCACGTGGTGATGTCCGACCAGGTGATGCCGGGCACCAGCGGCATTGAGTTTCTGCACAAGGTGCGCGAGCGCCATCCCGATGCCATCCGCCTGCTGTTCACCGGCGACACGGATGTGCGCACGGTCGTCGATGCGGTGAACGAGGGGAGCATCCACCGCTACATCATCAAGCCGTGCGATCCGCGCCAGCTCCAGTCGATTCTGCGCGAGGCTTGCGAGCGGCACGACATGATCGCCGAGCGGGCGCAACTGCTGGCCGACCTGCGGCAGAAAAACGAGCAGCTCGAGCGGGTGAATTTCGAGCTGCACCAGAGCGACCAGCTCAAAAATGCGTTCATCGAAGTGGCCAGCCACGAGCTGCGCACGCCGCTGACGATCCTGCTGGGATTGGCGCGGCTGGCCGAGCGCGTGCCGGGGCTTAGCACGATGGTGATGGACCTGCTGCGGCGCATGGAGCAGGCGGGCTTGCGCCTGCAGCGGCTGGTGGATCAACTGGTGGCATTGCTCTCCAGCGATGGCATTCAGCGCCCGCTGCGGCGATCGCCGGTGGCGCTGGCGGAATTGCTGCAGCAGGCGGCCGACGACGTGCGGCCGTTCGCGGAAAAGCGCGGGCAGAAGCTGAAACAGAACTGGGGAGACGATCTGGGCATTCTGGAGATCGACCGCGAGCGCCTGCGCGACTGCCTGAACCATCTGCTGCTGAACGGGATCAAGTTCACCCCCGACGGCGGCACGGTGGCGCTGGAGGCGCGGCGGACGGATGATGGCGTCGAGATCCGCGTGAGCGACACCGGGCGCGGGATCGATCCGGCGTCGATGGGGCACATGTTTCAGCCGTTCTTCACCGGCTTCGACGTCTCCAGCCACTCTTCGGGTACGTTTGAATTCGGCCGCCAGGGGCTGGGGCTGGGTTTGAGCGTGGTCAAGGCATTCGTCGAGCTGCACGGCGGCGCCGTGACCTGCCAGAGCGAGCCGGGAAAGGGATCGACGTTCACCATCCGCCTGCCGGCGAAGGTGAGGGAGGCGGTGGGGGTGGGGGAAGGGGGATGACAAGGTGACAAGGTGAGGGGGTGACAAGGTGAGGGGCAAGCGACGAAGGGAAATGCTTGAGAAGCGAAAATGAAATGTGGGACATTTGGGGACATTTTGGGACATTGGAGTGACGTTAGTCCTTGATATAGCGGTAGTTGTGTATTTTTTGGTATTTGGGACATTTGCTGGGATATGGGACATTGGAATGATGAATGATGAGTGCTGAATGGGGAGCGCGGAGTGGGCGGGATGGGGTGACTTCGGGAAATGCGGGATGTCGGCAGCGGCATTGGAAACCCCCTTTGGTTTGAATGGCCGAGGATGTTTATCTTCGCGGTGTATGTTAGGGTTTTGTTTGAGAATTGTCAAGTGAAATTTTTTGACAATCTGGCCGGGGTTGGAGGATTTGGGGAAATGATTCACGAGGCTTTGCTGGCCCGCTAAACTGGGGCGCAGCCGGCACCTGGTTCGACAGGGGGAATGGAAATGGCTACGTTCATGGCATGCCCCGAAAAGCACGCGTCGCACCCGGCGGCTTGATCTATCACGTGTTGAATAGCGCGGCCGGTCGCAAGCGCCTGTTCCATGGCGGGCGGGATTTCGCCGGCTTCGAGCGGGTGATGCAGCAGGCGTGGCAGCGGGTTGGCCTGCCGATTCTTTCCTACTGCATCCTCCCGAATCACTGGCACTTTATCGCCGCGCCGCGGGAAGATGGCGAGCTGACGGCGTTTTTCCGCTGGCTGGCCAATACCCACGCCATGCGCTGGCGGGTGTCTCATAGGCATGGACCGCTGTATCAGGGCCGCTTCAAGAGCTTTCCCATCCAGCGCGATGAGCACCTGCTGACGGCCTGCCGCTATGTCGAACGCAACGCCCTGTCGGCCGGCCTGGTGCAGCGGGCGGAGGATTGGCGCTGGGGCAGCCTTTGGGCAAGATGCCACGGCGGCGAGGAACTGAAATCGTGGTTGGCCGAGTGGCCGGTGGATCGCCCGCGGAATTGGGTGGCGACGGTGAACGCGCCGCTGTCGGACAAGGAGCTGCAGTGCCTGCAGGCAAGTGAAACGCGCGGCCGGCCGTTCGGGAGCGAGCGGTGGATCGAGCAGACGGTCAGGAAGCTGGATTTGCGGTACACCATCCGACCGCAGGGCCGGCCGAAAGCGGCGCGGCAGAAAGGGGGAAAACGTGAAAACTAGGTGCGTCCCCGTATCAGTCCCGCGTCACCTTTATTTTAGCCCCAAGAGTAGAACTATAAACTGTCGAGGACAACATGATCAGAACATTCTCGCTGTTTGTCGCAGCGATGCTTTGGTGGGCTTCGATGCTTCATGCGCAGACCATCGCGGTCACTGAGGTGCAGAATTCATTGCGGCCAGGTCCCAAACAGAACGACGCGTTCCCGAGCCGTGTATTGTTTTACAGTCTGCCTACAGGCAAGCCCGTGGGTTCTGTAGAGACTGTTGAGTATCCGAGCGTCACGCGTGCTCCGGATGGGGATCATTTCTTAATTGCCTCAATCAATATTCCTCAGTGGGCTGCGGGTGACAAAAAGACGGTCATCAGTGAGTTCGACCCTCAGGCCAAAAAGGTTATAGATACCTACCAACACCCGCGTTCAATTGGAGGCGGCGCCAGTCCCCTATCCTTTGGCGTGAGCGAAAGCCCGAGTTCCATGCAATGTACTGGCGGCTTAGTCTGGCTCTCCACGAGAGACTATGGCGCCAAAGGAGAGCCGGGGAATGGATACATTGAAGGCATTAACTGGAAAACAAAGAAAGTTGTGGCCACTCTTGAGCAACCAGCGGCACAGGAAGAAATATCCGCTGATTTTTTCGCAATGGGGGATCACTGCGTCGTTATCCGCTACCATCAGCATGATCGATCGAACCACAAGACCGATGCCATAGTCATCTGGGAAGGAGGCAAGAGCGAACCCGTCATCTTGCCGTTGCCTGCTGACCAGTGGTTGACCCATGTAGCGGTTGGGAAGTCCGAGCTTGTCGCACAGGTTGGCACCGCTCCTATCCTCCTTAGAATAGGCCTAGACTCAGTCAAGCATAGACTTTTGATCAACGACCCTGTAAATGCCCCTCAATTGAGGGAAGGCGGCCGGTATGTTGCCCAATTAGTATATCTAAATGATTTAGGATTGATAGTTGCGGCTCAGACCGAGGGCCAAGGAATTGATCGAGTTGTGCTAATCGACGCAACTACACTCAAGCCACGAAAAGCAGTTGAACTTTCACGGCTCATCGAGGGGCTTCGTTTTGAAGGAGGGACCCTCTATGGATATGCGCCGCTCACGTCAACCATTGTCGAGTACGATAAGAATTTCAAGGTGCGCCACGAGAGCCAGATCGGCTGGCGTATCATCGGCTTCACCACACAACCATAGGATGAATTGGCGACCCGCTCTATTTGTCACCGCGTGGTTCGCTACATCATTGATTGAAGGAAGGAAACGGGGACGCACCTGGAAGGAAACGGGGACGCACCAGTTATGGAAACTGCAGGCGTCGGTGCGTCCCTGTGTCGTTTCTCATTTCATTCGCAAAGCTCTTATAGCAATGTCGCTTCATTGGGGAGGGGTTCGGCGAGGCCGTCGAGGGGAATTCTCAGGGTCTGCCACATCACCCAGCATTCCAGGGCGAAGGGGATGAAGCCGAGGAGGCCGATGAGGGGCATTTCGAAGTATTTGTATTGTTCGAGGCGGCCGAGGAAGGGGAGATGGTAGACCCATTTGCACAGGGCCCAGTAGTTCCAGTATTCCCAGAGCAGGCCGCAGGTGAGGCCGCCGGCGAAGGCGGCGAGGGTGCGGGCGAAATAGCCGTTCTGCCAGTCGCGCAGCATGGAGGGGCGGCCGAGCTTGCAGTTGAGCGGATCGAGGAAAAAGACCAGCGAGGTCCAGAGCGTGAGGTTGGTGATGGGATCGGGATAGAGGAATGGCCAGAGGAACATGGCCATGCCGATGAGCAAAACCAGGATTTTAGCCCAGCGGGGCAGGCCGGGAGCGTCGGCTTCCGTGGAGGCAATCATGCCGTCCGCTGAAGCGGACCCTACGAGCCGCCGGCTTCTCTGCCGATGCTTGCGCGTCTGCGCCCAGTCGAAGAGGCCGAGGTTGAGAAAGGCCTGGCCGGTGAGGAGCATGCCGGGGACGATGGTGGCGAAGGAGAGGAAATAGCCGAGGAAGCGGTCGGAGAAGTCGCCGGGGATGCCGGGATTGCCGGGCATGCCGATGTAGCGCCAGGCGGCGATGAAGTAGAAGTTGATGTAGTCGAAGACGCACCAGATGAAGACGGAGGCCAGGGCGAGCAGGACGAAATGATGGGGGCGGGCGCGGAGGGGAGAGGCGGATTTGGGAGGGGAGTGCTGGCCGGGGACAATATGGCGCTTGGGCAGGACAACCAGCAGGCCGTCGAGGAAGATGATGTAGCCGAACCAGGAGAGGGGCGTCATGTTCACGGCGATGAGGCGGGCGAGGCGGGGGAGGAAAGTGAGGGGCGGATGGCCGGTGCGCAGGGCGATGATTTCGGCGTCGGTGTGGACGGGGCCGCGGCCGGTGCAATGGACGTCGAGCCAGAGGAGGGCTTGGCAGGAGAGCATGATGGCCAGGCCGAGGAAGAGGGTGAGGGGCAGGCCACGGGGGCGGGTGGCGCGGGTGGGGCGGCGCGGCGCTGGTGTCGTTGGCTGGCGGAGCGGGTTCGTTTGGGTACTGCTGGCGGATCTTGCGGCCATGGCGTGAGTGTATCGGGGTGAAGTTTGGTCGGCCAGATGACTGGGAAGGGGGACACTTTTGGCGGCTTGGGAAGATATGGCTGGATTCGGGCCATGGCAGACAGGAATGTCTGCCCCACCAGCATTGAGTGTGCTTGGCCGCTCTTGCTCGATTGCCTGGCAAGTCCATAATTCCGGCCATGCCGCAGCCCAATTTCGTCTACATCATGACCGACTCGCAGGGGGCGATTAACCTTGGGTGCTATGGCCAGCCTGATCTGATCACCCCCAACCTCGACCGACTGGCCGCACGTGGTGTGCGCTTCGATCGCGCCTATTCCACCTGTCCGGTCTGCGGGCCGGCGCGATCGGGAATTTTCACGGGGCAGTATCCGCACACGGCCGGGGTGTGGGCGAATGAGTTGCCGCTGTCGAACGTGGCCAAGACGATGGGCCAGCGCTTCGGCGACCAGGGGTATCGCACGGCGTACGTTGGCAAGTGGCATCTGTCGGGGCAGGATTATTTTGACACGGGAGTTGCGCCGGATGGGTGGGACAAGGAGTATTGGTATGACGGCCGCAATTACATGGCGGAGCTGACGCCGGAAGAGCGGCGGCTTTGGCGGCAGGTGCTGGCATCGACCGAGGCGCTGTTAAAATATGATGTGCCGGCGGAATTCACCTGGGGGCACCGCATCTCCGATCGCGCGGTGAAATTCCTGCAGGAGAAACAGGACAAACCGTTTGTGCTGGCGCTGAGTTATGACGAGCCGCACGGGCCATGCACGTGTCCGGCGAAGTATGTGAAGATGTTTGAGAACTACATCTGGGACCCGGGTCCCAGCCGCGATGAGGACATGTCCAACAAGCCCGCTTTCCATCGCGCCCTTCGGGAGAGCGCGCGGCGCGATCAGTCTTCCAACCCGGACGGCCGGATGAAATTTCCGCCGTTTTTCGCGGCCAATACCTTCATCGATGAGGAGATCGGGCGGGTGCTGGACGCCATTGATAAATTCGCACCGCCAAACACCTATGTCATCTTCACGTCCGATCACGGACAGTTTCAGAATGCCCACGGTTTAGTCGGCAAAGGGCTGGCGATGTACGAGGAGAGCGCGCGGATTCCGCTGCTGATTCGCGGGCCGGGAATTGCGGCAGGGAGCGCCGATCCGACTCCCGTGAGCCACATCGATATTCTGCCCACGATGCTCGACCTTGCGGGGCTGCAGGTGCCGGGCGTGCTGGATGGAGAGTCGCTGAAGGCGAATTTGCAGGAGGGCGCCCGCAATCCAGAGCGGGAAGTGGCGATTGAATGGAACCGGTCCGATGCCGACGGCAACGGCGGTACGGTTCATGGAGGATTCTTCCCCGCCCGCTGCCTCGAAGGCCGCCGCTACAAGCTGGTGATCAACCTGTTCGACAGCGATGAGTTTTATGACTTGCAGGAAGACCCGCACGAGATCAACAATCGCATCAACGATGCTTCTTCGGCGGCAATTCGGGATGAGATGCACAACCGGCTGCTGCGCTGGATGAACGACAAGCGCGATCCGTTCCGCGGGCAGATCTGGGGGCTGCGGCCGTGGCATTCCGCGCCGGCGGAATTATTCAAGGGCGCCACCTATCGGGCGGATGACGGTTATCTCCCGCCCACGCTGGACTACTGGACTGGCAAGCCGCATGAACGGCTGAGGAAATGATCACGAATCAGCGTGCGGCGGCTGATCGCTCACAGCACTTTTTGAACTTCTTCCCGCTCCCGCAGGGACAGGGGTCGTTGCGGCCGACGGTTTTGAAATCCTTTGCCCGCTCCTCGTTGGCGAGCATCTGCATGATCAGCGCCGGCGCTTGCCGCGCGGCCAGCAGGTTGCCCATCGTCTTCATGTGGGGATCGATGTGGTTGAAGAAGCGCTTGTAGGCTGGGCAGAGGTAGTTCAGCCCGGCCTCGCCGTCGGGCGTTCGGATGAAGCGGTGCTTGGGGCATTCGCCGTTGCAGGCGAAACGGACCTCGCACTTGCGGCAGTATTGCGGCAGGGCATCGAGCTTGTCGTTGCCGAATTTGGTCTGCTCGGGGGACGCCACCATCTCGCCGATGGAGGTGTTCATCAAATTGCCGAGCTTGTACTGCGGATAGACATAATGGTCGCAGGAATAAACGTCGCCGTTGTGCTCCATGGCCAGCGCCGCCCCGCACTTTTCGGCGAAGACGCACAGGCCGCTGCCGGCGCCGATCCAGTTTCCCAGGGCGACGTCGAAAATCTGCACGAAGGTGCGGCCGACGTCGTTCCGCACCCACTCATCGAAAATCTGCACGAGAAATTCGCCATATTGCTTTGCCTCGACCGACCAGGCGGTTACCGGAAGGGCTGGCTCATCGGAACTGCCGGCCAGCGGCGGCTGGGCGAGATCGAGCTCGACTTCGTGAGTGCCGGCGACTCCAAGCTGCACGACCTTGTGCTCCGGCAGGCGCTCGACGAGCGGGATGAACTGGATATAGCCGGAGCCGATTTCCTTGAGGAAGCGGTAGACTTCGAGCGGGCGCTGTGAGTTGGCACGGTTTACCACCGTCAGGGTGTTGAACTCGACCGCGTACTTCTTGAGAAACTCCAGCCCGCGCATGACCGCGGGGAACGTCGGCTGCTGCTGCTTGTCGACGCGATAACGATCATGCAGCGCCGCCGGGCCGTCTACCGACAGGCCGATTAGGAAATTGTGCGCCTTGAAGAATCCGCACCACGCGTCATCCAGCAGCGTGCCGTTGGTCTGCAGGGCGTTATGGATGGTCTTGCCGCCCGCGTACTGCTTCTGCAGCGCCACCACTTTTTCAAAAAATTCCACCCCCAGCAGCGTCGGCTCGCCTCCCTGCCAGGCGAAGGAAATCTCCGGCACATCCTGCGATTCGATGTAGTCGCGCACGTACCGCTCGAGCACCTCATCGCTCATCCGCCACTTTTCCTTGTCGGGGTAGAGCTTTTCCTTCTCCAGATAAAAGCAGTATTTGCAGTCCAGATTGCAGATCGGCCCGACCGGCTTGGTCATGACATGAAAGGCGCGGTGTTGGGGAGTGAGCGTTGTCATGAAAAATGCCCGGCGTCGCGAAAGGTAGATTTACACCGCGTCTGGTTGATCGGAATCCTGCTTGGCCGGGGCCTCGGTTGCATGTTGACGGCCATGCCGCTTGACCGCCAGGTTGATGGCTAATTCAATCGCGCTGCGCATCGAGCCGGGGTTGGCGCGGTTTTTTCCTACGATGTCGAAGGCGGTGCCGTGGTCGGGGCTGGTGCGGACGATGGGGAGGCCGATGGTCAAGTTCACGGCCTGCTCGAAGGCCAGCAGCTTTACCGGAATGAGTCCCTGGTCGTGATACATGGCGACGACGGCGTCGAAGTGGCCCTGGGCGGCGCGCATGAAGATGGTGTCGCCCGGGTAGGGGCCGGTGACGTCGATGCCCTGGTCCTTGGCCATCAGGATCGCGGGGGAAATGATGCGCTCTTCCTCATCGCCGAACTGGCCGTTTTCTGATGCGTGCGGGTTCACGCCGGCCACGGCGATGCGCGGCTTGGGGATGTCGAACCAGTTGACCAGCGCCTCGTGAACCAGGTCGATCGGTTGAAACACCGCTCCGATGTTGAGCCGGCCCCACAGTGAATTCAGCGGAACGTGGACCGTCGCCAGCACCACCTTCAGCGGCCCGCCGGCGAACATCATCGCGTAGCGCCGCGAGCCGGTGCGCTCGGCCAGCAGCTCGGTATGGCCGGGGTAATGAAACCCGGCCAGTTTCCAGCTTTCCTTGGCGATGGGGGCGGTGACGACGGCATCGACGATCTTGCGATTGGCGGCCTCGATGGCGTCGAGGCAGAAGCGCATCGACGCTTCCCCGCCGATCTTGCTGGGCTGCCGCAGGGCGTGGCCGAGGATCGAATACTGGTCGTAATCCACCACGACGACGTCATGCGGATAATGCCGCAGCCGGCCGTTAAACTGGTCGCGCCACCAGAAGACGTCGAATTCGGCGATGTCGGCCGCGTAGTGCAGCAGCTCGTTCATGCCGTAGATGATGTAGCGGGCCTTGTGCCGCAGCACCGGGTCGGCCAGCGCCTTGACGATCACCTCCGCGCCGATGCCGGCGGGGTCGCCCATGGTGATCGCGATGGTGGGTCGATAATCCATCGCCCATCATCCTGGCGCCGGCAGCGGACCGCCGCCGAGGCGCACATCGGGCTCGGCGTCGGTGGTGCCGGGCTGAATGACCGTGCCGCGGCGGCTCTGCTCTTTCTCCAGCAGGTCGCCCACGGTGGGCTTGGTGAGGTTCTCCCCTTTCATGATTCGATCGACATCGGAGGTGTCCAGGGTCTCGTAGCGCATCAGCGCCTTGGCCAGGGCATCCACCCGGTCGCGATTTGCTTCCAGCAGCTTGCGCGTCTCCTCGTACTGGGCATCGATGAGCTTCTTGACTTCCTCGTCGATGGCCCGGGCGGTCTCTTCGGAATATTCCCGGCCGCCGCCGAAGTCGAAGGTCGGCTTGTTGTCGTCCTCGCCGTAATAGACGAAGCCGACGCGGTCGTTCATTCCCCAGTCGCGCACCATTTTTCGCACCAGGCCGGTTACCTGGCGAATGTCGCCGAAGGCGCCGGTGTTGATGTCGCCGGTGAACATTTCCTCGGCGATGCGTCCGGCCAGGCCGGTCTTGATCATCGCAAAGCACCAGCGCCGCGAATAATTCGAGCGGTCTTTCTCCGGCAGCGACATGGTGGACCCGCCCATGTTGCCGCGGGGAAGGATCGTCACCTTGTGAATGGGATCGGCATTTTCTTCGAGATATTGCACGACGGCATGGCCGGCTTCGTGATAGGCGGTGGCCAGCTTTTCCTTTTCGTCGATCACGCGGCTCTTTCTGGCCCGGCCCCAGCGCACCTTGTCGCGGGCCTCTTCCAGGTCATCCTGCTCGATGTATTCCTTGCCCGCCAGGGTGGCGCCCAGCGCCGCCTCGTTGATGATGGCGGCCAGATCGGCGCCGCTGAAACCGGGGGTGGCGCGGGCGAGGCGCATCATGTCCACGTTCGGCCCCAGCTTCACCTTGCGGCTGTGTACCTTGAGAATGTCCATGCGGCCTTTGACGTCCGGCAGCGGCACGTAAATCTGCCGGTCGAAGCGGCCCGGCCGGGTCAGGGCGGGGTCGAGCACGTCCGCTCGGTTGGTGGCAGCGCACACGATCACCTGATCGTTGGTGTCGAAGCCGTCCATCTCCACGAGGATGGCATTGAGCGTCTGCTCGCGCTCATCGTGGCCGCCGGAGGAGAATCCGCTGCCGCGGCGCCGGCCGACGGCGTCAATTTCATCCAGGAAGATGATGCAAGGGGAGTTGTCCTTGGCCTGCTTGAACAGGTCGCGCACGCGCGAGGCGCCCACGCCGACGAACATCTCGACGAAGTCCGAGCCGCTGATGGAAAAGAACGGCACATCCGCTTCGCCGGCGATGGCCTTGGCCAGCAGCGTTTTGCCGGTGCCCGGCTCGCCCACCAGCAGCACGCCTCGGGGAATGCGCCCGCCCAGGCGCTGAAATTTCTTGGGATTTTTCAGGAATTCGACGATCTCCATCACCTCATCCTTGGCCTCTTCCACCCCGGCCACGTCGTCGAAGGTGACGTTGGTGTGCTCCTTGGAGGTGATCTTGTGGCGGCTGCGCCCGAAATTGCCGAGCATCCCGCCGGCGCCGCTGGAGTTGCGCAACTGGCGGAAGACGAAGAACCAGATGAATCCGAAGATCAGCAGCCAGGGGATCAGCGGCAGCACGATGTTGATAATCAGGTTCTGGTTGTTCTCGACCTTCACATCGGCGTTCTTGCGATGGTCGAGCACCCATTGGGTGAATTCCCAGCTCTGCGATGCGCCCGATGGGATCGAGGTGTTGAACAGCTTCACCAGTCCCTTATCCTGCGCGCTGGGGACCGCGATCTCCTTGCTCAATTCGCCGGTGATCTTGTCTCCCTCGATGGTCAGCGCCTTCACCTGGTCCTCGTTGAGGTAATGCTGGAAATCGCTGAGGGAGATGGTCTTGCTGGGCTTGCTGCCCTGGTTGAGCAGGATGAAGAGCATAATGGCCAGGAGGATGAACAGCACCCATCCGAACAGGCCGCGGCTGAACCGCATGCCTCCGTTTGCGCCGGGGGGGCGTCCGTTCTTACGAGCGGGACGTTCGGGGCGTTGTTCTGCCATACGTGCACATCCTTCTTGGCTTTTTATTGCGGCCGGAGAATCATACTACGTTCGGACCGATCATAAGATTGCTCAGGTGGGTATTTCCACCGGCGGACGGTTGGGGCGCTGGAATAATTGTCATAATCCCTACAGAGATGTCCAGCCCGCGGCCGCGCTAAAATGCCGAACGCCTACCGGGCCGTTCAACCCGCATCTGTGCAAAATGTGCATGAAGCTGCGCAGCACGCCTATAAGAGTGCATCGCAGGCAAGGAGATGTGATGCGCACAACAAAGCGGTGGAATGGGCTTGGATTTACCCTGGTGGAGCTGCTGGTAGTCATCGGCATCATCGCGCTGCTGATGGCGATGCTGATGCCGTCGCTGGGCAAGGCGCGGGCGCAGGCCCGGCGGGTGCAATGCCTGTCGAACCTGCGCCAGATCGGCGCCGCGTTCGTCGCCTATTCGGTGGACAACCACGGCATCGTCTGCCCCAGCTACAACATGCAGGGGACCAATCCCGGGGCGAGCTATCCGCTGGATGGCTGGCCGGCCATCCTCGACAGCGGCCGCTACATACCGGCCGCCGAACGCGACAACAGCGGCAGCGTCTTTGTCTGCCCCGACATGGTCGATCTGGAAGGCATGTTCGGCGGGCAGACCGGTTCCGATCCGGCCAAGCCCAAAGGGTGGATGGATTGGCCGAACATCCGCGACACCAGCGGCACACTGAACCTGGCCACGACCATCCCATCGCGCGGGTTCAACAAGATCATCCGCAGCGGCTATTGGATCAATTCCGACAACCCCATCGGCACGACGACGACGATCAAGCTCGATACCTATTTCACCTCTTCCGTCGGCTATGGCCCGGATCCGGCGGGGAAGCTGGCGGGGTACACCAAGATCAACCGCTTCCGCAACCCAACTCGATTGATCGTGCTGGCGGATGGAGTGTATTGCGGGAAACAGGGACAGGTGCGCGTCGGCGAGGCGAACGAGCGCATCGGATACCGCCACTCGGTACTCGGCAAACCCGCGACCAACGTCGCCTTCGCCGATGGCCACGCCGAAGCGGTCACCACCGACCAGTTTCCGCACAGCGGCGTGAAGGCGGAGAACAGCGGAGAGAATTTCACGCTCTACGCGGATGTCAGCCGCTCGCTGCCGTGAGCTGAGAATTCCATAGGTGAACTTCACCCCGACCTTGCCGTTGAAGACGTTGCGCTTGTCCAGGTTGGAGACTTCAGCGCTGTCGGCGACGAGGTAGAGGTATTGCAGGCCGGCTTCCAGCCACCAGTGCTGGTTGAGCTCATAGGTGCCAAGGACGGCGGCGGAGAGGTAGCCTACCGGGCTGTTGGAGCCATCGGACTGGGTGTAATACTGGTCGAAGTAATAGACGACGCCGGCGGTCCACTTGCCGTAGCTGAAGTCGACGCCGGCGCTGAGATCGACCTCGGTCCAGTGCTTTGGATTCTTGCGGCCTTTCACTTCCGAAATATTGTTCCAGGTGTCGACGTAGGGGGCGATGGAGAAATCACCCTTCTGATAGGCGTTCCAGGTGAGCGTCAGCTCGGGTTCGAGAATGTAGCCGCGGTTCATCTGCTTGTAGCCGCGGAAATAGTAGGCGGTGGGGGCCTCCAGCGAGCCGGATAGCGTCAGCGGGGCGGTGGACTCGGCCTCCTCCTTGGCTTCCTGACCGGCCGGGGCGCCCGGCTCGCGCTCGGGGGCGGGTTTCTGATCCTCGGCGAAACAGATGCCGTTCAGAACAAGCGACAGTGCGCTGATCGAGAGAATGCGGCGGCAGGTCAAGGGTGCTCGCTCTTATGGTATTGAATGGGTTGCGGGCGCGGGCGCGGGCGCGGGCGAAACCGGCGCGGCGCTGGCCGGGAGAGTCGAGGGCGATATTGGCGCCGTGGTTGCACGGGGGGCGGGCAGCGCAGTTGGCAGGCTGATCACCGGCATGGCCGGCAGCGTGGCCGGCGCGGTGCTGGGCAAGGTGCTCGTCATGCTGGTGGGGCGGGTGGCAGGGGGGGCGGGCTGGCCGATGTAGAGCGGTATCCGCGCCTGCTCCAGCACCGCCAGGCGCATCCTGGCCATATCCTTGTAGGTCTTGCGGATGCTGGGATTGTCGCCAACCCGCTGGTAATAGCTCTGCGCTGATGCCCAGTCGGAATGGTCTTCGGCGATGGCGGCCAGACCGAACAGCGCCGTCACCACCGAAAGCTGCTGGTCGGGATATTGGCTGAGCACCGCCTGATAGGCCTGCTCGGCGCTGGTCAGGCATTTGGCCCGGTCCTGATCGACCCGCAGGCTGGGCTGCGTGGTCGCCCCGGGAAGCTCGGCGAGATGGGCGATCGCCCAGTTCAAATCCCCCTCGGTCGCCAGCACCTCAGCCCGGAGCACCGGCTCATCGGTCTCGGCCTTCACGGTGTCGATGGCGGTGCTGGCATTGCGAATGGCCTCCTTGCGCATGTGGGCGGCCTGCTCGGGGGGAAAGCGGAGAAACCCGTATCCCACCAGCTCGTTGACCGCGTTGCGGGCCAGCGCCAGGTTCTCCCGCGAGGTCTGCAGGCGCGCCTGCGCGGTATTCATGCGGTAGCGCACCAGGAAATAGCCGAGGGCCGCGACGATGATCGCGATCAGGACTTTGTTGCCGTGCTGCTGCCAGAAGCCCGGCAGCCCCTCCAGCTTTTGGGCGAGGGTGTTGGTCTGGAGCTCGTGGCGGCGCTGCGATTTCATAGGGAGGGGAAGTGTAGTGAAGGCGGCGGGAATTGGCAAATTGACCCCGAGCCCGCTATCTTCGCGCCCGCAAACCCCCAACCGCGGGCAGCGCGTATGA
Organism: Tepidisphaeraceae bacterium; assembly: GCA_036744635.1. Lineage (GTDB taxonomy): Bacteria > Planctomycetota > Phycisphaerae > Tepidisphaerales > Tepidisphaeraceae > DAIOHQ01. The sequence goes on along the minus strand of DAIOHQ010000037.1, from coordinate 1,205 downwards.
ATCCATTCACCCTTCTCTCCGCCGGCGTCGCGGGCGCGGGCGCGCCCATCTCCCCGGCCTGGGCCCTCCCCTTCGTCATCCTGCTGGCCTGCATCGCCCTGATGCCGTTCGTCCACAAGCACCATTGGGAAAACCATTATCCCAAGGTCGCCATCGCCCTGGGGCTGATCCCCTTCATCTACTACTGCCTGATCCAGCGCGCCCCCGGCCCCTGGCTGCACTACATGCAGGAATACATCAGCTTCATCATCCTGCTTGGCTCGCTCTACATCATCAGCGGCGGCATCGTCATCCACATCGCCCGCCGGGCCACGCCGCTGCAGAACTGCATGCTGCTGCTGTTCGGCGCGGTGGCGGCCAACCTGTTCGGCACCACCGGGGCCTCGATGCTGCTCATCCGCCCCTTCCTGCGCATCAACCGCGGCCACATCAAGCCCTATCACGTGGTCTTCTTCATCTTCCTGGTCTCCAACGTCGGCGGCAGCCTCACGCCGGTGGGGGATCCCCCGCTGTTCCTCGGCTATCTCGCCGGCGTGCCCTTCTGGTGGGTGATGGAACACTGCCGGCCGATGTGGGCGGCGGCGGTGGGGATGCTGCTGGCGGTCTTCTTTGTCATCGACACCCTGGATCATCGCAAGACCGAACGCCCCCATCCAGAAGATTCCGGCCCGCCGGTCACCATCCTCGGCATCCAGAACCTGCTGCTGATCCTGGGCGTGGTGGCAGCGGTGTTTCAGGAAGGGTTCTTCGATCTTGTGGCCCGCATGTACACAGTGGGCCCGAGCTGGGCGCTCTCCGGGCACCTGCTGGTCAGCCGCGAGGTGCTGATGGTCGCCTGCGGCATCGCCTCGCTGCTGCTCACCGGGCGCCACATTCACGAGAAGAACGAATTCAGCTTCGGCCCGCTCAAGGAGGTGGCGGTGCTCTTCATCGGCATCTTCTCCACCATGGTCCCCGCCCTGCAGTGGATGCAGAACAACGCCTCGGCCATGCCGGTGCAAACCCCCGGCCAGTTCTACTTCGTCTCCGGCGCCCTCTCTTCCGTCCTCGACAACGCACCCACCTACAAGACTTTTCTGGAACTCTCCCTTTCCGAGCAGCAGCAGGAAAACCCCGGCCATCTGACCCTCGCCCGCGAACAGCTCGAAAGGATGGCCGACAACAAGACGCTGGAATTAGACCCCCCCGGCCCCCCCGTCCCCTCC
>DAIOHQ010000036.1:0-25643 GCA_036744635.1 Tepidisphaeraceae bacterium | reverse complement strand
CAACCTTCTCTGCTGGACGAAGTGCGTTGGCGAAAATACAATACCCGCCGAAATGTACCTGACCCTTTCGGACGCCCATGACCCTTTCGGACGCCCATGGTAAAGGGCTCGCAAAGGCAGATAATTGTACCTATGATGCCAGAATCACAATAACCTGTAGTGGTCGGGGCTACACGACGAATGAAAAGGAAGACTCATGCATCGTAAACGCGCCTTCACATTGGTCGAATTGCTGGTAGTCATCGGCATCATCGCGCTGCTTATCTCGATCCTGCTACCGGCCCTGAATAAGGCTCGGGAGTCCGCCAACCGCGTGGCCTGCCAGTCCAACCTGCGGCAGCTCGGCTACGCCATGCTGATGTTTTCCAACGAGCATAAGGGCTATATGCCGATTGCCGGACCGCTCTCCAGCACTTATGGCGGGGACGGGACGCCTGCCGGGTTGAATGACAGCGCCCAAATGCACTTTGTCTATTTCGACGATTCAGGCACGACCAGGGTCGCTCCGCTGCCTGTGGCGCTGGCCAAGTACGCCGGCTTTCCCGGCATCCGCCTGGACAGTTGGGCGAACGTGAAGGCTGATTTACAGGCGGACACCTTTCTCCAGCGCATCTTCCAGTGTCCGTCCCGGTCCGAATACATCGATGGGCAATTCACATACTGGTACGATCTTCCCGACGGCATCGGCATGAATTCCAAGAGCGGCTATATCGTCAACGGCGCCATTACCGGCTTCAATATGCTTAATGGCAACCGGATGACGGCCGTGACGCGTAAAAGCGAGACTATGCTGTTCTGTGACGGAATGCCGGAAAGCGAGTTTAGCGGCGGTGGCCCTTATGGTCCGCTGGAGAGTTGGCGCAACAATTCCAATGCGCAAAGCTCTACCAGCCTTTGGGACCTCCAGACCTTCAACGGCGGCGGTTCCCCCAGCCAGTACCGCGACAAGAAGCGCCATAATGGAACGATGAATGTGAGTTTCGTCGATCTACATATCGAAAACATCCCCATGACCCTGCCGGCAATGAGCAAAGTTTATCTATACCTGCCCAAATGATGCTGCCGGATGCGCTCACGCAGACCGATCCCGCGCTGTCGGCGCGATCCCGGTAAATATTTCGCGTTCAGCTCCCGCACCGCGAGCCGAGCCAAAAGGGTCAGGTACATTTCGCCATGGATCATCAAGCCAGCACTATTTGGACCGGAAAACGGGACAGAAATCAAATAGCCCGTCGTTCTTGGATACAACTCCGACTGAGCGCCGCGGAGGTGGCAGGGCCTACGCCCGGCACGCTGAGCGTTCGGTTGGAGCAGCCGACAGGGTCAGGAGTCATTCTCTGGCCGAGTCGAACCGGCCAGGTACATTTGCCCCGGCCAGCCAACTGAATCGACGACAAGGTATTCTACTTTTCACATGCCGATATGCTCACTCTTGGGCGAGTCCCCGAGGGAGAAGTTGTTGCCGCGTATCATTGTTGCCGCCAGCCGCCCGCGCGAAATGTACCTGACCCCTTCCGGTTCCCTGGTGGAGCGGTGGAGCTACCACGGGTACCAGAGGCGGGTGACATCGGAAAGCGAGTCGGTGCGGGTGCCGTAGGGGGCAGCGCCGGTGCTGCCGGCCCAGGTCTGGTAGCTGAATAGGCCTCGGGTGCGGCCATCGACGAATCGGCCGGAGCCGTCGCAGAAGATCATGTTGGCCCCGCCGGAGGATCCCTCAAAGCCGGCGTAGGCCACGTCGTAGTTGCCGGCAGAGCGGACAATCCTGCCGTGGCGGTACATATCGGTGCCGGAGTTGTACCAGAATGCATCCACGGTGCCGGTGCAGGGGTAGGAGAAAACGCGGCCACCCCAGCCCGCCTCGCCGAGCAAAACCACCTCGGTGGAGCGGTGGATCTGCGACAGTCGGGTGGGAGATCGCCCCAGCGTGAAATAGCCCCACGCCTGATTGGCCACCGATCCGCAAACCCAGCGGTTCATGCCGTAATGCAGGTAATCGGAAACATCGCCCGGGTTGGGCGGGGCAACGGCGAAGACCGCCGGGCAGACAAAGACCTGGCGGTTTCCCGTGTAGCGGGATATGTAGTCGGCGAAGCAGACACTGAACGCACTGCTGGCGTAATCGCTGCGGTAGAGGGGATTGGGGAACTGGGCCGACCCACCGATGCCGGTACGGGCGCCGTTGGACCAATCCCACAGGGGCGGGATCGACCCGTGGTCTTCGGTGCTGTACAGGACAATCGCCATGCTGATTTGCCGCATGTTCGACAGGCAGGCGATGGCCTGGGCCGCCCGCCGGGCCTGCTGCAGGGCTGGGAGCAGCACGGAGATCAACAGGGCGATAATCGCGATCACCACCAGCAACTCGACGAGCGTGAAGGCGCGATGTCGGATTCGCCTGTTCATGGATTCACCCATCCTCTCCAATCGATACTCTACCCACATGCGGCTCGTAGGCAAAGGGATCGATAAAGGGTCAGGAGTCATTTCGGCCGTGTCAGCCAAGCCTACCGCCACGATGCCGAGAATGCCAGAAAATCGCCGATCATCGCGTATTGACTCCTTTATGCGTCCTGACCCTTTATGCGTCCCCTGACCCTTTATGCGTCCCCTGTTTCGAGATCGCCGAGTGTGGTTCCTTTTGCATCCTTCCATGCAATTAGGCCGTTCATGTTGCCCCCGTTGATAATGGAGGCGGCCTGGCTGGGACTTGAAAACTCTACGTCTTGCGTGAACACCCAATGGCCGCCTTGTTCAGCTACGCTACCATCCGCAAGAAGTTGTTGGCGCAATAAAAGCAGTGTCGGCCAATATTGCTCGGCACTCGGTCGTGGCTCAGCAACGGCTTGGGAACCAGCGAGTACTACAAATCCGGCAGGTGTCCGGCGTCCCCGAGCCACGAGGCCTTTGATTTCAGTTTGCAGCGCAGGCTCCGAAAGCCCAGGGGGTTGTGGTCCGCCAAGCGGTGTGAGAACGTCAGATCCAAGAACCGGAAGGAGTTGATGAATCTTCACAAGGAACTCTTCCATATCAGCGCGATCCGCTTCCGGCAATTTCGCTCCACTCGACTGAGTATTGTGAAGTATGAACCTGTTTGCCGCCTTCGCCTGGTCAATAAGCCGGCCTTCGAGATAACGAAAATGGGATTTTGTGAGGTTCTCATCCTTAAAGACGACCGCGGCAATCCAAAAATCTAGGTTCTTGTGGGTCTTGAGCCGATCTGACAGGATCTCTGCTTCGCCGATATAGGCCATCGGCTTACTGGTTGCAGGATCGGTGCCCGTTAAGATATATACGCCGGAACCCTCAAGTTCGTCTCTCGCAAGAAGTTCGTCAAAGTCGGTTCGCGGCGCGGCAAGTGCTGCGCCGCTCCAATTCGATACCTCGGCCTTTCGCAAACGCGTGCCATCGCCGTGGCGAAGAAACAACGTGATGGTGACTGACGCCATTGCATGCCTTTTGCTGATGCGATCGCGGTACCAAGCCGGCTAGTAATTGTTTAGCGTGTCTGGAGGCTCAAAACCCCCGTTTTCAGTGAAAACACGCGGGTTTATCGCGTTCGCAAACCGAAAATCGCGCCACCGCGCGAGCGAATTGTGAAAAAACGCCTGAAAAACGGCCCTTTGACACGCTAAACAATTACGCCGGCTAACGGACCAACATTCACTGGCCGGGGCCGACAACCATGGTTCGGATCACAAGAACCGTCGTGTCCCCGGTCCAGTGCAGTGTTTGGTTATGCAGCCTCGTTGTCCGCCAGCAACGCCTTCACTACAGCTTCCGCCTCTGGGCTGTCTGGCAGTTTGGTCCAACCTTGCCCGCCCAGCGAAATGTGAACACCAGCCACGTTTAATCGGCGTTCGAGTTCTGCCAGAGAAACGTCAACCCTCTGGATCGAGGTTGGCTCAACTATGATGCAGTATGGAAATGCTTCCTGCTGCTCGAAACTGTTCGGCTGCCGGCCCGATTGCACTTTCCCGACGAAGCTAACGCGGCCGCTGAGGCTGAACAGGATCGTTTCCTCAGGGAACAACCCGTCGGCCGCGATCTGGTTCCGCACAAGAAACAAACCCGGCGGCGTGCGGCGCGGCAGGCCTGAGAAAAAGGTATCGAGCGCGCTTGTGTCGGCGAATTCGTCGGTGCTGAGTTTTGCGAGTCTCATGGGTGGTGCCTTGGCTGCATAACTACCATTATACGGCGCGCGCGCCATATAACATCCCGATCACGGTACGCGCTAACTCGCGACAGCATACCGGGTAGCGCTCATTTCTGGCAAATAATGGCGGCAGGAAAACCGGAGCGGCGGGGGGCGAAGCTGCGCACGCCCTTCGCGCTGTTGGCAACGCGGGTTTGGGGATCAGCAAAGCGGATGCACCTCGATGACAGGCTATCCGGCGGGGATTGCGGGTGGGGAAGGGTGTGGGAGGGGTACCAGGGGGGGCCGCCCCGTCCCACGGATGCGAAAATCGCATTTTCTGCTATAAGTCTTGCATTCACATCGCTTAATGGCAGGCATACGCTGGGAAACCTTGGTGGAGCGGTGCCGTGTTTCCAGGGAGCGGCGTGGTCGCTCCAAGGAGCGGCGCCGTGTTTCCGTGGAGCGGCGGCTTGGCTTCGTGGAGCGGCGTGGTCGCTCCAGGGAGCGACGCGGTGGCTCCGTGGGGCGGCGCCGTGGCTCCGTGGAGCGGCGCGGTGGCTCCGCGGAGCGGCGCGGGCGGTCCATCACCCGGCGCGGGCGGTCCGGGGAGCGGGGAGAACCGAGAAGAGAGCAGCCGAGAGGGTCAAGAGGCATTCTCTGGCTTGTCCGCCTTCCGCCATCTCCTTCCCGCCCATCAGGGTGGATTGTCGCTCGGGGCGGCGCGGTGACGGCCCGTCGGAGGGGAGGGGGGTGCGGCTTTGTCCGCTGCCTTGCAGATTGTCTCGCCACCGCTTCCGAAAATAGCGCCGGCCCCCGTTCGTGCAAGACGGGCAATACACAAGGTCTTTCGATGAAAATGCATCTTCCTCTGATCGGACAGGATATTCTCTGGCTTATAGCGAATGTTCGTGGAGGCATGGCGGATTTTCGCGCGCTGACAGTCGATTTTCCTTTGAGCAAAACACATTTTCCTCCGCCGGCAAGCGATTTTGTTCGCCGGAAATGTCATACGGGGACGCACGGTGCGTGCCCGTGGCCTGCCAGTTGCAATTTCAGACAGAGCCTCATGCGGAAGCAGGTTATACTGCGGCAATGATCGGGACTGGCGTCAGGTTTGGGCTTCTGCCGGGAGGGGAGCGGGGGGATTTGGCGGTGGCGTGTCCGGCCTGCCGGTCTGAAGGGGTGTTCACCTCACCCTATGATTTCCTGCGGGATGAGGCGGCGGAGGAGGCGGCGGCCGACCCGCGGCTGCGCGGGGTGAAGTGGTCGGGCGGGTTTGCCGTCGAGCGATTTCCGGACACATGCGCTACACCCGCTGCCGAAAGAGTTTCTGCTGAAGCGGAATCGGCGGCGGGTGCTGCGCGAGATGGATGCGTTTTTGCCGCGGGGCAAGTGAAAGGCGTGGGAGATTCTCGTCGGTCCACATCTCTTTTTATTGACAAGACATAACTAAAATGGCAATATAATACGTTCTGGCACATTTTAGGAGTTCGCCATGCGCCAATCAGGCCGCGCTGTTCTTCGGGTTGCGGATGGGGGGCGCATCGTGATTCCGGCGGAAGTGCGCCAGCACCTTGGCATGGAGGTGGGAGCCGAGGTGGTGCTTATCGTGGAGGGGGATCACGCCACGCTGATGAATGCCAAAGCCGCGCGGCGGATGGCGCGCGAAAGGGTGGGGCGCCACATTCCTTCCACAGTGAGTCTCAGCAAAGAGTTGATGGCCGAGCGCAAGGTGGAGGGGGAACGTGAGTAACGTCAATGTCCTGGACGCCTCGGCGATCCTGGCGTACCTGCAGCAGGAGAATGGGCAGGACGTCGTGGAAGCCGCTCTCGATGCGGGCCCTTCCTGGATGACGACCGTCAATACCTGCGAAGTCCTTGGTAAGCTGTGCGAAAAGGGCATGCCGGTGGAGGAAGCGCAGGCCACCATCGATGATCTGGGACTGAGGGTGATCGATTTTGATGCAGAGTTGGCCCGGTACGCTGCTGTCATGCGGGTGTCCACTATCTCTATTGGCGCCTCCCTAGGCGACCGGGCATGCCTGGCCCTTGCACAACGGGCAATCCAAGCCAGGCCCCGCACTGTAAACCCGGTTGTGTATACCGCAGAACGATCCTGGATGAAGCTCAAATGGCCGTTCAAGATCGTGCTGATTCGGGCTGCCTAAAGGGTTGGAATGGATGGGCTTGGTCCCTATGATGGCCGCCATGGGTATGGCAGGACTGATGCGATATGCGAAGGACCGGGCGAAGGAGACGATTCGTCGGGCGATTCCAGCGCACGTTCGCTTTGTGCGGGCGGGCGAGGCGTTCCTGGCGGATGGGGAGCGGGAAGTTCATCTGCTGCATCGCCTGGTGGAGGCGGGGACGACCGCGATCGACGTGGGCGCGCACATCGGCGACTACACCTATTCGCTGTGCCGGCACGTCGCACCGGGTGGACGGGTGATCAGCATCGAGCCGATTCCGGAACTGGCGCGGATGCTGCAGCGGGCCACGCGGCATCTGCAGCTGCCGGTAACGGTGGTGAATTGCGCCCTGTCCGCAAAAGAAGGGGAAGCAGAATTGTTCATTCCCATCGAGGCCGGGCGGCGCAAGACGGGTTTTGCGACACTCGAGCCGCGTGGGAATGGGGGAAAGAGCTACAGGGTTCCGTTGCGGCGGCTTGATGAGGTGTGCAAGGACGTGACGGGGCGGATTTCCTTCATCAAGATCGACGTGGAAGGCCACGAATTGAGCGTGCTGCAAGGTGGGACGGAGACGTTGCGGCGGCATCGGCCGAATTTGCTGATCGAAATCGAGCAGCGGCATTCGAGCATTCCCATCGGGCAGACGCTGGACTGGCTGGCGGCGGCGGGGTACCGCGGGGAGTATCTGAGTCCTGATGGGACGCCGCGGGCGCTGGCCGAGTTTGATGTCGAGGAACATCAGACCAGCCGGCTGGATCGGGTGGGGACGGGGGAATATGTGAGCAACTTTTTGTTCTTTGCGAACGACTAGCCGATACCAGCTACCCATATTACTAGAGACTGTTTCAGAAACGTTTGACGGGCCAATGGGTACATTGTCCCGTGGCAGACAAGAATGTCTGCCCCACCGGAAGAGGTTTTTCAAACTGCTTCCACTGTAGGTGTTGCGAGGGCTGGGGGCGGGAAATTCATGTCAACATGGGCGGAGGGGCGTCGTATGTAAAGACGCCCAACCCTCGAATATTTCGAGATGGGATGCGGTGTTTTTTTGCCGGAAACGGCCTTGAGCGAGGGAGATTCGCCATTTCTACGTTGTCTTATGATTCTGTAGTCGGGGCGGTGCTGGGGCGGCCGGTGAAGGTTCGCGAGGGGACGGAGAGGCGGGAGGCGGCTGCGCCGGTGGAGAGTGCGCGGACGCTGGCGCGGGGACGGGCACGGGAGCCGGATGTCAATAGCTTGCCATTGTTGCACGGGGGGGAGTCGCTGGGGACGCGGCGGATGGGGATTTTTTTTGCGGCCATCATCGTCGGATTGTTTTTTGTGGCGCACTGCATCTATTGGGTGCCGGCACACAGCGGGGTGGATCAGAACGGCTACCTCGTTGGTGGCCGGATGCTGGCCGAGCACGGGACGATGAAATTCGCGCCGCAGCGCCCGCTGATTGGCGGATTCGACCCGCATCAGTTCGTGGGGGCGATGTGGGTGGGGGTGGATTATGGCACCGAATTTGAGCGGTATTATCCCAAGTATCCGATTGGCCTGCCGGCGCTGGTGGCGGCGTGCCTGAAGATCGGCGGGCCGACGTGGGGGCCGGTGTTGACCTACTGGATCAACCCGGTGGCGACGACGCTGGCGATGGCCGCGACGTTTCTGCTGATCCGGTTGGTGGCCGGATCGTTCCTGGCGGTGCTGGGGACGGCGGTGGTGGCGACGAGCCCGACCACCATGCAATTGACGAGCAATCCGAACAGTCACGCGACGGCGATTTTCTGCGCGGCGTGGGGGATGTATCTGCTGATCCGCTGGTGGCAGGTGCAGGGGGCGTGGCGGGCGGCGCTGGGGGGATTTTTGATCGGGTATACGACGACGATTCGCTATACCGAGGGACTGCTGGTGCTGCCGGTGTGCGTGGTGGTGGCGTTTTATCTGGAGCTGTTTCCGCTCGGCTGGCGCGGGCTGAAAAGCGCGCTGGTGGCGGGATTGCGTTTCCTTGCAGGAACGCTGCTGCTGGCGATGTCAGCACTGGAGTCGCTGTTCAGCGAAGGTCCGCGCGGAATGCTGGAGGATGTCGGGGATCAGCTCCGGGAATTGGCGCGGGAGATGCGGGCGGCAGCACGGCGGGCCGGGCTGGGGGCGCAGCAGGCAAGCGGGCCGGCCAAACAGCGCTGGCTGGAGAGCGCGCTGCTGATGGGTTCGTGGGCGCTGCCGGTGGTGCTGCTGGTTTCCTACAACCTGAAGGCGATGGGGACGCTGACGGGATATGACCCGACCAACGAATCTGACGGCTTCGGCATCGAGTATGCCTGGGACAACTGGGAGACGATGCTGCGGCATCTGAACAATGGCGGGCTGTTTTTGTTTTTCCCGCTGGCCCTGGCCGGGCTGGTGGCGCTGTTCTGGTGGAACTGGCGCTTCGCGACGATGCTGCTGAGTTGGATCCTGCCGTGCGTGGGGATTTATGTGCTGTATTACTGGGCGCCCGACAGCTTCGGCATGGTGGATCACATGCACATCGGGTATCTGCGCTTTTTCCTGACCATCCTGCCGGCGCTGGCGATGGCGGCGTTCTGGGTGATCGCGCGGATCGACCAGGCGGCGGTGGACGCAAAGCAGATCGGCCTGGCGCGGACAGTGCGGATCGGGGCGGGGGTGATGTGCTTTATCGCGATCGCGGTCCACCTGCACGATGGGACGAACGTGATGGAAATGGACCGGTACAGCCGGCTGATTTTGCAGATGAACACCGAGTACGTGCTGGCAAACGTGCCGGCCAACTCGGTTGTAATCTGCCCCGATCAGGGGCTGCTGCACCACCTGACATTCGTGCGCGACTACCAAACCTATACCGGCGAGACGTTCAACAAGGGATACATTCAAAACCTGCCGAACTTCAAGTGGGATGATCCCAATCCGCTCGATCCCGGCCGGCGGGATTCGCTGTACAAGCGGCTGAAGGACCTCGATCCCAAGCAGCTTGGCGATGCCGAGCGCAAGATCATGAGCGATGCCTTGAGCGCCGGAGAGCGGGTCTTTTTCATCCTGCCGCGCGTCAAGGGGGATCCGCTGGACAAGAAACACTATCCCAATGCCAAGCCGCGCCCGGCCCCGGAGATGGTGCGGCGTTTCGTGACGCCCGAGCAATTTGACTGGGAGTTGACGGAGTGGTGGAGCATCGCGGTGCCGTATCCCAAGCCGCCGGAGCAGGCCAAGCCGCGGCAGCAGAGGCCACAGCCGCCGGCGCAGATTCAGCGGGCGCAGATGTATCAGATCGTGGAAATCACCAAGAAGGCGCCCACCACCCAGCCGACCACGCGGCCGGGGGAGAAGAAGTAGCCAAACGGGGTGCGCGGACAGGTGCTGCAGAACAAAGGCTTGATGCGAAGCTATTTGGCCATTCGCTTGCCGGCAGTCTGGGCAATATAATGTTGGGCGGTGGCGGGCGCGGAAACGAGGGTAAGGAATTGCGCCACCATGTTCCGAGAGTACCCCATTGGCGGGATCTTTGATGAGGTGTTTGCCGCTCCGGGCAGGCCGCGCCCGCATTATGCGCCGGCGGTCGAGCGGCTCGAGGCGCTCGGCCATGAGGCGTTCGGCCGGCGGGTGCGGATGGCGGATGCCTGGTTCCGGGACCAGGGTATTACCTTCACGGTCTATTCCGACCGCCGCGGCGTCGAGAAGATCTTCCCGTTCGACCTGATCCCGCGGATCATCCCGGCCGATGAGTGGGACCTGATCGAGCGCGGGCTTGTCCAGCGCATCACGGCGCTGAACCTCTTCTGCCACGACATCTACCACGAACAACGGATTCTCAACGACAAGGTGCTTCCGGCCGAGCTGGTCTACGGGGCCAAGTCGCTGCGCCGCGAGATGTTTCACGTGCGGGTGCCGCGCGACATTTACGTCCACATCTGCGGCACGGACCTCGTCCGCGACGACCGCGGGCAATACCTGGTTCTTGAGGACAACGCCCGCACGCCGAGCGGCGTCAGCTATGTTCTGGAGAACCGGTCGGTCATGAAGCGGACGTTCCCGTGGCTGTTCGGCGCGTACCGTGTCCGCGCGATCGAGGAGTACCCCTACAACCTGCTGCGGTGCCTCAAGCACTGCGCGCCGCACCACGGCGATGACCCGACGATCGTCGTCCTCACGCCGGGCATCTACAACTCGGCGTACTTCGAGCACAGCTTCCTGGCGCGGCAGATGGGCGTCGAGCTGGTCGAGGGCCGCGACCTGCTGGTCGAGGACAGCTTCGTGTACATGCGGACGACGGCGGGGCTGCGGCGCGTGGACGTGATCTACCGGCGGGTGGACGATGACTTTCTCGACCCGCTCTGCTTCCGCCACGACAGCGCGCTGGGGGTGGCGGGGCTGATGAATGCCTATAGGACGGGGAACCTGGGACTGGCCAACGCCGTCGGCACGGGCGTGGCCGACGACAAGGCGATCTACCCGTTCGTGCCGGACATGATCAAGTATTATCTGGCGCAGGAACCAATCCTGCCGAACGTGCAGACTTATATCTGCGCCCGCAACCAGGACCGCGCGTACGTGCTGGAGAACCTCGACAAGCTGGTGGTCAAGAGCACCAACGAGTCGGGCGGCTACGGGATGCTGATGGGCCACCAGGCCAGCCGCGCCCAGAGGGAAGAGTTCGCGGAGAAGATCCGGCAGGACCCGCGGAACTTCATTGCCCAGCCGATCATCGAACTGAGCCAGCACCCGAGCCTTGTCGAAGGGCGGTTTGCCGGCCGGCGGATTGATCTGCGCCCGTACATCTTGTACGGCGAGAAGGCGCTGGTAATGCCGGGCGGCCTGACCCGCGTGGCGCTGCGCGAGGGGAGCCTCGTGGTCAACAGCTCGCAGGGGGGCGGAAGCAAAGATACCTGGGTGTTGGAAGACTGAATCACTCTGGAGGTCGTGCTATGAGCATCATTCAACCCGTCGCTGAGCAGACCCCGGCGGGGGCGGTCGTTTCCGCGCCCGCGCCGGCGGTCGAGGCGGGCGGCGCTGTCGCCCCCCTGGCCGCCCGCGCGCCGAGGCCGATGCTGGCGCGGGATGCCGACTCCATGTACTGGATGTGCCGCTATGTCGAGCGCGCCGAGCACGTCGCCCGCCTCATGGCCGTCAACGACGGCGTCCTGACCGATCTGGGTGACCTCGCGGCCTCGCTGGAGCGCCGCCAGTGGCGGGCGGTCCTGCGCATCCTGCGCATGCCAGAACCGGCCGAGCCCGGCGACGCCGCCGAAAGCAATGGGGATAGTGCTCTGCCGTTCTCCCGGCGCGTGACCCGGCACATGATCTTCGAGGCCGACAATCCCAACGGTTTGCTCTGCTGCCTGACCCGCGCCCGCGACAACGCGCGCGGCATCCGCGAGAACATCTCCAGCGAAATGTGGGAGAGCCTCAACGCCCTCTACTGGTTCATCGCGGCGGAGGATGCGCCGGGGCGGTTCGCCGAGTCGTCTGGGGACTTTTACCGCCAGGTCATGACCGGTTCGATGCTCTTCCAGGGGTTGGCCGATCAGACGCTGCCGCACGACCAGCCGTGGCGGTTTACGCAGCTCGCCAAGCACCTGGAGCGCGCCGACGTCACCTGCCGGGTGATCGACCATGGTTTCCAGTCGCTCGAGGCGGCCGCCGCCGCGGCCGGGCCGTTGGAGACTCCGCTACGGAACATTCACTGGACGGCGGTGCTGCGCAGTTGCTGCTCGATTGAGGCACACCGCCGCCGGCACGTCGGCGAATTGGACCCGCATCGCGTGATCGGGTTCATCCTGCTGGAGGCCGACTACCCGCGCAGCGTGCGCTACTGCGCCGCAGCCGCGCTCGAGGCGATCGCGGGGATCCGCGCCGAGACGCGCCCGCCGGGCACCGACGCCGCCGAGCGCATCCTCGGGCGACTCGAGGCACGTCTGGCGTATGCGGTCATCCCCGAAGTGATCGCCGGCGGGCTGTCATCGTTCCTCGGGAGCGTGCAGGATGATCTGGCCAGCGCGGCGCTGGCGGTGCAGAAGGCATACTTTCTCCAGTGAGTTTCTTCGCGAGGCGTCGCCATGCTGCTCAAAATCACCCACGACACCCACCTGACCTACTCCGAGCCGATTAGCGAGGCGCTGATGGAGCTGCGCATGGCGCCGCTGCAGACGAGCGACCAGTACCGGCTCTCATTCGACCTGGCGGTCGGGCCGCCGGCGGGCGTCACCAGCTATTTTGACTGGCTCGGCAACCCCGTTCATTTCTTCACCATCCGCGGGTTCCACCGCGAGATCCGGATTGTCGCCACCAGCGTCGTCGAGACCGGGCGCCCGCGCCGCCACCCCGACCAGACCCCCGACCCCCGTGACCGCTGGCCGCTGCGCCCGGATGCCTACGACTATTCGGTATACGATTTCCTGCGGTTCGGCGGGCCGGTCGTGGACTCGCCGACGCTGCGCCGATTGACCGAGATGCTGCGCCCGGCCGAGGAGATGGCGCTGGCGGAGCTGGCGATGCGGATGATCCGCCTGATCGACGAGCAGTTCACCTACGAGCAGGGCGTGACCACGGCGGCCAGCCCGATCACCGATCTGCTGGAGCACGGCCGCGGAGTGTGCCAGGACTTCACGCACCTGATGATCGGCCTGGCCCGCGCTCTGAAGATCCCGGCGCGATACGTCAGCGGCTTTCTCCACCCCCACGCGGACGTGAACGGTGAACCCGAAACCGCTGACGCCGCGCGATTCCGCGGGTATAGCCAGACTCATGCCTGGTGCGAATTGCTCTTCCCGTCCGAGGGGTGGGTCGGCTTTGACGCGACCAATCGCTGCGCGGTGGGCGCGAACTTCGTCAAGCTCGCCGTTGGCCGCGACTACCGCGACGTGGCGCCGAGCCGCGGGGTTTATCGCGGGAAGGCCGTCGAGACGATCGGGGCGAGCGTTCACTCCGTCGAGCTGCCGGACATGCCCCGCGAGCTGGCCGCCGAGCGCGTTCGGAGCCTGCCGATCGCCGTCTATGCCGAAGGCGCGGTTCCGCAGATCCATCAGGTCAACCAGCAGCAGGAAATTCCGCAGCAGGAAGCGCAGCAACAGCAGTAGCCCGGACCTCGTCGGTGACCACCTCGAATTTCACGAGATTCGACGGGCCGAATGACGTCGTCATCGCCACGTCCACCGCATCGCGCCCGTGGGCCATGAGAATGCGCCCGATGCGCGGCTCATTGTGGCGGGCGTCCAGCGTGTACCACCGGCCGCCGAGGTACGCCTCAATCCACGCCGAAAAGTCCATCGGACAGGGGGCGGGCGGAACGCCGATGTCGCCGAGGTAGCCGCTGGCGTACCGCGCCGGCACGTTCAACGCGCGGAGAAGCGTCACGGCCAGGTGCATGAAGTCGCGGCAGACGCCCTGCTTTTGGCCGTACACGTCGTAGGCGCTCTTTGTCGAGTCGGCAAAACCGTATCCGAACGTCACGTGCCCGTGTACCCAGTCCATTACCGCCTGGACGCGCTCCGAGGTCAGCGGCGTGTTGCCGAACAGGTCCCAGGCCATCTGCATCATGCGATCCACTTCGCAGTACCGGCTGGCCAGGAGGAAAGGGAGGCACTCATCGGGCAGTTCGTCGACCGGGTGGAGCCGCGCGCCGGCGATCCTGGGCTCGTGCGCGCCGGAGTCGAGCACGAGGTTCTGGTAGGAAAAACGGATTGCCCCGGCCGGGGCGTTGATCCGGGCGACGTGGTTGCCGAAGGCGTCGGTGAAGTGGTGCAGCGGCAGCTCGGGCTCGACCTTCAGCACCTCCGGCTCGCGCAGCGCGTGGGTCTGCGAGGGGTGAACGAACAGCATCAGCATCATCGATGCGGGCGCGGGCAGGTCGAAGGCGATGTCGAATCCGATTTTGATGAGCATGTGCGGGGAGGCGCGCGGCGGGCCGCGCCTCGTGAGGCTCGGGCGGTTGGTCTGAAGGTGAAGATAGCAGCCCCCGACCAATTCCGTCAACGGGCGTTCGCTGCGCGCACAGGCCAGGTTCGGCGGGTCGAGGAATATGGCTGGATTCGAGCAGGTGAGTACACCTGCCGCTCATCCAGCCATGGCAGACAAGAATGTCCGCCCCACCAGAATTGCGCCGGCCGGTGGCGCTTTATACCTGCCGGTCCGTTCGGTAGGATGACTCTTCATGACTTACTGCCTCGGAATCGTCACCAAGGCCGGGATCGTGATGGCCTCGGACTCGCGCACGAACGCCGGCTATGACCAGGTGAACGTTTGCCGCAAGATGCACACGTTCGTGCAGCCCGGCGAGCGGGCGTTCACGATCCTGACCAGCGGCAGCCTGTCGCTCACGCAGTCGATCATCACCCTGCTTCGCCGCGATTTTGATCGCGGCGAGGGACTGGCCAAGGCGCCGGCGCTGTACGATGCCGCCCGCATTATCGGGGACACGGTGCGGAAGGTATCGGACATGGATCGGGCGGCTTTGGAGCGGGATGAATACCGCTTCAACGTCCACCTGCTTCTCGGCGGGCAGATCCGTGGCGAACCGCCGGGGCTGTTTCTCATCTATCCCCAGGGCAATCCGCTGCAGGCCGGCGAGGACTCACCATACCTGCAGATCGGTGAAACCAAGTATGGCCGGCCGATCCTCGACCGCGGAATCTCCTTCGAGGAGACGACGCTGGAGGAGGCGGCCAAGTACGCGATGCTCTCGCTGGACTCGACCATGAAATCGAACGTGACGGTCGGGCCGCCCATCGACCTGATGGTCTATTCGACGGATGAGCTGGACGTCACCCGCCAGCGCAGGTTCGACGGCGATGATCCGGACCTGAACAAGATCCGCATCCGCTGGCAGCAGGCCCTGCGGCAGGCGGTTGGCCGGTTGCCCGGGATTCGCCTCAACCCCCGCGCCCCCGCCGCCGGCAGCGCCGGCGGCAAAATCTCCGGCCACGGGCCGTCGATCGAGGTAGTCGAAGCGGCCGCCGAAACGTCCACGGGAAAGTGACAGGCCCTGCCCGAGGATCCGGAATGATTGCCGCGATCGAATCCGCGAAACCGGCTCAAATTACAGCAGATTTGACGGCTTTTCCGCCGGTCGCTATCGTATTGGAAGAATCCCGGAGGAGTGGCAGAGCGGTTGAATGCGCCGGTCTTGAAAACCGGTAGGCCCGCAAGGGTCTCGTGGGTTCGAATCCCTCCTCCTCCGTTATCAGAAATCGCACGGCGGCATCGTCAGCCCGCTCTCACTCCTGCTTCGTATCAAGAGATTTGCCCTTCGCAGCACCTTGCGCCGGGATGGAACAATTCATCGCGCCAGAATGGGAAGCATGACGACTTACCAACCCAGCTCGCGCAGGCCCATCGCCGCTCTGTTTCGCGGCACCGCCGCTCGCGCGGTCAAGATTTGCGCCGCGGCGGGAATTCATCCCGATGTGATTTCGTATGCATCCATTGCCGCCGCGGCGGGGGCGGCCGGATGCTTCCTCGCGGCGCGATGGTGGCCGGCCTTTCTGCTGCTGGCGCCGCTGCTGTGTTATCTGCGCCTGTGGTGCAACATGCTGGATGGCATGGTCGCCCTGGCCAGCGGCAAGGCCAGCTTGCGCGGCGAAATCCTCAACGATCTTCCCGACCGCATCTCCGATATCCTGATCTTCGCCGGCGTGGCCCATAGCGGATGGTGCAACCCGATCATCGCGTACTGGGCCGCCATGGCGGCGCTGCTGACGGCGTACGTCGGCATGCTCGGGCAGGCAGTGGGCGCGCGGCGCGAGTTTAGCGGCGTAATGTCCAAGCCCTGGCGCATGGTTGCGCTGCACCTGGGGGCGTGGATCGCGGCGGGGCTCTGGTACGCTCGCGGTGTCCGCACCATCGGCTTCGGCTGGAGCGTCCTCGATGTCGCCTGCGCTATCGTGATTGCAGGTTGCATCCAGACGATCTGGCTGCGGCTGGCGCGGATCATGCGGGCGCTGCGCGCCAAGACGAAGTGATATCTTGGCCGCCGTACCGGGAACCAATGCGCTATGTCGCCACACGCCGCCATTCACGATCCCATCTTTCGCACGTACTGCCTGCTCGCTGCCGGCGTTCTCGGATGTGCCGGCCTGCTCCTGCTGTTCCTCTCCTATGGCCTGCGGAAAGACATCCGCCCAATCTGGATCACCTATCGCAGTTGGCTGGTGATGGTGCCGCTGATTCTCCTGGCGGTGTTCCTTGGCCGCGTCGCCGTCATCGCGGGCGTGGCCCTGCTGTCGATCTTTGCCTTCAAGGAATACGCCCGCGCCACCGGGCTCTATCGCGACTGGTGGATGACGCTCGCGGTGTACGTCGGCATTCTCGCGGTCGCCGCCGCGGCGCTGGTGGAAGATCCCTTCGACCACTGGCCGGGCTGGATGCCGCTGTTTCTGGTGATGCCGGTCTTCGCGATCTGTCTGATCCTGCTTATCCCGATCGTGCGCAACCGCACCCACGGCCAGCTTCAGGCAATCGCCCTGGCCAGCCTGGGGTTTCTCTACATTGGCTGGATGTTCGGCCATCTCGGCTTCTTCGCCAATTCCACCAATCCTTACGGCTATCTGCTCTATGTCATCTTCGCCACGGAATTGAATGACGTTTTCGCATTCGTCTTCGGCAAGCTGCTGGGCAAACATCCGCTGCGCAGCAACATCAGCCCGCGCAAGACCTGGGAAGGCGCCATCGGCGCCCTGGGCATCTCCGCGATCCTGCCGCTGCTGTGTCGTTTTTCGTTCCCGCCGCAGGTGCCGGCGCGCGAGCTGCTGCTGATCGGACTGATCGTGGGCATCGCCGGCCAGCTCGGCGATCTGTGCATCAGCGTGATCAAGCGCGACATCGGCATCAAAGACATGGGCGCCTCCATCCCCGGCCACGGCGGCCTGCTTGACCGCATCGACAGCCTCATCTTCGTGGCGCCCCTGGTGCTGCATCTGCTGAATTATTCTCCCGGTTTGAATGCCTGATTGTCCGTTGTTCGTTGTCCGTTACATTTGCTGAACGAGATGAATGCAACGGACCACGGACAACGGACATGGAACAACTGGCTACTGATTCTTCTCATCGCTGCTAGACTTCTTTTGTGGAAGAATGGCACTACCATCCCGCCGACGATCTCGACGACACCTTTGTCCAGCGCCTCAAGCGCTTCCCGCGCGAGCCTGATCTGCTCACCTACGCCGTGCGCTCGCTGGCCGCCATCATTCTCCGTGGGGCGCTGCGCCTCTGTCATCGCTTTGAGGTAATCGGCCGGGAGAACCTGCCGAAGGAAGGATCGTTCGTCCTCGTCGCCAATCATTCCAGCCATCTCGACGCCCTCTGCCTGGCGTCGGCCATGCCGTTGCGAATGCTGCATCACACCTTCCCCGCGGCGGCCGCCGACTATTTCTTCGTAAGCTGGCCGCGCCTGGCGGCCGCGGTGCTGCTGGTCAACGCCCTGCCGTTTCACCGCCAACTGCACGTCCGCCACAGCGTCGCCCTCTGCCGCAAGCTGCTGGAAAATCCGGGCAACGTGCTGATCATCTTCCCGGAAGGAACGCGCTGCACCACCGGCCAGATCGGACCATTTCGCGGCGGCATCGGCCTGCTGCTCGCCGGAACATCAATCCCTGTCGTGCCGTGCTATGTGGAAGGCGCGCATGCCGCGTGGCCGAAGGGTAAATGGCTGCCCCGTCCGCGTCGCGTGCGACTGCACATCGGCACCCCGCGCACGTATGACCACCTCACCGGCAAGGAAGCCGCGCGGATGGTGTGCGAGGATTTGCGGAGCACCGTTGGCAACCTTTCGAAACCTTCGTAGCGTGCATCCGTTGCACAACCCCCGGCATCCAATGCACATAACCATGCACAACGGCGGCACATCCTCCGTTGTAGTCCCAGGCAGATCCACAAGTTAAGATAGCCTCCGATCAGGCACGAGAACTGCACAGCCAATGCGGTGGGGCGGTTCTCGCACCGGATCGGACCATGACCATCGCACACGCAGAACCTCAGACCCTGATCTCCGAACACACCATGCCCTCGTGGGATGGCACGCCTCTGTTCTACCGCGCCTGGCTGCCCACCGCTCCGGCCGGTCGCGCCCTGTTGCTCTTTCATCGCGGCCACGAGCATTCCGGGCGCTATCTCGACTTCGTTGGCGACCTGGATCTCCATGACACCGCCGTTTTCGCCTGGGATGCCCGCGGCCACGGCCGATCTCCCGGCGAACGCGGCTATGCCGACTCCTTTGGCGGAATGGTCAAAGATGTCGATGCGTTCGTGCGACATGTCCGCGATGAGCATCAAATTTCCGTACAGGATATGGTTCTGCTCGGCCACAGCGTCGCCGGCGTGGTCGTCAGCGCTTACGTCCATGATTTCGCCCCGCCCATCCGCGCGATGATCCTGGCCACCCCCGCCTTCCGCGTGAAGCTGTATATTCCCTGCGCTCTCCCCGCGCTGCGCCTGCGGATGAAGTTCGGCGGCCGGCCGTTCATCAAGAGCTACGTGAAAGGCACGATGCTGACGCACGATGCCGCCCAGGCGGAAGCGTACGCGCGCGATCCGCTGGTCTCTCGGCAGATCGCGGTGAACATCTTGCTTGGCCTGCAGGATGCCGCCACACGCCTGCTGGCCGACGCCGGCG
This sequence comes from Tepidisphaeraceae bacterium, assembly GCA_036744635.1. Classification (GTDB taxonomy): domain Bacteria; phylum Planctomycetota; class Phycisphaerae; order Tepidisphaerales; family Tepidisphaeraceae; genus DAIOHQ01. The sequence continues at coordinate 6,718 of DAIOHQ010000036.1, read as the reverse complement.
CCATACGCACGCCCACGCTGCTGCTGTCGGCCGGGTCCGACTGGGTGGTCAAAAACAGCGCCCAGAAGAAATTCTTCAACCGCCTCTCCTCCGCCATCAAACAGCACGTTGAATATCCTGGATTCTATCACTCCATTTTCCACGAGGCAGGTCGCGCCAAACCCATCGCGGAGGTGAAGCGGTTCATCGAAGGTGTCTTCGACACCGCGCCCCAGTCCAACCCGCTCCTGCGCGCCGACCGCGAGGGATATACCAAACGCGAATACGATGGCTTATGCCGGCCGCTCCCAATCTATTCCCCCAAACGCCTCGCCTTGGCCGCGCAGAAAGTCTATCTGAAAACCCTTGGCCGGCTCAGCGCCGGCATCCGGCTCGGTTGGCGCAGGGGCTTCGATTCCGGGCAGTCGCTCGACTACATCTACGAGAACCGTGCCCGCGGCATCACGGCCATCGGCCGGCTCACCGACCGCATCTATCTCAACACCGTCGGCTGGCGCGGCATCCGCCAGCGCAAGATCAACCTGCAGAACGCCCTCCGCAATGCAATCGCCCGTGTGCGCGAAGCTGGACAAGTGCCGCGCATCCTCGACATTGCCGGCGGTCCGGGCCGCTACATTCTGGATGCGCTCAAGGACCTCGCCGGCGGCTCCGCCTTGGCCCTCATCCGCGACCAAAATACCGCCGCCCTTGATGCCGGCAGAACGCTGGCGGCGCAGATGGACCTGAAGAACGTAACCTTCGCCCCCGGCGATGCCTTCGACGAGCAGAACCTGGCTTCCCTCCGCCCGCGCTTCAACATCGCCATTGTCTCCGGCCTGTACGAACTCTTTCCCGACAACGATCCAGTCCTGCGCTCGCTGCGCGGCCTGGCCTCCGCCGTGGAACGCGGCGGATATCTCCTCTACACCAACCAGCCCTGGCATCCGCAGGTGGAAATGATCGCCCGCGTGCTCACCAATCGCGAGCAAAAGCCCTGGATCATGCGCCGCCGCACCCAGGCGGAGATGGATGAGCTGGTGCGATCGGCCGGCTTCGAAAAGCTGTCGATGGCCATCGACGAGGACGGTATCTTCACGGTATCCACGGCCCGGAGAGCAGCACCATGAGCGTGGCCGCCGCGGTTCCCGTTGCTCCCGCTGACGACGCCCAGGCCCGCCATCCCTGGGTCGCCTGCGCGTTCTACGCCATCGCCCTCTCGATCCTCTTCTGGCTTGTCTACGCCACCTGCAACTACCTCACCTCGCTCCGCACCGACGTCGCCTGCGTCCGCTTTTCCTGGGAAAAATACATCCCCTTCGTGCCGGCCATGATCGTGCCCTACATGTCGATCGACCTGTTCTTCTTCGGTTCCTATTTCCTCTGCACCAGCAAAGAAGAACTCCGCGCCCACGCCCGGCGCGTCATCTTTGTCATTCTCGTCGCGGGCGTCTGCTTCCTGCTCTTCCCCATGCGCCTGGAGTTCGAGCGGAAAATTCCCCAGGGCATCTTCGCCGCCTGGTTCGTCTTTCTCCACAAGATCGACATGCCCTACAACCTGGCGCCCTCGCTGCACATCGCCCTGCGCTCGCTCATCTGGGTCGTCTACACCCGCCACACCAGGCGAGCACTCCGTCTGGTGCTGCAAGGGTGGTTCGTGCTCATCGGCGTCTCAACACTACTGACTTACCAGCACCACGCCCTCGACGTCATCACCGGCCAGTTCCTGGCGATCTTCTGCTACTACCTCTTCCCCGTTCGCGCCATCGAGCGACCGCAATTTCGCGGCCGCGTGCTCAACGCAAAGCTCGTCTGGATTTACTCACTCCTCACCACCATCTTGCTCCTTGCCGCCACCGCCCTGCGCCCCTGGGGCTACATTCTCATCTGGCCGGCCATCACCACCGCCGTCCTGGCCGTCGGATACGCCTTCTCCGGCGAGCGCATCTTCCGCAAGCGCCAAGGCGTAATTCCTTTCACCACCCGCATCATCCTCGGCCCGTATCTACTCGCCGCCGTCCTCTGGCGCATCCGCTATACCCGCCGCCGGCCATTCTGGTGCAGCATCACGTCCAACGTCTGGGCCGGCCGCTTCCTCTGCAGTTCCGAGGCGAAGCAGCTTGTCGCATCCGGCGTCACCGCCGTGCTCGATCTCACCGCTGAGTACAACGAGCCGGGCGCCTTCCGCGCCCTGCGCTACCTCAACGTTCCCATCCTCGACTCCACCGCCCCCGCGCCCGACCAAGTCGCCGAATGTGTCGCCTTCATCGACGCCCAAGCCCAACACGGCATCGTCTACGTCCACTGCGCCCTGGGATACACCCGCACCACCGCCATCGTCGCCGCCTGGATGGTCAAGACAAAAGTCGCCCAGACGCTCGAGCAGGCCATCGAAAAAATCCAATGCCTTCGCCCCGTCGTCATCACTCCCAGAGCCCTCGCCGGCGTGCGGGAATATCTCCAGCAATGAGGGATTGACATGTCTCGCCAAAGCGCCGGATTACTCGTATATCGTCTACAGGAGGGTGTGCTGGAGGTTCTTCTCGTTCACCCTGGCGGACCATTCTGGAAGAACAAGGACCTCGGCGCCTGGTCCATCCCCAAAGGTGAATTCGTCGACCCCGAGACCCCTCTGGCCGCCGCCCGCCGCGAATTTCAGGAGGAACTCGGCCTGCCAGCGCCCGACAGCGCCATTGACCTCGGCCAGGTGAAGCAAAAGGCCGGCAAGATCGTCCACGCCTTCGCCGCCGAGGCCGACCTCGACCTCTCCGCCTTCAAAAGCAACGCCTTCTCCATGGAATGGCCGCCCAAATCGGGCAGGCAAACGGAATTTCCCGAGGTCGATCGCGCGGAGTATTATCCCCTCGCCGAAGCCCGGCGAAAAATCAACCCGGCCCAGGCCGCATTGCTCGACACGCTGGAACAGTTGCTGGCCAAACGGGGATGATGCAATTCGCTTGCAGGACCTTTCCATGAGCGACCGCCCCACCGCCCCGCCGCAACCCACGCTGGCCATCCTCGCTGGAGGCGAAGGCGCGCGGATGGGCGAGCCCAAGGCCAACTTGCTCATCGGCGGCCAGCCGATTCTCGCCTACCTGCTCGACCGCCTGCGCTGGCCCGGCCGCACGCTCCTCGTCACCGCCCCCGGCCGCGAGCATCCGCCGGCGTGCGAGCGCTTCGATCGCGAACTGGTTGATCCCACGCCGGGGCTGGGCCCGCTGCGAGGCGTCCTTACCGTTCTTGAGCACCTTGAGCCAACCGAGATCGCCCTGATCACCACTGTCGACATGCCCGCTATTCGCCCCGAGATGCTCGACTGGATCCTCCAGCAATTTCAGGCTTTACCCGCCGCTCTTGGCCTGATGACACGCCACCCCAGCGGCGCGGATCACATCATCGAACCTTTCCCCTTCGCCCTCCGCGCCGAGGCTCGCTCCCTCGTCGCCGACCAACTCCAGTGTGGCCGGCGATCGGTTTGGTCCCTCTCCAAACACCCCGAGTTCATCGTTCTCGACGCTCCCGCGCACTGGCCCGCAGAGGTCTGGACGAATCTGAATGACCCCGCCGACCTCACCAACTTCACCGCCTCCCTCCCCTTTGCAACGGACAACGGACCACGGACCACGGACGAATGACAACCACTCCACATCCCTTACAATCCCCACGTGCCCAAACAAAAGCGCACCCTCGACATTCACCTCCCCGCCGGGCTTTGGCCGCTCACCTGGCCGATGGGCCTCACCATGCTCCGTCTTCTCCTGCTGCCGATTTTCATCTGGTCGATGCTCGTCACCGCTCATCGCCAGCCGCAATCCGTTCGCTGGGGGGCGCTGATCATCTTCGCCATCATGGCCCTCACCGATAAGCTCGACGGCTATCTCGCCCGTCGCCTCAACCAGTCCAGCAAGCTTGGCACCATCCTCGATCCCATCGCCGACAAAATCCTCATCGCCTGCTCGGTCATCCTGCTCAGCCTCGACTGGATCGCTCCCCCCAACTACGCGATCCCCTGGCCGGTCGTGCTCGCCGTCTACGGCAAAGACGTCATCGTCGCCGCCGGCACGATGGTGCTGCTGATGATCGTCGGCAAAGTCTCCGTCACCCCGCGCATCCTCGGCAAGCTCTCCACCGTCTTTCAGCTCGCCATGGTCATCGCCACTCTCCTCGCCCCCGCCTTTCGGCCAAACGTCGCCCGCTACCTCACCCGCTACCTCTGGTACTCCGTCGCCCTCGTTTCCATTCTCTCCTGCGCCGACTATCTCCTGGAAGGCTGGCGCCAGTTCCGTGCCCGCCGCCTGCCGACATAACAACCGTAAAGGCGGGGTCTCCCCGCCCATTTCAACGCTTGTGCCGCCTTCAACCGCCGTTTTCCAGCATCTTGCGATAAAGCGGTCGGACCGCACAGATCCGCTATTCTTTGATTGCTCCAGACTGCTCGCGCCGATATTATCTGCAGATACGGATGTTCTGCGGTGAACGAGATTGGAGTGCAAATATTTGGTTAAACCTATAATCAACCCTTGGGGATAGCCGCTCTCTCGGAGCATGCCCGCGGCGCCGGTCGTGAAGTTTTGCGGCCGGCCAAAGACGGGAAGCGAAGAGCTAGACAGACGGGAGAACCCTCCCGATCGGCTACATTTTCCCCACCTTACTTTAGGGTTTGACTGAACCGCACTCACACGCCACAGGCGGATCGTTCCGTATTCGACGCTCGCTGTTTTGCTCACGCAAAAACGCGGGCGTTTTTTTGTTGCAGGGTTCTTCGTCATTGGTCTACCTTCTCCTTGGTCACGCAAGTGACTATTGGCAGCTAACAATCCACCATCCTCATCATCGTCGCCGCAGCTCAAACAAGCGGATCGGCTTTTCCCGCGTCTGGACGCGCTCTTCGGTGCGTGTCAGCGTCCAGCCCTGGCCGCCGACCCACTGCTCGAACAAATCCCCTGTCTGTCTTCCCGGCTCACCCAGCACGACCAGACCGTCATCCGCCAGATGATGCTTCCAAAACGCATCCAGATGGGGCCACTGCACCTTCTCATAGAGAATGTCCGCGCCCAGAATCAGCTCAAAGCGCTCCCCCAGGCGATCGGTTCGCCAGTTCAGCCGGCGCGTGCGGGCGCGGCCGGGGTAGCCGAGGCTGTTCATCTCCGCGAAGAGCAGGGCCGGGGCCTCCAGATCGGCGAAGAGGACGTTGAGGCCCAGCGCGGCCGCGGTGGTTCCGGCCAGGCCCATTCCGCATCCCAGATCGAGCACCGAATGCACATTTTGCAATGCGCCGGCCGCCTGCTGTTCGGCGAGGTATTGGCCGATGCCATAGGCGCTATCCCACAGCTCCGCCCAATAAGGCAGGTGCAGCTCATCATCTTCCAGGCGCCGGCCGCCGAGTTTTTCGCGGCGGCCATCTTCTTCGGCCACTTCGTCGAGGACGCGATCGGGGTCGGCGATGCGAGTGAACGGAATCACCAAACCCCCCTGGCCCTCCGTCCCAATCCGCACGGTGAAGGAGACGGTCTGATAGCGCCGGTGAATCCTCTTCAACAGGCGCAGCCGCCGGCGGTGGACTATGCTGGCCGTCTCGCTTTGCATTCTCTCCACAATAGTGTCAACGGCGAAGGTGGAGAAACGCGGGGAGGAAACGGCGAATGGGACTTCGGCGAGCTCAGTCGAGTCGCGAAACGGCGAGAGGCGAGCAGAGGTCGGAAAGTGATTTTGCAATGTGGGACATTTGGGGACATTTTGGGACATGGGTTGGTCATAAGTCATTTGTCCTTGGTCATTTGTGAAGAATGGAGTTTGTGGGACATTTTTTGGGGAGTGGGACATTTGGAGGGGCGCAGGGGAGGGAATTGCAAATTGAAAATTGAAAAATGCAAATTTCAAATTTGGGGAGGGGGCGCTGGCGATGAATGGTTGGTTGGGGAACATGTCGGCCTCCTTTTCGAAAAAACATCGGTCTCTCTATAGAGGGGCGTAGTTGCGCTGGCGGCGCGCCGGGCGCGCAACACCTGGAAGAGGGATTGGCCACAGATGGGGCACAGATGTTCACAGATGATTGTGGGAACGGGAGTTAGACGCGAGGGGGCGACGGGGCGCCGGGGAAAGATTTTTTTATTTTGGGGATTTTGTGGTTCTCAGGCGTTGCGCTGGCGGCGCGCCGGGCGCGCAATTCGATAGTTGCGCGCGTGGTTGGCCCGGGGTAGCAGTGGGATATACGATGGGAAGATGACCCGTGGTCGAATCGAGGATCAAGAAGGGAAGTTCAAGGCCTACAACCTGCGGCCGGAGAGATAGCCGAAAGCCGGAGTAGTAGGGAGCAAGAAGGTGATAACCAGGGGCGTTCCCGTTTCATTCCCATCCCCGTTTCATTCCCCCACGAAGTTACTTTCTGTTGCGGGGTACTCCGTCTGGAAACACGAGCGAGCTGGGGGTGGTGCCCTCGAGATGCTGTCGACCGAGTTGTTTTCGACATTCCGCAACTCCTGCATTGACAGGGTGTTCAAAGTTCCTACGTACGCCTTCATCGTCGATGTGTAGGAGGTACTTCTCAATTTTCTCCAACTCGAACAAGCTGCTCGCAATCGCCCTGCGATATGCGATGCCGTACCGCGTTTTTTCCAGAATGAATGCCTTTATAGGATAGACCGTAGATTCAACAAGGTCTAGCACCGCCTGTAGGATCACACGCTCCGGGTGCGTCCACAAATCCGGGAGATGGAGTAGAATGGGATAATCGGCGGGAGTC
>DAIOHQ010000035.1:0-25744 GCA_036744635.1 Tepidisphaeraceae bacterium | reverse complement strand
GGGTGGGCGAGGGGGCAGGGGGGATTGATGAAACTCTGCTCGACCGCACCATCCGCCTGGTCCACGAGCTTCCCCAGCGCGCGCCGATGCTGGATGAGGCCCGCCTGCTGGCGGATGCGGTGAATCTCGACGACTTCGGCATGATCGGCCTGATCCTGCAGACGATACACCTGACCCGCCAGGGGGATGGGCTGGCCCAGGTGGCGGAGGGTTGCGAAAAGCGCGAGCAATATGGCTACTGGGAGGCGCGGATCAAAGATGGATTTCACTTTGAGCCGGTTCGCGAACTGGCCAGAAAACGCATAGAAAACGCCCGCGCCGCCGCCAAGCTGCTCCTGGCCGAGCTGCGGCAGGATGGGGCAAATGAAACCTGACACCTGCGGTGGGCAATTCCGCCGGAGTACCGGCGGTCATACCCGCTCCGCGTTGCCGCTCACGGAGGCGCGCCGCCGCGGGGGTGGCGCTTCTGTGTAGTTGGCCGGCCTCGCGCGTGCGGTTATCATTGCCGGCACATGGCCGAGAACACGCTTTACTACGGGGACAACCTCGACATTCTCCGCCGCTACGTCGAGGATGAGTCGGTTGACCTGATCTATCTCGACCCGGATGCCGCCTACTTCCACCTCTACGGCCTGAGCCGGGATGACGCCGCCTACATCCTCACCACCTTCGCCGCCATGCGCGAAGAAGAAGACGAATCCCTAACCCCCACCTCCCCCGCGTCGGCGGTGCTGGAGGCGTATGATGGGCTTGCCGCCGCCACGTAGCCGGCCCTGCACCTGCTTTCGGTTTCGGCGATTCTCCCCTCCTCCCGCCCCGCAAAAGCACCAGGGGCCCCGGCGGGGAAACCCGCCCCCCTATAGGCTCTGCATCCAGATAAGCCGCCAGCGGCGGCAGAATGGTAAGGACTGTCCGGCTTTCCCCGCCGCCCTGGCGTTTTCCGGGGCTTGCCGTTCGGCGCGCGTGCGGTTTGGGTGATAAAAGGGTATGCTATGCCCATTCGCCGCCGGGGGATAGTAACCCCTCTAATCTTCGAAGGGCTTTTGGCCGGCGAAAAGATCGACCGAGATTTCTAAGGGCCGAACAACGTCATTGAGGATCAAATTATGCCCATTTCCTCAGATAAGGGTTGGGTGCTACCGGTGCTCCCGGAAGCCTGCGGGCCGGCGGAGCTTGCCAAAACTGCCCTTGACTACCGTTCGCGCAGGATTGCTCAGGGCGGAAAGATATCGAAGCTTTCGAACAGTGCTGTCGAAAGACTGATATCGCTTGCTTATTCGGCCAGTCATCTGCAAGAGGAGGGTAGATATGTGCGCTGCACGTTCTACAGTCCGGGCACCGATGATCTTCCGAGAATTCAGACGGAAACGGTTTGGTTTGAAACGATTGTTCCCCTCCCAGACCCCTCGGCGGTACGCAAGCTCGCTCCCGCATGTAACCTTGAGGGAAGCGCTATCGTAGTCAGAGAGATGAATGATCAGCTCGCCGCCATCGGGATCGTCACGAGGAGGCGTGGATTGGATCTCGTCCCTCCCGGGGTTCCGTTCTTTGCAGTTGAGGGTGTGAAGGACGGGCTCTCGTTGATAATTCATGCACCCGGCCACCTGACCGTTGAGGAAGGATTCGGGCTCGAGCTTCGCGGGGGACGAATACGAAGTTCGGACATGCTGAGTCTGCAACTCCCGCCCCTCGCCGATGTTTTCGGCGAAATTACCAAGGGGCTATTTGGCTCTCGCCTGGAATCGATTCCCAATCTTCCCCTTAATGTTGCTCCCAAGTTCGCGATTGATTTTTGGATGGCCGAGCTCTGGGAACGCATTTTGAACCGCACCCGGAGGACGGAACATGGCGGCGCGTTCCTGATTGCAGAACCATCTGCAATCGACCACATAGATATTCGGTATGGCATAGCTGATTTGAACCTAGGCCAGAAGATCGTCGAGTTTTGGGATTCGTGCTTTTCGGCAAAGAAAGGTGGGGGCATGGCCGTCGATGCGTTCACAAGGTGGCGGGATTGCTGGTCGTCCCTGTCGGCCGGCATCGATCTGGTCGCTCAACTCTCATCCGTCGATGGTTGTGTCGTGCTTGACCCAAAACTGCGCGTGCTGGGATTTGGCGGTAAACTGCTGTCGGATAGTGCGTCGGCACCTCCGGGAACGCAGCGGAGTCCGGTACACTGGTTCAACCGACGTCCAGACCCGGAGTTACCGGATCGAGTGAAGCAATTTGGGACGCGGCATGGTTCCGCTTACACATTCTGCCGCAACCATCCATGGGCTACGGCCTTTGTGGTGTCCCAAGATGGTGATGTTCGCGTCTTCCTCAGCAATGCCACCCAAGTCTCCATGATGGATGCTTCTCGGATCCAGGAGTTCCCCGCATTGGCGAGGCAGAACAATTCGACGGGGCTCGCCGAGCATGGCACCGATGAGATTCACTGATTGCCGCGCTCCCTCGCCGTTTCGCCCATTCGCCGTCTCGCCGTTTCGGCTCCCCACGACCCATTCGTGGCCAATAACTTTTCATCGCCCCTTCGCGCCTTCGCGGTGAAGAATCCGCCCTCCCCCACCCCAGCGGAAGCTGCAGAGGGATGCCGACGGCTCGCCTGCGGGTCGGCCTTTGTGCCGATAGCTGCGGATTGTTGGCTGTTGAACATCTCCCGCCCCGCAAAAGCTTCAGGGGCCCCACGGCGGAAAGCCGCCCCCCTGGTGGCTCTGCATGGAGATATGCCTCGTGCCTCGGCAGAGAGGTAACGACTGTCCGTCTTTCCGCCCCGCCCTGGCGTTTTCCGGAGCTGCGTTGGCGGCGCTGGTGATTGCCCGGCAATTGCAGGGTACACTTCCGACGGCTTGAAAGGCGGGTTACCGTGGCAATTGTGTTCCGGGACAGTCAGACGTGGGGTGTGGTGCAAGTTCGCATCGCTTCGCTGTTTCCCGAGGTGACGACGGCGCAATCTTCCGAAAGAGCCATCGAAACCCGCGCTGGTGAGCGACGATTGCATCAAGCCATAGCTGGAGATTCCCATGCCCTCGAGATCGCTTCACGATTGGCGTACCAACGGTGCTGCCGCATTGGATCAGATCGAGAATGCTCACGCGGCCGTAGGCGGCAACGCGCGCGGGCGACGTTATGCCATGCTGCAGATCAACCACGCCTACCTCGTCCTGGTTTCCAGCCACTTCCAGCGCTTCTGCCGGGATCTTCATACCGAAGCCATCGAGCGGCTGTGCAGGCAAGACCTCAACGCCGATCCGCGCCGGGATATTCTTCGCGTGGTCCTGGCGACAAACCGGCAGCTTGACATAAGAAATCCTTCCCCCAGCGCGATCGGCGCGGACTTCAATCGGTTCAACCTCAACTTTTGGAACAGCGTCAAGGCGGTCGCGCCCGCCCATAACCAGCGCCGCCAAGACTTGCTTGAGGAACTGAATCGCTGGCGGAACGCCATCGCGCATCAGGATTTTCTGGCGCGAGGGCTGCACCCGGCGGCGTTGACGCTTCCGATGGTGCGAACGTTCCGCAGGACGTGTGATCTTCTCGCCGGAAGATTCGATGTCGTTATTGGCAATCATCTTGCTACAATCCCTGGCGTAGTCCCCTGGTAAAGGAGTGATGCGATGGCCACCAAGACAGCGAAGAAGTGGAAGCTTGGCGACGAGGCCGAGGTGCGGCTTGGCGCGACCGTCTGGAGGGCGCTGGTGGTCGAGGACCGCGGCCATCTGGGCGTCGGCGGGCGGCGGCTGTGGCGCGTGCAGCTTTTGGCCGAGGCGCAGGACCCGCCCCTGTTCGTCGAGGTGCCCGAGGAGGATATGGAAGTTCCACCGCGCTAAACCGTCTCCAGAGCCGCGCAGCCGCCCGCTCTGCCTCCATCCGTGCCCCTCCGTACCCCATCTGTGGCCAGGCCTTCCCCTCCGTGCCTCGCTGGCTCCATGCTTTTCGGACCTACGCGCCGCTGCGCCCCCTGGCGGCTTCGCGGTCGCTCTGGGATTCCGATAAAAACCGCCGCCGCGCTGCCGGCAACCCCCCGTCCGACAAAAGCGGCGGAGGCGGGGGTGGCGGGAAGGTCGTATCGATCTCCCTCCATGGTTGGCGGGTCCCCGGGAAACTTTCCCAGAGACCCGGGAGCCGCTGCCAGATACCCGGGAATCTTTCCCAGATACCCGGGAATCTTTCCCAGAGACCCGGGAATCCTTCCCAGAGACCCGGGAGCCTTCCCCAGATCCCCGGGAGCGTTCCCCGGAGACCCCGGAAGCTTCCCCGGATATCCGGGAAAGTTTCCCACGGACGTGGGAGCCGAGGAAACGGACTGCCGATGGAGGATTTGTTCGTGGGAAGCTTCCCCTCGTCCGTGAGAGGCGGGGAACCAGACGGGGGAAACTTTCTCCCGTCCGTGACGGCGGCGGAGGAGCCGCAGGCAGGAAGATGACAAGGTGACAAGGTGAGGGGGTGACAAGGTGAAGGAATTTGAATAGCTGTCGCCCTCTTTCTTGATCACCTTGTCACCTTGTCACCCCCTCACCTTGTCATCCTCCCCCCTCACCTCACCTCAATCTCACTGGTATAAAAATTCTTGTAATAGCTGTTCCAGGGAACGTAGCGCAGCTTGGTGACGGCCTTGAGGTTCAGGTTGTAGGTATTGACCGGTCCTCTCAGGAACAGGCCGCAGGCAGCGGTATCCCAGTGCTGCAGCTTCTCGTTCCAGACCTGCACCCGGCCCTCGGTCGGCCAGGAATCCTTGAACTTGGGATTCTCGTAGACGGTCAGCGAATGCACATCCGTCGGCGCGTCGAACGCCACGTCGACGTAGACCTGCCGCCCGGCCTGCCCATCCCAGAACACCTCGTCGATGTTCAGCCAGGGCGCATCCACATCATCCTTGGCCCCGTTCACCAACTGCTCGGCCTTCACCTCAACCTTGCCATCGGACATCCAGCCGGGCGTGCCCCCGACCGACACGAAGGCGCGGGAATTCCGCGCCCCCTTGCGCTTGCCGACAACCTTCCCTTCGGCGTTGGTAATGTCGGTCTCTCCGGCCACAGCGCCGGCCAGCAGGTTCTCCCCTTCGCCGGGCCCGGGGGGTTTGTCGCTGGTCGTCGGTGGCTGAGCGACATCATGGAGATTGGTTTCATCCAGCTTCACCGACTCGGCGATCGCGGCCATCGGGTTCGCCCCCCCTGCCATGTTCATCTTCGCGGTGCAATCGAGCGTCCAGCGCAGCTCCCCCTTGTCGCTTAACGCCCGCACCCGGCCATCCCATCCGGCCGCATAAACCCCCCCCTCGCCGCCGGCACCCCCTGCGTTTCCCGCGCGGGCGGCCAGGCGGGTCACCGCGCCCACCTGCGTCTGCCATACCTGCTTGCCGGTTTCATCCAACTTGCAGATCGCTCCGAACTGGTCGGCCACGTACAGCCCCTCCCCATCCGGCCCCCCCTGCGTGAAGGTCACGCTGACCGGCTGGGCCGGCATGATCTGGTTGAACACCAGCTTGCCATCGGCTTCGCGCACCTGCAGCAGGCGATTGTTGAAAATCTCGGCCATGCGTCCGGAGCCGTTGGCCACCGCGACATCCAACGCCGCCCCGGTGCAGTCCCACTGCGCCAGCGCCTTGCCAGGGGGGGCATCGGCGATGCTGTAGAAGCGGAATGTCTCCTTGCCCCAACCGCCGGCCTGTACCTGCAGCACGAGCTTCTTGCCATCGGGGCTGGTGAAGAGCGTCGGCCAGACCTGCGTCTTGGGCAACGGCACATCGAAGCGCCAGCGCTCCTTGCCATCGGACAGATTCACCGCCGCCACGTATGCCTTGGAGAAATAATTCGGCGCGCACCATCCCTGCTGGGTCAGCTCATCGAAGACCACGATCGCATAGTCCGCCCCGCGCGGGATATAGACATGGAACTGCGGAATCCGCTCCGACATCGCATCCACCGGCCAATCCAGATTGTTGAATTCCTTCCAGTAGTCGATGGACCATGCCTGCTTCCATTCGTGCGTCTGCGATCCGCCTTCGGTGGTCTTGATTTTTGCTGCTACTTGATTCTTCCAGCAAGCGATTCCGAACGTCCCCGGCACCAGCACGGTGTCGCCGCTGCTGGTGGCGGCGAAGTGATGGAACGTCCGCCCCATCTCGCCGTAGGCCGCGAATACCTGCCGCTCCCCCCCCTGGCCGCTGTCGGCGGCAATCAGATGAAAATCCTCGCCGATGCGCGCCACCGTCCGCGCTGATGCCCCAAACAGCTTGCCATCGTCGCTGACGAACGGGCTTGTAATCACCGGCGATTGTCCAATCCGCGTCGCCTGCACGATCAGGGGGGGGTTGCCCCCCTCGCCGCCATCCCCCCTGTCTTCAATCAGGGCGATGTTCTGCTGATATCCGTCGGCCGTCACTACCAGGTGTTTGCCGTCGGCGCTGGTGACGATGCCCGACAATTTCACGCCCACCTGGTCTGACAGTTTCGCCAGTGGCGAAACCCCCCCTGCCCGTTCCGCCGGCTGTGCAGTGATGGTGTAGCTGGGGGGTTCCGCCTTCTTATTGAGCGCCAGGGCGGGTTCGACAAGAGGATTCGACACCCATGCCGCGAACACGTCGATCGCTTTCTCCATTCCCGCCGCATCTCCCGCCACGATCGCGACCGTATGTTCATCCTGGCCGCGCGGCGCATATATCGGCGAGATGATCGCCCGCCCCGGCCCCGGCACGCGCGGCCCGACCGCCGCTTCAAACAACCCGCGGTTCGCCGCCGCCTGATTCATGTCACCCATCAAACCCGGCTCCTGTGTCTCACCCACGGTCAGATAGATCCCAGGCGAGATGTCCTTGGGCATCGCGCCGGCCTGCTTCACTTCAATGTTGCGCTTGGCCAGGGCATCGGTCAGCGCCTTGATCTGCGCCTCGCTCAGCAGCTTCGCGGAGGGGGGATTCGCCACCAGGGTGAGCTTTCCCCTGGAGCTTTCCAGCAGCGCCTGAAGCTGCGGCTGGCGCTCGATCTCCACATCCGACCGCGCCCTGATCACCTCGCCCAATTCCCCATCGCTATTAATTTCCGCCACAGATCCCTTGGCCCCCAGCAGTTCCGTCACCTCAAGCGTCCAAGTCCTGGAGGTGGCCGGCAGCGGGATGCTGCCGCGCAGCACTCCCTGTCCATCCGTCCCGCGATACAGCTCGGCCGCGACGATGTCTCCGCTGGCCAGCTTCACGCGCAGCGGCACCCGCGCCGCCACCGTCTTTCCGGACTGGTCGACCAGCGTCGCCTCAAAATCCACTTGACCGTTGGCCGTCGCGACACGCACCTTCGGTGAGCCCAGCACCGCCGGCGCCATCGCGAACAAGCGGCCGGGAAACGTCGTCAGGTCCACCGTTCTTCCCTGCTCGTTGCCGTCGGCTTTCGGCCCGACCACCTGATGCTCGAACACGTCATATACCACTTGGCCAGGGGGGGCATTCGCGGGGAACGTCAGATGCACGGTCTTGGGCAGGTAGTTTCCAAACTGCCCCTTGCTGTACATCGCTCCCGTGCTCCAGACCGTGCCGGCATCCCACGGGTAGGGGCTGGTTTCCGTCGCCAGCATCACGTATTGCACCGCCCCACCGTCAAAATGGTTCTTCGACACCCACGGATCATCGGTGTCGATCGCAAAGTCCCGATCCTTCCCCAGCGCCGCGTTCAAATCCCTGGCGTGCTGTTCCAGAACCGGCATCATCAGCGGCCACCAGCTATCGGCCGAATATCCCGCCTTCGCCGGCCCGCCCAGCTCGTGGGTGTGCATGTCCAGCTTGGTTCCGCCGGCGTATTCGCTGCTGTCCGCGTCGTAATACACCTTTCCCCCGGCCTTCATGAAGGCATCGATCTGTTCCCGCACTTTCGCGGGCAGAGCCTCTTTTTGTCCGACCAGAAACAGTTTGCCAACCCGCGGCTTGCCATCCCGCCCCTCCGGCAGCAGAGTCCCGGCCTCGATGTCCTCTTCATACACGATCCCCAGCGGCAATCCGGCCATCTGGCCGGTGCCGAACAGCTCGTACACCCGCTCCCAGTGCGGCGTCCCCATCATGTTGCGCTTCTCGGTCACATCCTGCGTCCACGAATAGAGGATCACTCCCTCATCCTTCAGTGGCGTCTGGGCGAATATCGGCCCGTACATTTTCGCGATGGCGTTGGTGGCCGCGAATGCCGTCGAGCCGCGCGGATCGCTGAAGGGCGTGATATGCTCGCTGCCCATCCCCTGCACGCCGCGCGCCATCACCTGCATGGCGTTTTTCATGTAGATGCCGCTGCAGTCGGTGGCGTTGTAGCCGTTGTCGAAAACTCCCATCATCGGCTTGCCCGGGCGCTTCAGATTCTCCACCGAATGCGCGGGATACCACGGCATCGTGTACCCCTCGCTGATCCAGTGGCTGTAGCTTTCGGACAGGTCCTTGTAGAGCACCGGCGGATAGCTCCCCTCGCAGGCGGGATACTGCCACATCGGCGTCGTCGTCTCGTGCAGCCGCGGGTTCGCCTCGCGCGCCGCCTCGTCCAGCATCGAATACATCCGGCTCATCAGCCAGTTGCGATAGGCTGGCTCGGACAGATCTTTCTTCTCGTCGCGATACTGCTTGTTCCATTTCGTGTCGTCTTTTGTCCAACTGTTGCTGAAGCCCTGTTCCCCAAAAAACAGCTCATCGTTCCAGTTGTAACCATAGAATGACGGGAAGCGCCCCCACCACTGCGCGGCCCACTGCACCTTGGGGACCATGATCGCAAAGCGGGATGGCGCCACCGGCACGCCTCCGCAGTGATCGAGCAACTGCGAGTCAAAGTTGATCCCCAGCCGCGTCGAGCGATCCAGATAATATTCCCACGCCCACCCGCCGGTCGGCGCATCGTAGAATTCAGCGGTGGCAAACCCGCTGCTCTTGCTCAGGTCCACTGGAGCAGATGACCGGTTCCAAGCCGGCGGAACGCCCTGCAGCAGCGAGCGGTCGGTCTCGCGGGTGAAGCCCAGGCGATGCGCCGCCTCGGTCCACTCCCGTAGGTGCTCGCGCTGCTCGGCCAGCCCGATCGTCCCGTTCAACGTCTCCAGCGCGTTGCTGCCGAACTCGTGGTACATGATGCGCTGCATCGGCGAATCCGCTTCTGACGGCGCAATCTCAAACGCCAGCGCATACGCCTCGTACCCGTCCGCCTGCGGCGACAGCACATATTTGCCCGGCGCCAGCCGCGCCGTGATGGCGCCTGGAATTTCCACCGCCGCCGTCTGGCTTACCTCGATTTGCGCCGGCTTGCCCACGGCAGGATGTTCCTTGCCCTCCCCCACCCCCCCTGTTAGCGCCAGCCTGACCGAAATTTTCTCCGCCACCGGGGTGATCTCCCGCCCCGCCTTTAGGGGGGACTGTTCCATGCGCCGCGCCACCTGCAGGCCGATCGCCTCCCCTTGGCGGTACACCCGGCGGCCTGCCGCGGGAAACACCGCGATACTCTGCCTGGCTCCCGGCGGGAAAAATGCGAACGTCTTCAGCATGGTCGGATCGTTCACAAAATCCGTGCGATCCGTCTCTCCCTCTCCGAAGCGCACGGCGGCCTCGTAAAACCCGTTGAACGTCGCCGGCACCGTCACCTCCAGGATGCTAGGGGGGGCCTTGCCGTCCGTTTGCACCGGCAGCTTCTGCCAGCGCAGATCGCTCCCATCCAGCGGCCGCATCATCACCTGCCATGCATGTCCCTTGGGCTCCGGGCGCCCCTCGGCGGAAACCGTCATCGTGAACGGCTTGCCCGCCTCCACCGCCGCTTCCTTCGCCTCCGTCGTGATCCGCAGATAGCGCGGGCCAAAGCTCTGCGATTTGTCCAGGTCCGGCCCCCACTTGATGAACGTCACCCGCCGGTCGTTCGCCGGCGAGGCGTACAGGTTTCCTTCGTCATCCGCCTCCAGATCCAACAGGCCCAAGCCCTTGGAGCTTGCGACCGTTTTCACCGGCTTCAAGTCGGCGTCGTAAATCTGAATCAGGCTATCAACGCCGCCTGCGGGAGTGCCCACCGCGATCCGACCATCCTTGAACACCGCGATCCCGCCGGTTCCGGGAACTTCGCCAAACTTCTTGCCGTCATAGCCATACGCCACCAGCGTCTTGGACTTGTTGGCCGTCACGTACACCCGCTGGCGTTGCGGGTCCACCTCGATATCCGAATATTGCGTGTGCAGGTTTTCATCCTTGTCAGGGGGGGCTTTGGCCTTGCTGTCGTAGCGGACGATGTCGCTCAGGTATTTTCCATCAAAATCCCACACCGCAATCCGCGACCAATCCGGCGACACTTCCCCGGCCGGCGCCTGCGTGGCATCCAGAACGAAAATCTTCTTGTGCTCGACGTCCACCGCCGCGCCGTCCGGGCTGGACCAGCCGGTATTGTCGCTGTGAATCAGCTTGTCCCCCCCTGCCCCGCCCCCCTTGGCCACCAGAATCTTCGCTTCCGTCCCATCCGGCCGCACCAGCGCGATGTGCCCGCCGGCGTAGCAATTAACAGCAATGAACCAGCCGTCGGCGATCGGAAACAAATCCCGCGGCGCCGAAGCCTGCGGAGTGCCGAAATGGTCCACGTGCTCGCCGGTCTTGGCATCAAACACATCATATCCCGCCCCGGCCATGTACAGCTTCGACCCGTCGGCGCTGACCTCAAACTTCTGTGCCGGCGGCACGCTGTCGAGAATGATCAGCTTCTCTTCCGCCCGCGCGGGCCGCGACGCGCCGGCCCAGCACAGGCCAGCAATCACCGCCGCCATCCCCGCCGCCAACCGTCGTGTCGTCCGCAAACTCGAGAGATCAGGGGGGGTTCGCATCATGGCCGCCTCGTCGTTAAAGACAGTTCATCCTGCCCCCCCTCCCCCAATTACTATCCCCTCTCCAATGTGGTTGCAATCCCGCGCCGCGCTGCCCACCCTGCCCGCGCTGCGCGTATCGCCTTTTTTTCTGAAACTGGTACATTCTCCCCATCGCACTAGGCGAGAGACGCATCAACCTGTAGGAGTTCTCATGAGCAGCCCAACGGCCGCAACGGGCGCCAATGGCGACATGGCCACCGTTCACGTCGGAGAAAAGGACATCGACCTCCCGGTCGTCGTCGGCACCGAGAACGACCGCGCCTTCGATATCTCAGCGCTGCGCGATCAGACCGGCTTCCTCACCCTCGACGAGGGATACCGCAATACCGCCTCGGTGCGCTCGGCCGTCTCCTATATCGATGGCGAGCGCGGCATCCTGCGCTACCGCGGCATTCCGATTCAACAGCTCGCCGAGCATTCCACGTTCATCGAGACCGCCTTGCTCTTGATCTATGGCGAGCTGCCCTCGGCCGATCATCTCGCCCGTTTCCGCGCCCTGCTCACCGAGCATGAGATGATCCACGAGGGCATGCGCCATTCCTTCGCCGGGTTCCCGTCCGGCGGGCACCCAATGGCAGTGCTGTCGGCGATGATCAACACCCTCTCCTGCTACAACGCCCCCCCTGAGGATGTGCTGCAGAGGGGGCAGATGGAGGATGCCAGGACCGAGGGGGGACAGGGGGGGTTCGAAGATGCCGCCGCGCGATTGATGTCGAAGGTGCGCACCGTTGCCGCCGCCGCCTACAAGACTTCGATCGGCCGGGCGATCATCTACCCCGTCCCCAGCCTTTCCTATTGCCGCAATTTTCTGCACATGATGTTCTCCGTCCCCAACCGCGACTTCGAGCAGGATGACGACATCATGCACGCGTTGCGCCTGTTCCTCATCCTGCATGCCGACCACGAGCAGAACTGCTCAACCGCGACCGTGCGCATGGTCGCCTCGGCCGGCGCCAACCTCTTCGCCTCCTGCTCGGCGGGCGTGTGCGCCCTCTGGGGCCCGCTGCACGGTGGGGCCAACGTCGCGGTGATGGAACAGCTTCAGCGCATCCACCACTCCGGCGAGAGCATCAAATCGCTGATCGAGCGGGTCAAGCGCAAGGAAGAAAAGCTCTTCGGCTTCGGCCACGGCGTCTATCGCCATTACGACCCCCGCGCCGAAATTCTCCGCAAGCACGTCACCAAGATGCTCGCCAGCCGCGGCACGCCCGACCCGCTGTTCGAGATCGCCCAACGCCTCGAAGAGGTGGCGCTGCACGATGACTATTTCGTCTCGCGCAAGCTCTATCCCAACGTGGATTTTTATTCCGGCCTGCTGCTGCGCTTCATCGGCATCCCGTTGAATATGTACACGGTGATGTTCTCCATCGGCCGCCTGCCCGGCTGGATCGCGCAGTGGAAGGAAGTCCGCGACTCCAACAGCCGCATTTACCGCCCCAGACAGGTCTACGTCGGCCCGCCGGAGCGAAATTACCTGCCCGTCGAGCAGCGTAAAGGGTGAGGAGAGTTGCTGGTTGTTGGTTGCTACATAACCGTGCGCAATCATGCGCCATTTTCACGCGTCTGTCATTCTGAGGTACTCCGAAGAATCTGCGTGGATTGTCGATCGGTGCCAGATTCTTCGGAGTACCTCAGAATGACACCAGAGCGCCTAATCATGCACGGTCGTATAGTTGCTGGTGGGAGATCGATCAGCAACTGGCAACTGGCAACTAGCAAGTTTTTTTTTTGCTTGCTTTCATCCCGTCCCATGGTACTGTGGCTGATGGAGGCATCGCTCTTGCTCAAGAGCGGGTCATATCCACGAAGTCCTGTCTTGCTCATATTGGAGGTCATGTCATGACTTGGCGCGTGCATTCTGCGGTCGTTCTGGCTACGGGTTTTCTGGTGTGCGCCTCGGCGCTTCCCGCCAAGGCCACCACCTACGCCGATCCCACCAAAGCCAACGTCCTGCGCCAGTACGGCGTGACCGGGCCGAATCTGGTGACTCAAGCCAACACCTCCGCCGGCGGCGCCAGTCTGCAAGCGACCGGGGGTAATGAAGGCTCGGGCATTCCCGATCAGTGGCAGCTTTCGTCCACCGGCGCCGGTTCCGGCACCGCAACCTTTACCCTGCCCGGCCCGCGAACGGTCGGCTCCTATAAGACGAGCTGGAATGGCAGCTATCCCTCCAGCGGCGGCTGGCTGCTCGAAGGTTTTAGCGGCGGCAGTTGGGTATCCCTCGCCACCACGCCCAGCACCCCCACCGCCGGCACATTCACCCCCACCACCGTCACCGCCCTGCGCTATACCGCCACCGGTCCCGGCGGCAAAGTCCCCGGCAGCTATTATTTGCAGAATGAGGAGATGGAGGTCTTCCAGGATGCCAGCCAAACCGTGGACTATGCCGACGGCTACAATATCCTCCGCGACAGCGGCCGCATCAGCACCCTGACCGATAGCACCACCTCAAACAATTGGAAGCTGCGCACATCCAGTTTGGGAGCATCGGCGACAGTGGATGGTGATTATTTTACCGGCCACGTGCATTCCCAGAACACCACCGCCGCCGATACGACACCCACAACTACAACGCAGCGCTCGTTCATGACCTATTCTTTCAGCTCCCCAACCCAACTGAAGCAGGGCAACCTCGGCTGGTACAACGGCCAGACGTGGAGCGCCTGGGAGCTTTATTCATCGGATGCGACCACCATTCCGGCAACGCAGAGCCTGACAACCGCCGACCCGGCCAACATCGAGGCCGCCGGCTGGAACCTCGAAGCTTCCGGCAGCGGCGCTACCTCGGCGACGGTCTCGGGCAGCTACCACTTCAATTTCGCCAACTCCACCGGCGATACCCATCGCCACCTGATGCTGGTCTGGAACGGCAGCGGCGCCATGGTCGAATTCGAAGCCTATGCGAGTGCACCCGTGCCCGAACCCGCCAGCCTCGGCCTCGTGGCGATGGGCAGCCTCCTGCTCCTTCGCCGCCGCAAAGCAGGCAAGTAACGAAAATCCAAATTTCCGCAATGGGTCAATTTGAAATTTCCGGGTGCCACAGGTCGCGGTACTCCGAGACCTGTGCCGCGTAGCGACGCGGTAAGACACAGGTCTGCGAGTACGCCGACCTGTGGCACCCAAACTGACCCACAGCCCGGTGATTAGGCAATGGGTCAGTTTGAAATTTATGGGTGCCACGGGTCGCGGTACTCCGAGACCTGTGCGGTGTTGCGGCGTAGCAAGACACAGGTCTGCGAGTACTCCGACCTGTGGCACCCAAACTGATCCACTACCCAAAGGTTTTCACGATTCCGTCAGCGCCCGTTGATGCCGCCGCATCAGCGCGGATCGGCTGATCAGGCCAATGATCTTGCTCGGATCTTCCGCCAAGCACACCGGCAGCCGCGCCACCTCGTGGCGGGTGAAGGTATCCAGCACCGCGGCAAGGTCGTCGCTGCTGTGTACCAGCGGGATTGATGCGCGGGTGAAATCCCCCACCACCAGCAGCGGCACCGCCTCGCGCTGCAACAGCGCCAGGCGGATGTCCTCGCCGGTCACCATGCCGGCATAGCCTCCGTGCTTGTCCATCACCACGAAATCTGTCACGCCGGTGTCTGATGTCAATTCCAGCACGCGCCCAAACGGCTCCTCCAGGTGCAGCACCGACGCCGGCTCCAGATCGACCTGCTCGACCGTCAGCCGCCGCAGCACGGTCAGGTCCGATGCCGTCCCCACCCGCACCCCGCGCAGGCGCAGCGTCAGCGTGTAGATGGAATCGCGGAACATCAGCCGCGCAAATCCCGTCGCCATCACGCACGACAGCATCGCCGGCACGATCACCCGGTTGTCCTGCGTCAACTCCGCCAGGATCAAGATCGACGCCAGCGGCGCATGCACCACCGCCGCCAGCACCGCCCCCATTCCCACCAGGGCGAAATGTTGCGGCTCGGGCTGGTGCAGCACCTTCCCCAGAAATCCGCCGGCCGTCGCCCCCAGAAACAGCGACGGCGCGATGATCCCGCCGCTCCCGCCGCTCGACAGCGTCACGCACGTGCCGACGATCTTGATGGCGCACAAGAATCCCAGCAGAACCAGCATCTGCCCCGCCGAGCCTTGCGACGGGGGGGCGGCGTAAAAACTGTGCTTGAGCAATTGACGGATCACTCCATAGCCATCGCCGAAAAATGCCGGCATGGGATATTCGCCAAAGTCGAACGGCTTTGGCCGCCCCAGCATCAGCCGGCCGAAGATCAGGATGTATGCCACGCCCATCAACCCCAGCAGCGCCCCACCCAGTGCCGGCCGCCACGCCTTGAGCTTCTTGAGTTTCGCGAACTGGCCCTCCAGAAAATACATCGTCCGCGTCAGCCCCACCCCCACCAGCCCGCACAACAGCCCCAGCAACACGAAATACCCCGTCTGGCTCCAGTTCAGGCTCCACGCCTCCATCGCACCCCCTGCCCCGCCCATAGACTGCGGCATCGCGAAGATGGCGGTGAAGTGCTCGTTGGGATTGATCCAGTGATACATCGCCTGCGTCGTCACGTTCGCGATCACGCTGGCGATCACCAGCGGCGTGAACGTGCGCACCGAAAAATCCAGGAGGATAACCTCCAGCGTAAACAGCACGCCGCCGATCGGAGCATTGAAGATCGCGCTGATCCCGGCCGCGCTGCCGCAACCGATAAGTATTGGCATCTGCTGGCGGGCGACGCGGAAGCTCGATCCCACCCCCGAGGCGATCGCCGCCCCGATCTGCACGATCGGGCCTTCCGCCCCAGCCGATCCGCCGGTGCCGATGGTTATCGCGGACGTCAGGATTTTCTCCACCGCCATCAGCGGCTTTTGAAACCCGCTGGTCCGCACCACGGATGCGATCACGTCAACAATGCCGTGCCCCTCGCGGGTGCGAAACAGATAGAAGCTGGCCACCCCCACCGCCAGTCCCCCCAGCGCCGGGAACAGCACGAGCAGGAACATCCCCCGCCCATAGAGAACATCCCCGACGTTGGTGTAGAGGAGATTGCGAATCCAGTTGATTAGCTCGTGAAACCCCACCGCCGCCGCCGCCGTCACCACCCCGATCACCAGCGCCATCACCAGCAGAAACGATTCATCGCGCAACCCGAAAATTCGCAGCACCCGCGAAACAAAAAGCCGCAGCCGCATCGCGGCAGCGCTCACCTGAGCCACCATGGCCAGACAATACCCCTTTCCCCGAACAACGCCAGCGACCAAGGCATATGATTGACTGGCCAGCGCCAGGCCGCAGAATGGCATCGCGCGCCCGTATTCGTAGGGGCGGGGTCTCCCCGCCCTCTTCGATCACGACGTGAAATCTCGTAGGGTGGGCGTAGTCGCCCACCGCTTGCCCCGCGCGGGCAAATTTTGATTGGCGTACACCGAACCATGCTCCTTCACCGCAAAAAAGTCGTCGTCGCCATGAGCGGCGGAGTAGACAGCTCCGTCGCCGCCGCCCTGCTGCAGCGCGACGGCTACGAAGTCCTCGGCGCCTTCATGCGCCTCGGCTCGCCCGCCGGTGTCGAAAATGATGACCCTCACGCAGGGTCCGCTCCAGGGGGGGCAGCGGACGCCGTTGCTTGCGTCCCCGCCCCAAAGAGCAAGCAAGGCTGCTGCTCCGTGCTCGACGCCGATGACGCCCGCCGCGTCGCCGGAATGCTTGATATCCCGCTATACGTGCTGAATTTCCAGGAAGACTTCACCCGCGTCATCGACTACTTCGTCTCGGAATACAACCTCGGCCGCACCCCCAATCCCTGCGTGCGCTGCAACGACTGGCTGAAGTTCGGCAAGCTGGCGAAATACGCCGAAGCCGTCGGCGCCGACTACGTGGCCAGCGGCCATTACGCACGCATTGGCGTCGATCTGCAAACGCAGCAAACCGCCCTTCTGCGTGGCCGCGATCACCGCAAGGATCAATCCTACGTCCTCTTCGGCATGACCCGCGCCACCATGGAACACACCCTACTTCCCATCGGCGGCTATGAAAAGCACGAAGTTCGCGCCATCGCCGAAGAGCTCAAGCTCCCTGTCTTCAACAAGCCGGATTCACAGGAAATCTGCTTCGTCCCCAACCAGGACTACGCCGGCCTGGTGCAGCGCCGCAGCCCGGAAACATTCCGCGCGGGTGAACTGGTTACCACCGCCGGCGAAGTCGTCGGCCGCCACGAAGGCCACCAGCATTTCACCATCGGCCAGCGCCGCGGCGTCGGCGTGGCCTTCGGCTATCCCATCTATGTTGTGGACATCGACCCCGCATCCAACCGCGTCACCCTCGGCGACAAAGATGCCTTGCTCCACCGGGGTCTGATCGCCCACCAAATCAACGTCCTCAGCGACCGCCTCCGCCCCGGCCAGCCCCTCCCCTGCGCCGCTAAAATCCGCTACAACCACCAACCCCAACCCGCCACCGCCACCCTCACGGGCGACGACGAACTCACCGTCCGCTTTGATGAACCCCAATCCGCCATCACTCCCGGCCAAGCCGTGGTCCTCTACGACGACGAAATCCTCCTGGGAGGAGGATGGATTGATGAAACTTTTGAATCGTGAGTGTTACTGGGAGTGTCACCGACGTAGCGGAAGAGTCATTTCCCCGCGATCGTCTGCAACGCCCGCGCCCGCTGGAGTTGATGCTCGCGGTCTTTGGCGGTTTTTTCGTCGGTGATGCGCCTGGCCAGCGCTTCGGCGTATTCGGCGCGGGCGGCTTCGGCGTCGATTTCGCTGGCGGGGGTGGCTTCGTTGGTGAGAATTGTCAGTTTGTTGTCCTTCATCTGCGCCACCCCGCCGTCGATGAAGTAATGTCGTTTTTGACCGTTGGCCAGGTCGATCCGCAGCGGGCCAAGCCCCAGCTTCACCAGCAGCGGCGCACGGTCGGTCATGATCCCGATCAGCCCATCATGCGCGGGCAAAATCGCCTGGGAGATCGTCTCATCCAGGGTCTGCTGCTCCGGGGTCACCACGACACATTGAAAGGCCATACGCACTCGCTCCGTGACAAAATTTGCCGGCCGCAGTTTAGCCCCAACCCCCGCTCCCCGTCAAAGCGCGGTCATTTCTTGTTCAGCTTAAAGCTCACGCCTTCCTGTTCCCACTGCTCGACCAGACGCTTGATGTCCGACACCGTGGCATTCAGCTCGCGCGATGTGTCCACCAGGCTTTCGTACAGCTTGGGATCGTTGACCAACTGCCCGGCCGTTCCCGTTCCCTTGTCAATCTTGGTCGAAATCGACTGAAACGAGTCCAGGATTTTCGATACTTGCTCCAACCGGGCGCTAAGCTGCTTGGACAGCTCATCGATATGGCCCTGGGTCTTATCGATGGTGGTTTGGGCGCTTTTGAAAGTGGTGTTCACCTGCACCGTCACGCCATCCAGTTTATCGGTGAAGGTATCCAGCTTGGCGGTGATTCTGCTGGCGTTCTCGGTGGCAGTCTTGAGGTTCGCCAGTGATTGCTGAAGGTTGCTCCGCAGGTCTTTGTCGGCCACGACCTCGTGCAGCGAATCCATCAGCTTGCCCGCCTTCTCAAGCTGCGCCTGCGTCGACAGCACCGCCTTGTCCAGATCCGATACCAGGTTGG
The DNA here is from genome assembly GCA_036744635.1 of Tepidisphaeraceae bacterium. Classification (GTDB taxonomy): domain Bacteria; phylum Planctomycetota; class Phycisphaerae; order Tepidisphaerales; family Tepidisphaeraceae; genus DAIOHQ01. Next base: position 7,315 of record DAIOHQ010000035.1, on the reverse strand, counting down.
ATGTGCGGAACTGCTCGGAAGTCTTGCGCAGCTCCTCGGCCAGCGTCGCAAATTCCGGCGGCAGCAGATCCAGCCCGGCAAAATGCGCGGGTATCTGCTGATGTTTCTGCAGCCGGCCGCTCGGCTTCGGCCGAGTCGTTGCGCCCGGCTTGACCACTTCGATGCTCATGGAAGCCCCCGATCCGACCAGCCCGGCCTGCCGTATCACTCCCTGTACGTTTCCCGGAAGGGGCGGCTCTTCATCGACGCTGGCCTCGATGAAAACACCTTCGTTGTCCTCGGCGCGGCGGATGCGGGAGATCAGGCCCACCTTCACGCCGCGATACAGCACCGCCGAGCCTTCATCCAGGCCGTCGGAGCGATCCGAAACGAATGTCACCGGAATGCGGGCCTTGGCGACCAGATAGGCGGCTTTACCGCCGAACTTCAGGATCATCCACCCCAGGATGATGAGCGCGCCCAGGACGGTGATGCCGATCAGGATGTTTCTGCGATAGGATGCCATAAATTATGATTTGCGATTAGACAGCCATCGCGGGAAAATACCAGAGGCGAAAATTGCCGCAGTTCAGAAAAACCGCAACCGCAACCGCTGCGGTTCGGGCAGTTGTTCGGCCTGGTGAACAAGCCGGCCGTAGCGACATCACAGATGCAGACGAGGAGACCATGAAAAGATTATCGGCCGCCGCAGCGGTCCTTACCCTGTTTTTCACGCTGGCATTCCCCCCCGGCAGCGCCCGCGCTGGGTTGCCGGCGAACATGAAGTCCTACAAGACGCCCTACTACGTGATGTACACGGATATCGAGCCCGACGACGCCCGGGAAGCGTTTATTCGCATGACAAAAATGGCCGAGGAGTATCACGAGCGCACCAAGTCCTTCTCGGGCATCATCAAGCAGCGATTGCCCTTCTACCTCTTCAAGAATGCCAACGACTATTATGCCGCCGACGGCCCGCCGGGAAGCGCCGGCGTCTTCACCGGCAAGGAATTGATGGCCATCACGGGGGAGAAATCCGGTTTGATGACCTGGCACGTGGTCCAGCACGAGGGATTTCATCAGTTCGCGCATGCGGTCATCGGCGATACCAACATGCCGATCTGGGTCAACGAGGGTCTGGCGGAGTACTTTGGCGAAAGCATCTTCACCGGTGACGGGTTCGTCACCGGCGTCATTCCCCCGGACCGCCTGGCGCGGGTGCGAAAGGAAATCGATGCCCATGCCGTCAAGAGCATCAAGGGCATGATGCTGCTCAGCCATGAAGAATGGAACGGCGCCCTTTCAATCATCAATTACGACCAGGCCTGGTCGATGGTGCAGTTTCTTGCTCACGGTGAAGAAGGAAAATATCAAGCGGCGTTCTCAAATTTCATGAAACTCATCAGCGCCAACAAACCCTGGCAAAAAGCATGGCAGGAGAGCTTCGGCGACGCCGCTGGTTTCGAGCAGAAATGGCGGGAATACCTTGGGAAGCTCGACGAGAATCCCACCCGCGAGTTGTACGTCCGCGCCACCACCGCTACGCTCACCAGCTATCTCGCTCGCGCGGTGGCGCAGAAGCAGACATTCGACTCCTTCGATGAATTCCTCACCGCTGCTGATGCGGGAAACCTGAAAATGAACTCCGAAGACTGGCTGCCGCCGAGCCTGTTGAAAAATGCCGTGGCGCAGGCGAAGCATTCCAAAAGTGTCACGTTTACGCTTGAGGCCGAGGCAAAAAAGCCGCCCACACTCGTGGCCACGATGGAAGACAAGACCCGCCTGGTCGGCGCCTTCACGCTACGGGCCGGCCGCATTGGCGCGGTCGGAGTGGACGTGGATCCGATGGGAAAATTCATCGAGCAGGCCAGGCAACTCATCAAGGATTCCAAGTCCGCCGAGGCCCGGGCGCTATTGAACAAATCGCTCTCCCAACATCCGAAATCGCCGCTGGCAGCGGATGCGAAAAAATTGCTGAGCGAAGCCAAGTAGGGTGGGCGTACTCGCCCACCGGTCGGGCTCACATGTCATGCGAAACGGTGGGCGAATACGCCCCCCTACCTTGCTTCGCGCGTGGTGGGTGCGCTTGCCGGAGCCGTGGTCGGCAGATCGGCAGGAGCTTTTGTTTCTTGCGGCATCACCCGGTAAATGCGCAGATTCGGCACCTTCGCGGCCGTGATTTCCGGCCAATTCTTCGTAAAGGGAAACGAGCGCCGCCCTCGCCCGGACCACACCCACCAGTATTGAATGTCGAACTCCCGCAACTGGCGAAGGATTTCCGCATCGGCCGTCGAATCGAGGGAAATGCCATAAAACCGCAGGTCCAGATTGAATGACGCATAAAGCGTCGGCGTCCAGTCTGCATTTGCGGCAACCCGGCTTCGCGGCGGCATGATTCCGACAAGCTGGTCGGCGAAATCCTGAGTTGGCTTGTCGAGTACCGGCCGGGCCGGCCACTTGCGATCGCCGCGGGCATACAACATCGAATAATCCGGCGGGCTGCCCGGGTAGAAGACTCGCCATGCCGGATCATGGGCAAAGGATGCGCACACGATCAGCATGACAATGCCGCGCCGCACTGGTCCGAGTTTCAGCGCTGCCGCAATCAGGTGTACCGCGTAGGCCGCGATGATGAGCAGCAGCAGGGCGACCAGGAAATAGAACCGGGTTTCGGTATGCACGAAGTAGTAGCCGGTGGGATAGAGCACCAACGCCGCCGCCAGTGCCAGAGCCGGCCGTCGCGGGCGCGGGTCAGCTCGCGACGCGGCCAGCACAATCCCCGCCAGCAGGATGCCCTGCCAGAATCCCGTGAATGATTCGGCGATTTTCTCACTGGCCGTCAGGTTGCGCCCAATCAGGTCAAGCTGATGCTTGTACTCCGCCGGCGAATTCCACGGGCTCCAATCCGGCATCCGGCCGATGACCGGTGTCACATCTTCCCACATGCTGATGGCGGTTTCCGATGGCGGCGGCAGCAGGCCATACGCGCCGCCCATCGGCGGCTTATATTGCAATCCGTTGTAGATGCGATTAAACGTGCCGGTGCTGCCGATCGTCCAGTAGCCGTACTTATAGCGCAGCATTCCCATCCACGACCCCGCCAGCACGCCGAAAACGCACAAGCCAATTGCACTGCGCACCAGCACGCGTCGATACTCCCCCTCATCCCGCCGCACTCTCCAAAGCTGCAGCAGGATCAGCATGCCCCAGTGGGCGAGCACGAATGCCAGCGCGTAGGCTTTGGCAAAATAGGCCAGCACCGCCAGCAATCCCGTCAGCGCGGGCGCATACGGCCGGCTTTCATAATTCGGCTCCGTCACCTGCAGCAGATAAAGCAGGCACGCCACCGCCACCAGCAGATCCGGCGTGGTCACCTGCATCCCGAAATACAGCAGCATCGGAACCGCCGTCAGCCCCGCCCACATTCGCAGATCATCGCTCATCTTCACCCGCGCCAGCAGCCGCCAGATGATGATCAGCCCCGCCGCCCCGATTGCCACGGCCAGCAGTTTCGTCGCCAGCAGCGGCGCTGCACCGCCGGCCAGGAACGGGATGATCAGCCACGAATAGAGCGGGCTCCAGTACGCATTAATGGCGCTGTAGAAATGCCCGCCGCGATACTCCTGGGCAATGGTGATGTAAGAAACCCCGTCGGGATTGATCTGGTACCGCCAATATGGAACCACATTTCGTGCCCACAGCGCAAACACGGTCAGCACCAGCATTAACAGCGCAGGACCCACCAGCCGGCGAACCAGCCGCTTGGACTGCGCTGATGGCTCAACCGCGATCTCCGGAATTGCGATTTCCGTCATGTTGGCGAGCCTACGGCGTCTGCGCCGGCCTCACAAGCGCGGAATCGATTCGATAGATCTTCTTGGAAGCTTGGCTAAATTTCGAGCTTGGCTCAAAAATCTCCTCCGCTCGAACCACCTCCGCCGCCACCGAAATCCCCGCCGGAGGAACCTCCGCCGCCGAAATCGCCGCCGGAGCTTGGGGTATTGTCGATGAATCCGCCGCCGGAATTGCCGGCATCCTGGCCGGTGCTGCCCCAGGAGTCGTGGGTCTGGCCGCGATTGCGCCAGGAGTCGGCCATCCAGCCGCCGAGCATTCCTCCCAATAGCCCGCCGAACAGGCCGCGGCCGAAGCCGCCGCCGGAACCGTAGCCGCTAGTCTGCGGGCCACCGTATCCCGCGCCATATCCACCACCCCCGCCGCCGAAACCGCGCACGAGCCTGATCAACAGAAAAATGCCCACCACGGCCGCGATGATGCAGAGCCAGGATGATCCGAAGTCAAAGTCGCGCCCGCGCGGGAGCGACCGCGGGGGATTGGTATGAACCGGCGACTGGGTGTTTGGCACGGACCCACCGCCCGTGCCCGAAGCGCCGGCGCTGCCGGGCGTCACGAATACATCGCGGCCGGTTGAGTTCCCGGCCGATGTCGCCGGCGTATCCTTGACGTTCTGAGCGATGGTCTTCTGAACGTAATCGACAGCCTCCAGCAGCGCATCATCATATTTCCTAGTCTTGAATCCGCGCAGCAGCATGTCCGCCAAGGCCTGCTGATTGGCGACAGTGAACTCGCACTTGCGGGTGATCTTGCCCGCTTGCGCCTCCAGGTGCGGGGGATTCTTGCAGATCAGAACATAGATGCCGTTGACGCCCAATTCCTGCGCCCGCCGGAGGCACCAGCTCTCGAAAAATTGCTTCTTGTTGTCTTCGCTGTACTCGCCGAGAAGATTTTCCGGAATGGCCGGGAATGATTCCACCATCAGGTCCTTGCCGTAATCCCGCTTGATCTGCGCGATCTTCTCATCTGCAGTCGCCATTGTCTCTTTGGAAAAGAAGCGGGCATCATCGCGCACCTTCGGCTCCAGCGCCAGCGCCGGCCGAGATCCGACAGAGAATGCAATCAGCAGAACAAGGCCAGAGAATATTCGATGAAGCATCGGAGGCTCCTTTCGCGTCATGCAGCATAACGTGTACTGGTAAGGAGGCTCACCTATAAATCGAAGAAGATTTTGCACCGGCAATGCAAGAACCCGCATGCACGCACGCGGAGCCGCGGCCGAGTTCGACTCGGAGGTTATCTCTTACTTCTTACGGAAGAAATAATTCGGATTTTTCATCACCACCTCATAGGTGCTGCCCGCCGCCACTTCCTTCGCCACTTCGCCCACCTCGAATTTCGATCCATCCGCCGAGTCATCGAACAAAATGAATCCGCCGGGCTCGAGAAACTCATCGACGTTCTCGAAATCGCGCAGGGCATAGTCGTACGAATGGTTGCCGTCGATAAACGCGAAGCTGATGCGTCCGCCGAGCTGCACGGGGCGGCCGAAGACATCCTCCACCCGCTGCTCCTTCCGCCACAGCGGAAAGAATTCATCCGAGAACGCCTCCACGGTGAACGGAAGTTCATCACGGCTGAACATTTTCACGTTCCGCTGGAAGGTCTCGCGCACGAAGGCGCGATACTCTTCGTGCGTGATTGCCGTATCCCCCAGCATCGGCTCTTCGCTGCCTTCGAATATCCACTTGTCGCAGGTGATCAGGCGGTTGGGGCGGCCGTGTTTCTGGCGGTAGTAGCTGATCAGGTTCGTCGACAGGCCGCAGAATGAGCCGATTTCCATCATCGGCGCATCGCTGGGAAGCTCGCGCAGGGCGTAATCGATGCAATAGAGGTTCCCGCGGTTCAACATCCCCGCGTTGGCGTAGCTCAGCCAGTTCACAAACTGGTCGGTAATGTCAACGTACCGCAGCCCGCTCCCCGTCGTCGAAATTTTCAGCGGCCGATCCAACAATGTCGTCATGCAACTTGCCTTTGTAGAGATATCTTCGGTTATCGGACTGAGATGCACGACGAGTGCAGGAAATCCAGTAAAACCGTGCTTTGAATTCTCAAAACATTCCCCTACAACACTGCGCCGATGCCCGAATTGTCCTTTCCAACTCCGCCTCAGCGCATCCTGATCATCAAGCCCAGCGCCATTGGCGACGTGGTTCACACCCTGCCGATTTTGAACCTCCTGCGCCGGCACTGGCCGGCGGCGCATATCAGTTGGCTGGTGACGCCGGCGTGCGCGGGACTATTGGAGAACCATCCGCAGCTAGATGAGGTTATTCATTTTGAGCGCCGGCGGTTTGGACAGGGGTGGTGGAACCCGCGGGCGACGATCGGCCTGTTTGAATTCACCCGGGCGCTGCGGCGCGGCGGATTCGATCTGGTGCTGGACCTGCAGGGACTGTTTCGCAGTGGCTGGCTGGCGGCCAAGACGCGGTCGCCCGTCCGCGTCGGTTTTGCCAATGCGCGCGAGTTTGGGTGGATTTTTTATACGCACCGGGTCGCGGTCGATTCGGTCGAGCAACATGCCATTGAGCGCTATCTGAAACTGGTCGATGCGCTGGGCGTGCCCAGGTCGCCGGTTGAATTTGTCTTCAACACCACGGATGCGGATCGTGCCTATGTGGATGGGCTGCTGCCGCGAGAGGCGCGGGAACGAGGATATGCGGTGCTCTTGCCGGGAACGAATTGGGCGACGAAGCGCTGGCCGGCAGGCAATTTTTCGGCGCTGTTGGCGCCACTGAAAGAAAGGTTTGGGTTGTTCCCGGTCCTGGCCGGAGGGTCGGGAGATCGGGCGCTGGCGCAGGAGATCATCGGCCGGCGCGATGCGGGAGGCGCGGAGGTTCTCGATCTCTCCGGCCGCACGTCCCTGCCGCAACTGACGGCGCTATTGGAGCGGGCGAGCCTGGTGATCGCCAACGATTCCGGGCCGATGCACATCGCGGCGGCGCTGCGCCGGCCGCTGGTTGCCCTGTTTGGCCCGACTAATTCCATTCGCACCGGCCCGTATGGGCGGGATGATGCGGTGCTGCGGCTGGATATCCCCTGCTCGCCCTGCTATTCGCGGCGCTGCTCGCACCGGTCATGCCTGCAGCAGCTTTCGGTGGCAAGCGTGCTGGGGCAGGCGGAGATTCAACTCGCGGCCAACACACCCAAATCGCTGCTTTCCACCTGATAACCTGTGAGATCGCTTGACGCGGAAGGCCCGTCGGAACATGATGAGAAGCGCTGATTTCGGGGCCATAGCTCAATTGGGAGAGCGCAGCTTTTGCAAGGCTGAGGTTACGAGTTCGATCCTCGTTGGCTCCACTTCGTTGAAGTCTGGTGAGATTCGAACCCGAGAGGGGTTACTTGAAGCCCTCAAGGACTTTTTCCGGCACAATTCTACCTGGCATTGATCAAGGTTAGGGTATCCCGGTATTGGGTCAGTTTCAAATTTCTGGGTGCCACAGGTCGCGGTACTCCGAGACCTGTGCCGTGTAACGACGCA
>DAIOHQ010000034.1:0-26531 GCA_036744635.1 Tepidisphaeraceae bacterium | reverse complement strand
CCGGACACTTCAACTTGGTTAAGACCGGACATTACAACTTTGGTATGACACTGCCTTCGCTGCCGCTTGTAAATCGCCGCGGCATTGACTAAACTTTAGGCAATGGAGAGACCGGCGCTTGGGTGTCGTAAAGAATCCCAGCAACATGCCGGTCGCGGGAGCTTGGCCGCAGCGGATGGCGGGCTTCCGGCAGGTCTTTTGACGTGAAAACTCGCGGACCGCAAGACTGGTCCGCGGGGGTTTCAACTATGACAGTGGCTTTCTTCGGAGCTCAGATTACGCCTTTCCTTCTGGCTTTGCTCAGCGGGACGCTCGCTTTATTGGCGGGCGCCATCTTCGTATGGACGGCGCAACGCGTCTTCTCCGGCCGTCGGCCGGTGCGCGTCCGCGTATCACAGCGGGCCGTGGGCAGTCGTCACCATCCGGAGCGCATGTTCCGGCCAGGCGACCTGCCATTGCGCCCCGCGCCCCCGCGGGCTCCGCCCACTTATCAGCGCCACGATGCCAGTGTAAACCCCAGGGACACGTTCCTGGAGTGATGGCATCGCCCGCGGAGGCTGCGCAACCCCGCGCGGCCGACGTCAAAGCCCCTCTCCCCTGATCCGCAACCGAGCCGCGCCCTGATCGAGCCAATTGCCAGTGGCTCTGCCTGCAGTTTCTTCATGGCGCGGCAGGATCAAACCTGGCTGGCAATTCCAACGGAAGGGGCCTTGAGCCATGCTGTACTTCCTGTGCATTTTGATCGGGGTGATTGTCGGGGCGGTCGGGGTCTTCGCATATATCGCAACGGCAGCGCGCAATGCGTTGGCGCGGGCGCGTCAAGAAGCCGACCAGCTGCGCGAGACCTCAAAGCTTGAGGCCCAGAACAAGGCCAAGGAAATCGAGCTGGCGGCCAAGCAGGAGCAGTTGAAGGTTCGACAGGATTTCGACAAGCAGACCGAGTCGGCTCGCAACGAGCTGAAATCCCATGAGCAGCGCCTGACCAAGCGCGAGGATATCCTCGATCGCAAGCTGGACACGCTGTCGGTGAAGGAAAAACACCTTGATGACATGGAGACGCGGCTGGAGACGCGCGAAAAGAACGTCGCCGCCAAGGATGAGCAGCTCACCGCGGTCCTGAAGGAACAGCGCGAACGCCTGCTGCAGATCACCAACATGAGCCCCGATTCCGCTAAGGAAATGCTCCTGCGGCGCATCGAAGATGAGTGCAAGCACGAAGCCGGCGCGCTCATCCAGCGCATCACCGAGCAGGCCCAGGAAGAGGCCAAGGACAAGAGCCGCCAGATCATCCTGCAGGCGATTCAGCGCTACGCCGCCGAGCAGACCGCCGACCACACCGTCAGCACCGTGACCATTCCCTCCGATGACATGAAAGGCCGCGTGATCGGCCGCGAAGGCCGCAATATCCGCAGCTTCGAGAAGACCACCGGCGTGGATGTGATCATCGACGACACCCCCGGCGTGGTGGTGGTAAGCTGTTTCGATCCGGTGCGGCGGCAGATCGCCCGCATCTCCCTCGAGCGGCTGGTGCAGGATGGCCGCATCCACCCGGCCCGCATCGAAGAGGTGGTGGCCGCGGTCGGCAAAGAGATGGATGAGGAGCTGATCAAGATCGGCAAGGAGGCGGTGCAGGAGGCCAACATGCCCAACATCGCCAAGCCGATCATCCCGATGCTCGGCCGGCTGGGCTATCGCACCAGCTACGGCCAAAACGTGCTGAAGCACTCACTGGAGGTGGCGTATATCTCGCAGGTGATCGCCGATGAATTGGGGCTGGATGGCGCCCTCGCCCGGCGCTGCGGCCTGCTGCACGACATCGGCAAGGCGATGGACCACGAGACCGAGGGCGGCCACCCGCAGATCGGCAAGGAATTCCTCCGTCGCTTCAACGAGCCCGAAGCGGTGCTCAATGCCGCCGAAGGCCATCACGGCGACGTCCCGGCCACCACGCCCTACACGATCATCGTGATGGCCGCCGACGCCATCAGCGCCTCCCGCCCCGGCGCCCGCCGCGAGTCGCTGGAACGCTACGTCAAGCGCCTGCAGGATCTCGAAGACCTGGCCATGGGCTTCGACGGCGTCCGCCAGGCCTACGCCATCCAGGCCGGCCGCGAGGTCCGCGTGATCGTCGACGCCAAGATGATCGACGACAAAATCAGCAACAAAATCGCCCGCGACATCGCCAAAAAAATCGAACAGGAAATGACCTATCCCGGCGAGATCAAGGTGACCCTGATCCGCGAAGTCCGCTCGGTGGAATATGCGCGGTAAATCTCTTGGTGCCTGTTACCTGCACGAAGCTGACTGCATCAAAACCAGCTTCATCGGATGCAGTTCGCGCTGAAATGGATTGAGAACCAGGCCCAGGCTCTGCAGCGTAGTCGCACCCAGCAGCGGCTCGTCGCCTTTTTCTCCAAAGATCACGGGTGCCGCGCCGCCATCTCCGCGGTATTCGAAATAAGCGTCGCCCACCTGCCGCGTCACGATCGAGCCGTCGGCCAATGCAAAACTCAGCCTCCGGTACGGCCGAATTCCCATGGATTTCAAACGCGCGGCGGGGACAAGGCTGTACACGGCGCCGGAATCGATCAGGAAATCAACCGTAATTGCCTTACGGCTCCTGCGCGATGGTTTGACGATCAGCCTTTGAAAGGTGAGGCCCATCACAGGAGTTTACATCGGAATTGCGGCGTTACAATGCGCGTTGGCGGCCCGATGCACAGTGGGGGAGCGTGACACTTCAGGCGGCCTTGGCTTGATTTGGTGGGGCAGATCATTCCTGTCTGCCACGGCTGGATGAGTGCAGGTGTACCCACCTGTGGGAATCCAGCTGTATCTCCTGCTCCCGCCCGAAGTATCGCGCACCTGTTGCGAACCCCCAACCAGCAGCGCTGCTGATTCCCATTTCTCCCCCACCCGATACACTACGCGCCGTCGCAACATGGAGCACACCCGCACTCAATATCTCTCTTCCGTCCGCAGCGTGGTCATCAAGCTGGGAACGCAGCTTCTCTCCGATGCCCAGGGCAAGCTCGATTCGGCCTTCGTGGCCAACATCGCCCAGCAGGTGCGCCAGCTTCGCGCCCGCTCGATCCGCGTCAGCATCGTCAGCTCCGGCGCCATCGGCGCCGGCATCGCCGAATTGAAGCTGCCCGGCCGACCCACCGACCTGGCCAAGCTCCAAGCCGTCGCCGCCGTTGGCCAGCGCCGGCTCATGGACGCCTGGGCCGCGGCGTTCGCATCGTCCGAAATTCCCGTCGCGCAAATTCTCCTGACCCGCGAAGACATCAACGAACGCAGCCGCTACCTGAACCTGCGCAACACCATCCACGCGGTACACGAGCTGGGCGCGATTCCGATCATAAACGAAAACGACACCGTCAGCACCGATGAGCTCATCAAGATCACCTTCGGCGACAACGACATCCTCGCCGCGCTGGTGGCCCACGCCATGCGGGCCGATCTGCTGGTGCTGATGTCGGTGGTCGATGGCGTGCTCGATGCCGCCGGCCAACCCGTGCGCCTGGTGCAGAGCATCGCCCAGGCCCGCGAGCTGATCCGCGCCGAAAAGAGTGCCCTGGGCAAAGGCGGCATGAACTCCAAGATCGAAGCCGCCCGCATGCTCAACGCCGCCGGCGAGGTGATGATCGTCGCCGATGGCCGCATGCCCGACGTCCTCCCCCGCCTGCTGGGGGGCGAGCCGCTCGGCACCCTCTTCATCTCGGCCAACAAGAAGCTCCCCTCGCGCAGCCGCTGGATCGGCAGCGTCCAACCCACCGGCGCCATCCTGGTAGACGCCGGCGCGGTCAAGGCATTGGTCGAGAAACACCGCAGCCTGCTCCCGGCCGGCATCACCGGCATCGAAGGCCACTTCCACCAGGGCGACGTCGTCTCCATCAAAGGCCCGGACGGGCAACTCATCGCCCGCGGCCTGTCCAACTACAACGCCGAAGACATATCCCGCATCGCCGGCAAGAAAACCGCCGAAGTCCGCGCTGCCCTCGCCGAAGCCGCCTACGACGAGGTCATCCATCGCGACAACCTGGTAATCGGCTAGGGGCGGGATCTCCCCGCCCGCTTGATTTGCCTGCAAAATGCTCGCGGGGAAACGACCCCGCGGTGCAACGCTATCGCAACCTCACCCTCGCTGCCTCCGCATTCGTGCCTTTCGCCGGGCCGGCGCCGACTTGCCCTCCTCAAAAAACATCCCCGCCGGCTCCGCCGCCACGCCCATTGCTTCCACCAACTGCCCCAGCAGCGCCGCCAGTTGCTTCTGCTGCGCTGCCGGCAGCGCCCCCACCGCATCGATCAACTTATCCTGTGCCGCCCCCGGCGCTTTGCGCAATAGCGCCCGCGCCGCCGCCGTCAGCTTCAGCTCGATCCGCCGGGCATCCGCCCGCGATCGCTCCCGGCTCACCAGCCCGCGCCCCACCAGCCGCTGCACCACCACCGACACCGAGCTTTGATGCGTCAACGTCCGCTCCGCCAGCTCGTTGAGCGATATCGCCTGGGTCTCTTCCAGCCGATGCAGGACGAACAATTGGGCGGCGCTCAGGCCAACGAGCTTCTCCGCCGCCCGTGATGAAACCCGCAGCACCTGCACGATCCGCCGCACCGCGTCCAGCACCCGCCTCACATCCGGCGAACTCTCGGGGGAAGCTGAAGGTCGTGGCGATTGCATGGGCCTCCGTTGGTTTCCGCGGCGGCAACGGAATTCGGCCGGGAGAATTCCCGCGGCCGATTCGGTTGTGGTCGATCATTGCCGCACCAGCTCAGCTTCGCCGCCGGTCGCCCATGAACTGCAGTAGAAAGAGAAACAGGTTGATGAAATCCAGGTAAAGCACCAGCGACCCAACCACCGTCATCCGCGACGCCAGCCTCTCGTCGCCGATGGTCTGATTGGCGATGTACTTCAGCTTCTGCGTGTCGTACGCCGTCAGGCCGACGAACACCAGCACGCCGATGAAGTTGATCGCCACCACCAGCCCGGAGGGGTGGTAGAACATGCTCACCAGCATCGCGATAACCAGCCCGATCAATGCCATGCGCAACAGGCTGCCCAGCCGCGTCAGGTCGCGCTTGGTGACCATGCCGTAAACGCTCATCGTCCCGAACATCCCCGCGCTGACCACGAAGCACGCGACCAGGCTGGCGTGCGTGAATACGATGAAAATCACCGAAAGCGTGAGGCCATTGAGCGCGGAGTAGAGCAGAAATAACCCCGTGGCCGCCGCCGCGTTGATCTTGTTCACCGCGCCGGCGATCACCATCACCAATCCCACCTCAACGATCAGCAGCAACCACCACATCCGGGCGAAGGTCTGCCACAAGTCGGTCTGCGCCACCCCCAGCGCCACCAGCGCCGTCACCGTCAGCCCCACCGCCATCCAGGCGTACACGGAGTTGAAAAATCGAACCACCGCCGGATTGGCCGGCTCACTGGAGGCAAAATCAAACGGCCGAACGTTGTTCGACCCAAACGGATTAGGCATTCGCGCCATGGCAATACTCCTCTTTTGTAAGCCGATTATACGCCCCGCGGAGGAGACGTTCCGGATTGCCGCATTACAAATTTTGCTTCACCGAATAATCCACCGACCTTCTCGCGAACATCTCAGATCCCCTCCCCCAAGAAATCGGGTTCGATTACCAACCCCGCCTCCACCGGAACCGGCGCGCAATCAGCCACGGCATCGCCATTGATGCGGATCAGTTGCACAATCCGCTCCAGCTTGAACGTCCGCTGCGCCTTGCGCAATTGACAGTGCGCCACCAGCAGCAATTCGCCATTGAACCGCCGGATTCCCAGCGGCTCGATCACCCGCCGGGTGCGCTGCTCGGTCGCGTCGATATATTCCATCATCACCGGCCGGCGCATCTCCAGCGCCTCTTCAAGCTCCAAGGGCAAGAGGCGCTCGCGCGGCGACAGCGGCAGCAACCCCATCGCCCCGCCCTGCTCACCCAACGCATCGCACAGGCACGTCTCCCACCCCTTCACCGTTTCCATCAGCCTCTCAAACACCGCCGCCGTGGTCTGCGCATCGGCCAGCGCCCGGTGCGCCGTCACCGGCTCGATCCCCAGCCGCCGCGCCAGCATTCCGAGGCCGTTGCCGCCGCGGCCGAAGCGGCGGCGGGCGATGCGCACCGTATCCATTACCGGGATGGCGCCGAAGACTTCGGTGATCTCCCGGCCGGCCCGGCGGATTTCCTTGCGCAAAAATCCCAGGTCAAACCGCACGTTATGCCCCAGAATCGCCGCCCCGCCCATCAGCTCCATCATCCGCGGCATCTGCTCGGAAAACGTCGGCTGGCCGTCGGTCATGGCCTGGGTAATTCCGGTCAGGGCCGCCACGCCGGCGCTGATCTTCCGGCCCGGATTCAAAAGCTGCTGATACTCCCCCACCACCCGGCCGGCCTCCACCCGCACCACCCCGATCTCGATCACCTTATGCCCGAAATCGGCGGAGGCGCCGGTGGTTTCCGTATCCACAAAGGCCAGCGGAATCTCGCGAAGAGGTTGTAACAGCGAAAATCCCATGGACGACCGATGATAGCACGCCGCCTCAACCGACTCACGCCCGCGGCGGGCAGGTCTGCCGCGGGTGGGAAAGCGATTTTGAAATGTGGGACATTTGGGGACATTTTGGGACATTGGTTGGTCATTAGTCCTTTGTCCGTAGTCAGTTGTGAAGAAGAGGGCATTTGGGACATTTGTTGGGGAGTGGGACATTGGGACGCGCGGGGAGGAGGAGATTGCAAATTGAAAATTGAAAAGTGCAAATTTCAAATTTAGAGAGGGGGCGCTGGGGATGGACGGTTGGTTGGCGAACATGACGGCCTCCTTTTGAAAGAAAATTCGGTCTCTCTATAGAGGGGCGGAGTTGCGCTGACGGCGCGCCTTGCGCGCAACACTTGGAAGAGGGTTTGGCCACAGATGGGGCACAGATGTTCACAGATGATTGTGGGAGCTGGAGTTAGCCGCGAGGGGACAAAGAGGCGAAGGGTGAAAAAAGTTTTTATTTTGGGGATTTTCTGTTTCCAGGGCGTTGCGCTGGCGGCGCGGGAAATGCGCAATTCGATACTTATGCGCGGCTCGTTTGTAGAGCGAAAAGAGATTTGAGCGTGAGCCGTGGCTCGGACTGGAAGGGGGGGGCCGGAATTTTATGCAAGGCTGTGCCGCTGTTCCCTTTGCGTCAGGTACGGCGCGCTAACTACGCTCGATCCCGTATCCATCTCGTGACATCTTCCCAAGCGAGGCATGAAGTCAGTCTACCGCTTGGTGCTGTTCTTCTCAGTTCAAATTCCTACAATCGACGTGCATCACCCACCCAAGGCGGGGGGATCGGATCCATAGGAGCATTTGAAGAAATGGGAAACTATTACCGCGTCATGCTGGGTCCGAAGAGCATCTATGCGCAGGAGTGCTTCGCCGGCAACTTCATCGGCGTGGATTTTGGCATGAACCTGGACCTGAGTGGGAAATTGCCTGACGACTGGCGTGCGTTCAACAATGAGTTCATTCCCGTTTACCTCTCCACACATCCAGGTAAGACAAGGATCGGCGCAGGCCTTGCCTGTGGTGCGCTTTGGACGGTCTCCAAAGGCATAGAGGACGGGGACCACGTTCTCTGTCCCGACGGCAAAGGCAGGTACCGCGTCGGCGAAGCCAAGGGCGGGTATCGATACGATGCAGGAAGCATCCTTCCGCACAGGCGGCCCGTCGTCTGGCTAGATGTAATGATCGACCGCGCGGAAATGAGCGAGGCGCTGCGAAACGCCACCGGGGCGATCGGTACTGTTAGCAATGTCACGAAACATGGCGAAGAGATATCAAGACTGATCGGCGGCATCACCGCGCCTAAGCTTTTGTCAACCGACGCTTCCGTTGAGGACCCACTGTCCTTCGCACTGGAAGAGCATCTGGAAGACTTCCTCGTGAAGAACTGGGTGAACACCGAATTGGGAAGGGACTACGACATCTATGAAGAGGATGGCGAGAAGGCCCAGCAGTACCAGACCGATACGGGACCACTGGACATTCTCGCAATCAGTAAAGACAAAACGCAGCTCCTTGTTGTAGAACTGAAAAAGGGGCGAGCTAGTGATGTGGTGGTCGGACAGACGCTGCGGTACATGAGTTTTGTGCAGGAGGAATTGGCCGAGCATGGCCAGACGGTGTTCGGGGTGATCATTGCCCATGAAGATGACCAACGAATTCGCCGGGCATTGTCGATGACTCCAAACATCTCGTTCTTTCGATACCAGGTGAGTTTTAAGCTTCTTAAGGCCTGACATGAACGAACGCGAAACCAAAGCTGAGCAGACCAGCCTGGCTGGCGCAAAGGTGGAGGAACCGGCGCGGGCCATGCGCGTCACCTTTGATACCTCCGTGCTGGTTGCGGCGGCGCGCTCGCGCAGCGGAGCAAGTTTTGCCTTGGTGAGCGCCATCCCGTCTGCAGATTTCCAAATATGTCTCTCCATCGGCCTGTACGCGGAGTGGCAGGATGTCCTGACGCGCCCGGAACATCTGCCGCCGGGGCAGACCGCCGAACGGGCCTTGGCCTTCCTGCGCTATCTGACCGGACAGGCGTGGCTGCAGGACATCTTCTTTCTCTGGAGGCCGTTTCTTCCTGATCCGGATGATGATATGATTCTGGAGTTGGCGTTTGCCGCGGGTTGCCGGCACATTGTGACGCACAACATTCGTGATTTCACCGGGTGCGAGCAACTTGGCATCGAGGCGATCACGCCACGCGATTTTCTGAAGCTGATCACCGAAAGCCGCAAGCCATGAGCAAAGTGACGGTACAACTTCCCGAGTCCCTGCAGCGAAGCATTCAGGCGCTGGCCGATCAGGAGGGGTATTCGATTGATCAATTTCTGGCCAGCGCCGCCGCCGAGAAGATGGCGGCGCTGCGCACGCTCGACTACCTGCGCCGCGAGGCCGCGAGGGGAAGCCGTGAGGATTTTGACCGCTTTCTGGCGGCTGTCCCGGTGCGAACGCCAACTGAAACCGATCGTCTGCCGGACTGATTTCACCCAAAACCTGCGGTGGGCAAACCTGGGGTGGACACTCTGCTCCTCACATCTCCGTCCCCGTGATCGCCGCCTCGAAGGCCATCGATCCGTTGACGATGCCCTGCACCTTGCACTGGATGCGGTGGTGGCGCTCGGAGATTTTTTGGCCGAGGATATACATCCTTACGCCTGGGGGGACCTGGGCGCGGAACTTGCAGTCATCCACGCCGCCGAAGCCGATGAAGCCCTTCCAGCCGACGAACTGGCGGGTGTAGAAGGAGGCGAGCTGGGCGCCGGCCTCGATCATCAGCACGCCGGGCAGGAGTGGGCGGCCGGGGATGTGGCCGGCTACCCAGAACTCATCGGGGCGCACATCCTTGTAGCCGATGATCCGGCCGAGCGACGCATCCGCGTAGACGATCCCGTTGAGATGTTCCATGTCGCCGCGCTGGGGGTTGTTCACCCGGATCGCCTCCTGATCGAAGAGGATGGTGTCCAGACTGATGCGCGAGATGTCGAAAAGCAGTTGTGGAGGCATGGGAACAGAGCGGTGAAATGAAAGGAAAACCGCGGGGCACGCGCCGGCGTACCGGCGAGCAGCCCGGCACGCCAAGGCATGCCCCGCGGCGGATATCTAACCAAAGCAGCGGCCTACTCCTCGTCTGCCCCGCCACCCTCTTCGCCCGTGCCGCCCCCTCCGCCACCGCCGCCGCCCGTGGGGCCTTCGCTTTCGCGTCCTTCCAGGATCTTCTTGCGCAATTCCTGCGCGGCCGACTTGATCTCCTGCATTTTCTTGCGGACGCGGGTGCCGGCCGCCTTGTTGCCGCCGACCGCCTTGTTGATGTCATCCTCGGCCTCGGTCACCAGCCGCTTCAATGTCTCATATTCCTGCATGGAACCTCCTTCAAGGTTTAGTGAAGCCGAAAATGCTACTGATACCCCCAAAACGTGTCAAATGCCCGTTTTTCGATCCCGCGGGAGTGTCACGACTTCGGCAACAGGCTCAGCACGCCTTCGCTTGGCCGGGCGATCACATGGGCGGCAATGAGTTTTCCCAGCCCGTCCACCGCCTCGCGCCCCGCCGCCACCGCCGCTTTCACGGCCGCGACATCGCCTTTGATGATCACGGTCACGTAGCCACCGCCGAGCTTTTCGCGCCCGACGACGTCGACGGCGGCGGCCTTGCAGGCGCAGTCGATCGCCTCCAGCACCGCCGTCAGGCCCTGGGTCTCGATCATCCCGATTGCAAACGATGCATTGTCCGCCATAGTGTTCTCGCTCGCTCCCGGGTCAACCTGCGGGAAATAAACCACATTGGATTCCAACAGCGGGCTGAATTCCGCTTTCGCCTGCACCACCGGCCAGATTTTTTCATCGGGCGCCGGTATGACATCGGCCGCGATGTCGACGCCCATGCGGCTCGCCATCGCCCGCGCCGCATCCACCGCGGCACGCACATCGGATACGCCGCCGGTTATTTTGATGCACGCCCCCAGAAAATCGTTCAGCTCGATCTGGAGCAATTGCACGTCGCCGGCTTTTTCCATGGCATCCAGCGCCAGGAGGGTCGGGCTCCAGCCCGTCAGTTCAACCAGTCCCAGCGCCCGATGCCGCATAGCCGCCTTTGTCTCACCACGTGAACCCACGGCCATGGTAATCGCGTGCCGCTCATGGTCAAACCGAAGTCGGCCTCGCAACCGTACCACGGGCGCGGGCGTCTCCCGTGCTGCGACAAGCAATCGCGCATAAAGAATCGGGAGCGGCCATTCCGGCCGCTCCCGTTCATCAATCGCTGACAGCACGATTACTGGACCTGCACCTTGCGCGGCTTGGTTTCCTCGCGCTTGTTCAGCGTGATGGTCAGAACGCCCTCCTTCAGGTTGGCGTTGCAGGACTGCTCGTCCACCGTCGGCGGAAGCGAGAAGCTGCGGAGGAAGCGCATCGAATCGAACTCGCGCCCAGCGAGTTCCGCCGGATCGTACTGACTGCTTCTTGAAACATGGGTTGGTAATGCCATAATCTGGCCTCCTTTCAATCGTTCTTACCGAGTGGCATCTATCAAAAAGAGTGCTAGACGTGTGGTGGGATCGCCCTGCCGAAAGTGTTTTAAATTCATCGGGTTATGGCGAGGCGTCTGATCGGCATGTGCCAGCAAAAGTGCAATTTTGACAGTCGCGGAAAAACATGGCAGTTGCATCGTCCATTCTCGTAATACTTGGTCCCACGGCCTCGGGGAAATCCGAGTTGGCGATGGCGGTGGCGCGGCAACGAGGCGGGGAAATTCTGAGCGTCGATTCCATGCAGGTCTACCGCGGGATGGACATCGGCACGGCCAAGCCCACCGCCGCCGAGCGGGCGGAGGTGATCCATCATCTCATTGATGTGGTGGGGCCGGATGAACCGTTTACCGTCGCCCAGTTTGTCGAGCGCGCTGATTGCGTGATCGCGGATGCCCGGGCGCGAAATGTGCCGCTGATCGTCACCGGCGGGACGCCGCTGTATTACAAGGCGCTTTTTCAGGGCTTGTTTACCGGCCCCAGCGCCGATGAAACAGTCCGCGCCCATCTGCGTCTCCAGACCAACGAGCAGCTTCACAAGGAATTGCAGCGGGTTGATCCGGATGCCGCCGGCCGCATTCATATCAACGACAGCAAACGGCTGATTCGCGCACTGGAAGTCTGGCAGCTCACCGGCCGGCCGATCTCATCCTTCCAGACCGAATGGGAATCCGCCGCCAGCAGACACCCGGCCGCCTGGTTCGGCCTGCTCTGGGACAAGGAAACGCTCAATCGCCGCATCAATGCCCGAGTGAAGGAAATGCTCGCGTCTGGCTGGCTCGATGAAGTCCGCGCCTTGGTGCAACAATTCGGCGCTCTCTCCCCCACCGCCGCCGAAGCCACCGGCTACCGCGAGCTGCTCGATCATCTCGCCGGCAAAATATCTCTGCAAGACGCCGCCGAACAAATCAAGATCGCCACAAGACAGCTCGCCCGCAGGCAGATGAAATGGTTTCGGCAGTTCCCCAACGTGACGTGGCTGGAAGGGGAGAAAGGATTGGAAAACCTGCCGCGCATCCTCGATCGCGCCGGCCCTCTGTAGGGTGCTCTTCGAGCACCATCTTGAATACATCAATGTAGTTTGTCTAACTTGCGGAGACAACATTAGTGTAATAGAGTTGCAGTTTCGACAAAGGAGCCTGATGGAAGGACAGTTTTCAACGGCGGTTGTGGCGGAACTTACTGGAACCAGCCAGCGGCAGCTCGATTATTGGGCGAGAACCCGTCTGCTGCGCCCCTCCGCCCGCGAGGCGGCCGGCCGCGGGTCGCGCCGTCGCTATACGTTTACCGATCTCATCGCCGCCCAGACGGTTGCCAAGCTCCGTCAGGCCAACTGTCCGCTGCAGAAGATCCGCAAGGCCGTCCGCTATCTCCGTGCCCACTATCCCGATGTCGCCGACGCGCGCGGGCTGGGCCGGCTTACACTCATGACAGATGGCCAGCATGTCTACATTCTGACCGACCAGCGCCAGGTCATGGACGTGGTAACGCGGCAGATTGTGTGGTCCGTGCCGCTTGGAAAGCTCATCCAGGAGACGCAGACGAGAGTCGCCGCGATGCCAACGCATTGGGTCCAGCCGGTGCAGGTTCGCGGCCGAACCTACCATCTGGACGTGCAACGGGACCCGCAGGTGCAAGGTTTCACGGTGCAATGCCGCGAACTCCCCGGCGCGATCGAGCAGGGAGAAACAGCGCAAGAAGCCATTGCCAACGGAACGGCCGCAATCGAATCGGTACTCGAGTACCAACGCCGCAAGCTCGGCGCCGGAGCCGCACATGTCAAACTTGGCTAATGCCAACTCCCGCGCCAAGGTCATCCGCGCCCTGCGTCGATTCGGCTTCATCGAAAGGCAGGGTGGCCGGCATACCATTATGGAACACCCCGATGGTCGGTTCACAACCATCCCTCGCCACTCCAGAATCAACCCCCTCACTCTTAAGGCCATTCTCAAACAATGCGGAATCGGCCCGGAAGATTTCCTGCGCCAATACTAGCTGACCGTGCACGATTCCGCGCTTTTGATCCGGCCTGGATGTCATCCTGAGGTACTCCGAAGGATCTGGGTGGATTGCAGGATCAGGCCAGATGCTTCGGAGTACCTCAGCATGACAAGGGCGCGGATGTATGCATGGTGATTTCGGACGCATCCGCACGGACTTCAACGGGAAACGCGAGAGACTCTTGAGCACGTCCAGAAGGGTTTCATTTCAGCACGATAACGGTATCGTGTCCCACTCCAACAGGAGCCACTCAATCATGAAAATCGCAGTGATGCCCGGCGACGGAATCGGCAAGGAGGTAATCGGCGAAGGCCTCAAGGTCCTGGCCGCCTGCGCCAGGAAATTCTCCTTTACCTACTCCATCGACCACTACCCCTTCGGCGCCGAGCACTACCTCAAGACCAAAGAGACGCTCCCCGCCACCGCCATCAAGGAGTTGGCCGCCCATGATGCCATCCTCTTCGGCGCTGTCGGCGTCGACCCGCGCGGCCAATCGCAGATCCCCCAGGGAATTCTCGAAACCGAAATCCTGCTCAAGATGCGCTTCGAGCTCGACCAGTACATCAACCTCCGCCCCACCAAGCTCCTTCCCAGCGTCCCCACGCCGCTGGCCAACGTCAAACCTTCCGACATCGACATGATCATCGTGCGCGAGAACACCGAAGGCCTCTACTGCGGCAACGGCGGCTTCCTCTACAAGAACACTCCCCACGAAGTCGCCAACCAGATCGAGGTCACCACCCGCCGGGGCGTCGAGCGCTGCATCCGCTATGCCTTCGACTACGCGAAGCAGTTCGGCCGCAAGAAAGTCACCCTCGTTGCCAAGACCAACGTTCTGCGCTTCGCCCACAACCTCTGGCAGCGTGCCTTCGAGGACGTCAAGGCCGACTACCCGGCCATCGAGACTGACTATCACCACGTCGACGCCTGCACGATGTACATGGTCACCAAGCCAAAAATCTACGATGTGATCGTGACCACCAACATGTTCGGCGACATCATCACCGACCTGGGCGCGGCCATTCAAGGCGGCATGGGCATGGCCGCCAGCGGCAACATCAACCCCACCCGCCAGGCGGCCAGCATGTTCGAGCCCGTCCACGGCAGCGCCCCCGACATCGCCGGCAAGAATTACGCCAACCCCATCGCCACCTTCCTCAGCGTCGCGATGATGCTGGATTTCCTCAATCAACCCGCCGCCGCCGGGGCCATCCAGCAAGCCTGCCAGCAAGTTGTCGCCGATCCTAAAAACCACCCCCGAGACCTGGGTGGCCAGGCGAGCACCACACAAGTCACCGAGGCCGTGTTAGGAAAACTCTGACGGAAAGCAGGACGCACTCAGTGCTGCTTCGATTTCAACTTGCTCTACTGAAATCCGCCAAGATTGGGCATTCCGTAGGGTCCGCTTTAGCGGACGATCGACGAGAATCCTCGGAAAAAACCCTCCGCTGAAGCGGACCCTACATAAAGGCGTTGGAGGATTTCAGCAGAGCAATTTCAACTGACTCCTGGAAAGCTCCGAGTCGGCTATGAGTCTGGTACAATGCGCTCGTGGCTTCCCAACACGCACATCAACCATCCACCTTCGCAACCATCGCCAGCCGTTATTTCATCGGATCAACCGTATTCACGGTCAGTTTCGTTCCCGCCATATCCTCTCTGGCGATGGCACGCTGAAACTCATCCCCGAAAAATAGTGGACAAAAATCAAGCAGAGCTTGAGCGCCGCCCCAGGCGTTTAGCCACATCGCGAATGCCGATAAGAATATCCTTCGCCGACCGAAACGGCGGATGCCGCGGATCGCGGGGCTTGAGAATGTCCTGGGTGAGATGCCGCAGCGCCTCCGCCTGGGCGCTGTTGGGATCGAACCGCACCAGATCCACAAAGTCCGGATTCGCGTGCGGTGAGTTGATCTGCAGCGCCAGGTAGAAAAAATCCACCGCCTTGTCCACCTTCTGAAATCCCTCGCTGATTGCCGCCGATGTCACCGCGCCGCTGAGGGTCATGCGCTCCAGCATGCGCTGAATCTCGCTGGTGCGCATCAGCTCCTCAAATAAGGTGGAAAGCAGCGGGCTGCCCTGGATGTCCTCCCCCACCCGCACCGATGATCCGAAATCGACAAACCCCACCCCCCTGGGCGTGATCACCACGTTGTCCAGGCGCAGATCCAGGTGTATCACCTCGGCCACATCGTGCAGCGCCCGCAGCAAATCAGCGCTCTGCTCGGCGAACTGAAGCTGCGTGATCGGCTCCCCGCCGTTGCGCAGCCAGGTCATGCGCAATTGCCGCACGTACCCCTGCTCATCCTTCTCCAGGTCGATCAGCCGCGGCACCCGGCTGGCGTATTGCTCGGGCAGGTCGCGCTGCAGAATCTTCAGCATCGCCGCCTCGCGGGTCAGGAAGATCGGGAAAATCTTGTCGGTGAACTTCCTCGCCCGCTTTTCGATCACATCCCCGGCCAGGTTGGGAAAACGCCTGGCCAGCCGCGCCATGACCCGTTCCAGCGTCGGCACCGCCTTCAACACCACCTGCTCGCGCGGCGTGCGGTCCACCAACTCGACGTGGTAGGTGAACCGCTCGCTGATCTCGCGCGGCCGGATCAGGTAAGTCTTGCGGGCTACGAAGTAGTACGCCTTGCGCGCCAGGAACGGAATCGTCAGGCTGAACGGCCCGTTGCGCACATAGCCAGGCGCGTGAATGATATTGAACCCCTTGGGCTTGAAGCGATGCGCCAGCTCGGCCACCCGCGCCCGGTCCTTCGAGATGTATACAAACTGCCCGCCCCAGCGCAAGCGATCGAACACATCCTCCGGCGCGTGCGGCTCATCCGCAACGGCGAAGTAATAATCCACCAGCCCGCTCGACGTGGTCTGCGTGGTGCGCTGCGAGAACTTGCGGAATTCCGCATCCCGCGCCAGCACCTTGCGCTGCACCGCCGCGATCAGTTGCAGACGCTCCCCGCCGACTCCACCAGCAGCCGCTGCGCTGGATGGCATGGCCTCGGAAACGCTCAAGCTGCGGGTGCACGACATTGGGGCGATATGATAGCAATAATCACCGTCCACCGAGAATCAGAATTATCGCCCGCCCTGCATGCACAACTTGGCACGGGGCCACCAAACCATGAGCACACGACGCACCGCTCTTTCGTAGCACGGGTTTCCAACCCGTGCCAGTCGGCATGCACCCTCCACAAGTGCTGGAATAAAAAGTTGCCTGAATCTCTTGCACGCTTGGGAATACCGACCCGCTCGGCACGGGTTGGAAACCCGTGCTACGGAAGAGAAGATCGCCGTGTGTCCGGCGCGTTGGCTGGCAGCCCGCGCCACGCCTCGGCCGGGGCGTCAGCACTGGGCCCGGGAATTTCCACTCGCGCGGGCGCCTCCCCCTGCTCCACCCCCTGCACCAGCAGCGTCACCACGTCCGTCGGACAGACCTCCACGCACTCCCCGTCCAAATCGCACTTGTTCAAATTCTTCAAGTCGATCAGCGCCTTGCCGTCCACCATCTTCAGCACATCCTGATGGCAGTGGGCCACGCACACCTCGCAGCCGATGCAGTCGCGGGTGTCGATCGCCAGCGTCGCCCGCACCGTCTGGCGGCTGCGGGCATCGGCCGTGATGAAGCGCCCCACGTCCGCCATCGTCTCGCGGCCACTGTGCGCCTCAAACTCCGCGTCCAGCCGGTCAAAATGCACGTGCGCCTTCACATCCACCGCCCCCCGCCTGCGCATGTGAAAGATCGGCTGATTGCAGGCCGTGCAATGCTGCAGCTCCTCGAGCTTCTCCAGGTATTTGATCACCGTCGATACTACCGTCGCGTGCGACCAGGTCAGCGGGGAAACAGAAATCGGCGCATTGGTATATGGATCCACCTGCTCGGCCAGCACGCCCGATTCCAGCGCGTGGTTGGCAGTCCACTGGAAAATCGGCAGCGCCATCTTCAATTCCGCCGGCGTCTGGGCACGGGTGATGTAATAGTCCGCCAGCCACAGCGTGCAGATAAACCACGGGTTCCCCGGCACCGAAACAATGTCGCTGGAGATGCGATGGTAATAGTCATTCTCGTAGCGCGCCACCCCGCCCACCCGCGTCTTCACCCACAGCTTCTCCTCCACCGCCTTCATCGTGGAGACCACCCGCGGGTCATCCGCCTCGAACAAATGAAACTTGAAAATCGCCCACAGCGAGGCATCCAGCACCGTATCGACATCAAACAGCTCTTCGGTTTTCGGCTCGGACTCCAGGGCGATTTTCTCCTGATAATCCGGCTCATCCGGCGGCGTCGGGATGTCCTTGGGCACCAGCCGGCGCACGAAGCGGTTCAGCTTCGCGCTGAACATGTACTTGGCCGCTCCCGCCTTCACTTCCTCGGCCGCCGTGTTGTAAATTTCCGCCCGCGCCCGGTCGCCAAAGCAAACCGCAAAATTCCGCGCCGCCTTCAACCCGCCATACACCGTCGCCACCGTAAACGCATGAATCCCCCAGCGTTCCTCCCACAGGTCATAGCTCGGCAGCGGCAGTCCGGTCTTGGGATCACGGTATTTCACCATGAAATCGGCCGCCTTCTGCACCAGATCCACCCACAGCGGCCGCACGAATTCGATGTCGCGATAGCGGTAGTAGTGCCGCCACAGCGCCCACACCACCAGCGCCGTCTCATCCTCCTGAATCGGCATCGCCCGGTCGCCCTTCAGCACCCATGGGTGCCAGCTCGACGCCGGCGACCCATCCGGATTGTACTTATGGTGGAAATATCCCTCCGGGGTGATCACATCCTTGCAGAAGGTGTAGAACCACCGCGCCACATCCGAAAACCCCGCCATGTCCAGCGCGTTGGCCACCAGCGCCCCATCCCGCGGCCACATGTACGAATAGGTATCCCGCGAAAACTGCATGATGTCCGAATCGTTGGCCGCGATGATCGCCCCGCCGTTGTCCGTCTGCGTCCGCACCACCAGCAGGCTGCGCTTGAACAGATCCACCACCTTCGCCGGCAGGTTCCCGAAGTTGATGTTGGTCCCCCCCACCCACAGCCGCCAATAGCTGCTCGTCCGGTCGATCACCCCCTGCGGGCTGGTCTTGGCCAGCCACTTGTGCAGCTCGACCAGCTCCTCGCGCGAATGCCCGGCGATGATCGCCATGTACACCGTGCGCTCGCCGTGCGGCGGCACGCTCACGTGATGCGCGATCGTCGAGTCCACCGCCCCCTGCGCGATCGGGTTGCCCTGCAGATGGCCATCCTCGGCGTCGCGCCAGGTTCCCTCCGCGCCGTGGAAGCCGCTGGTGCCGCAGGCGTATTCGTCGATGCGCTGCTCGCCGGACTGGTAAAACGTCACCATCAGATAGCGCTTGCCCCGGTAGTGAACGATCGCCCGCAGGTCCGGGTCGTAATAGGCGGTGTCCCCCACCTTCATGCCGAACATGTTGAAGTCCTGGTTGTGCATGATCCGCACCACCCGCTCGTTGTCGGCCAGGTTCTTCACCTTGATCTTGCGCACCAGAATGTTGCGGTGAAAATCGACGACGTCGTTGCAGTAGAGCGCCAGCTTCAGATAGCGATGCTCCAGCGATACCGACGTGGTCAGCGTGTCGCGCAGATAGCGCTGGTGGATCGTCCACAGCTCATCGCTCGACCAGGCCAGTTGCGACTTCTCCGTCCCCGGCACGTCGGTGTAGACCCCAAATCTGCACGGGCCGGCGCCGGCGTGATTTTCCTGCCCCACGTGCGGAAAATAAATGTCGCGAATCTGATAGGCGTGGTCGAAGTTGACGAGCAGGCGCCCGTTCCCGACCGGAATGTCACGTGGCATGGCAGGACCGCTTTTCTGGGGTAGACCCTCTTCAGTTTCATCGGCACGATCGGGCAGGCTACCAAAGAAATCGGCGGCCTGAAACAGGCCGCCGGCTCTTTGCTTGATGGTAACTTGCGATCAGGCGGTGCGGCGCCTGCGGCGGCTCATGTATACCAGCCCGGTAAAGCCGAACAGCCCCAGCATCGTCGGTTCGGGGACGCCCACTCCGTTGCGGGCGGGATCGAAGAATACCTGCGTGTCGCTGTCCAGCACCCACTGGCCGGTATGGGTGTTCAGTGAGAACATCAGGAACCGGTGTGTCCCCGCCGGCATCGGCTCGGAGCGGGTCAGATTGGCCACGCCAAGCTGCTGGGCAAACTCCACCGAATGGTTCTTTTCATCCAGGTTGCTCAGCAGGATACGCAGATGCACCTTGCTGGTCATGGCCGACCAGACCACGCCAGCCTTTTCGATCGTGTCGTTCGTGGCTTTCCCGTCAATGCGGACATCGTTGTCCAGCTTCGCCACCGTCACCGGGTAGATGCTGTTTTTCAGCCAGTTCTCAACGTAGAAATAGTCCCACCCGCTCGTGGCATCCTGCTGCTCCTGCGCCTTGGTATAGCCGATCACGCCCGGCTCGAACAGGTTGACCGAGTTCGCCCCGCGCATCCGGTAGTGCAGCACCAGCGCCGAAAAGTCGCCTCGCGACAACAATTGGTTGGTGGTATTGAACTGGTTGGGATATTGCGCATTCCCCGGCTGGTTCGACAGAGCGCTGTTCCCAGAGTTGTTGAACCGCGCCGTCCAGGGGATGTTGATCGCCCCGGCGGGAAGATTCTGCTGTACCGTCGTCAGCCGCTCGATCGGCAAATTGAACAGTGCCGAGCGAATGTTCGGAGCGTTCGAGTCACCCGAAGCCGGATTGCGCATGTCCGGCTCGCCCGGATACAGCGGCTCGTTGGCCATGTTGTAATTAAACTGGTTGTGGTCGTGCGGCGGATGCTTGAAGCTTTTCGCAGTCGGCGGATTGCCCACGCGGAGCGTCGGATCGACGTTCCGGCCAGGATAGACGTTGAACTGCCCGATGAACGCATTGTTCGACTGCGTGGACGCGCGGATCATCTGCAGGTTCTGATAGGCATCGAAGTTCGCATTCGAGTTATCTTCCAGATCCTGGAACACGTATTCAACCTTGAACTGGTTGAAGATGTTCTTCGAGGCCGCGCTGGTCAGAAAGTCAACGACTTTCAGCGCCTTCGTGCCCGGATGGTTGGTCAGGTAGGTTGCGATCTGGGCGGCGTTGGTGTTGGTCAGCACCGGCGACGGAGCAAACTGTGTCGGCGCAGGGTCCTGATTCACTGACCAGTCAAACAGCTCGGTATTGCTCTTGGCGGGCGGGGAAACCGCCAGCGCCTGCGATGCACTGGAGAAGATGGCCCCCCCGATGCAGAACATTGCGCCCAATTTCAACGTAAGATTTCCCGAACGGCTCATTTGTCCTCCACGGCTCGTCGATGCATTTTGAGTAAACATGTCCACCATCCTCCAGACATACGCACTTTGCACGCCCGGCAAAAATCGTCCCCGCTCCCGAGGCACTCTCATCGATGCTGCCTGACGTGAAGTGCGCCCACAGAGTAACGCTTCTGCGCCGCGTGCGTCAAGTGAAATAATCGCATTTCAAAATTTACCGATCACATTGTTCTCGCTGCATTTGTGGCATGTTGCTTAGCTCACAAAAGAGGCCCGTTTATCCCATTCAAACCTTGAGGTCGCCGCCTTCGCCAAGCTGCTTTTTATATCGGCGTCTGATGGGTAAAATGATAAGATGGGTAAAATTTTCCACCTGCTCCGGCGCACGTCCGATAAATCGCGCCGGGTTGATCACCTCGCTTAAGGTCAACCCCGAAAACGATTTGTCCCGCGCCAGCCGCTCCAGAAGATCGTTTTTCTCCCCGTGCAGCTTCACCCGCTCGGCGGCGGCCAGCGAATGTTGCCGGATCTTCTCGTGAAGCTCCTGCCGATCCCCCCCTTCCCGCCGCGCTGCCGCCATCAAAATCTCCTCAGTCGCCATAAACGGCAATTCCGCCATCACCGCCGACTCAATTACTTTGGGATATACCACCAAGCCGCGCGCCACATTGATCACGATCTGCAGGCACCCGTCGATGGCCAGGAACGGCTCGGGCACCGCCAATCGCTTGTTGGATGAATCATCCAGAGTGCGCTCGAACCACTGCTCGGCCGCAGTCTGCAGCGGCGACGTCGACAGGCTGATCACAAATCGCGCCAGCCCCGTCGCTCGCTCGCAGCGCATCGGATTGCGCTTGTACGCCATCGCGCTCGATCCCACCTGCTCGGCCTCGAACGGCTCTTCAACCTGCTTCATCCCCGCCAGCAACCGGATGTCATTGCAAAACCGATGCACCGACGCCGCGATCCCCGCCAGGCTCGACACAATCTGCGCATCCACCTTCCGCGGATAAGTCTGTCCCGTGACGGAAAAGGATTCCTCAAAACCGAACGCCCGCGTCACCATCCGATCCAATTCATCGCATTTGCCATGATCGCCATCGAACAGCGCCAGAAACGACGCCTGCGTGCCGGTAGTCCCCTTCACCCCGCGAAACCGCAGTGTTGCGATGCGGTATTCCAACTCCTCCAGGTCGAGCACCAAATCCTGCGCCCAGAGCGTCGCTCGCTTGCCCACCGTGGTGAGCTGGGCCGGCTGATAGTGGGTGTATCCCAGCGTCGGCAGGTCCTTCCATTGCATCGCGAAATCCGCCAGCGCATCGATCGCGTTGGCCAGCCGCCGGCACAGCAGCTTCATCCCATCGCGCATGATGATCAGGTCGGCGTTGTCGACGACGTATTGGCTGGTCGCCCCCAGGTGAATGATCCCCTTGGCGGCCGGCGCCGCCTCCTCGAAGGTGTGTACGTGCGCCATCACATCATGCCGCAGCCGCTTCTCCCAATCGGCCGCCCGCTCGAAATCAATCGCATCAATCTTCCCCTCCATCTCCCGCAGCGCCGATTCGCTGATCCGGCTCACCCCAAGCTGCCGCTCGCATCGCGCCAACTCCAGCCAAAGCCGCCGCCACAAGGAAAACTTATGCTGCGGCGAAAACAGCCGCAGCATCTCGACACTCGCATTCCGAGACACCAGCGGCGATTCATAAATATCATGCGCCATAAGACGACGATTCTAAGTCCAATCCCATGTTTCCGAAACACCGCACCCGCATCAACAACGCAGGATGCGCTTTCGCGCACCATTGTGGTGCAGGCCTTCCAGCCTGCTCCATCCGTGCAGGCTGGAAAGCCTGCACCACAACAAGCATCCATGACGAGGGCTCTCCTTGTATTGGTGAGGCAGACATTCCTGTCTGCCGTTCGACAGGCATACTTGCCTGTCGTTCCGCGCAGCATCACTCACTCATCGGCCCGCGCCTCCACCCCCTGCTGCCCGGCCGGCGCGATCGTCGGCGGCGGCCAATTGAAGGGGCCGTTGTTCCAGCGCTGCATGCGGAAGTAATAGGTCGCCTCCCCCTGGGGTGGAACTTCCAGATTTCTCCAGGTCAGCCGCAGCCCCTGGGCGCCCGGGAAGTCAACCGTGATCTCGTGCGCTCCCGGCGGCAGCGATAGCGGCAGCACGAAAACGGTTCTCGGCAGCATCTCCCATTGCCGGACATCCGCCTGGCTGGTCGCCTTCATCAGCAGCCCCGCTCCGATAAGCCCGGCCGAAATTGCCAGATCCTCGCCGCGCATTCCCCCGCGCCGATTGGCCGAATACGCGCCGTACCCCGCCCCGCCGACAATCAGCCCCGTGCCCACCGCGCTCTTGATCGTGCGAATGGTGTCGATGCTCTGCCACTTGCGATCCTGCGCCAGCGCCAGCAGATCCACCGGCGGGCGAGGCGCGCTATCCAGGCGTATCGGCCGGCCATCCACCATCACCACCGGCGGCGGCACCGGCCCGGCCTCGCCCGGCAAGGGGCCGAATCCCACGATGTCGCCATCCGATGTGCGAATCTTCTGCGGGCCATAGCCGAAATCCACCAGCAGCAGCACGTTCGACTGCGCGTTGCGCCCCAGGTCCACGATGTCGCCCAACTGCGGGCTGGTCTTGCTCACGCGATCGAAAAATTGCTTCGCCAGATCATCCCGCCCCAGCCGCTGCCAGCACTTGCCCAGCATGATCAGTCCAAGGGGGAAATTATTCTCCACCTCTTCGTAGCGCTCTTCGGTCTCCTTGCCGCTGCCATAGTCGCGCAGCTTAAACAGCGCGTTCTCAAACGCCGCCCGGGCGTTGCCATAATCATGCTTCATGTAGTAGACGACGCCGAGATAAAAGTTGGCCATCGCCCGCTCGAACGGCTCGCCTTTCCAGACCTTGATGCTTTCGGTAACGACAACCGCGCCAAGCCCGCGCCCGCCATCGTTCACCCCGACGCTGTTGATCACCTCGTAAGCGTTGAGAAAGGCCTTTTCTGCGGTATCCAGGTCGTAGCGCGCCAGCGCCGCCGACCCCAGGCGGCAGTTGTTGAGCACAAAATTCTCGTCGGTTTTCTCCGCCAGCGGAGCAAGGACCTGCTGGGCATGCGCATAATTCCCGACGCCGTAATCGCTTACCGCGCGATCGATCTTGCCGCGGTTCTGATCGGCACATCCCGCGCAAACTACCAGCGCCAGCGCCGGCAGAATCCAGCGCCCAATCGACATCCGAAATTGTTCCACGTGGAACATTTCCCTAACGCCCTCCGCTGGCAAAAATCAGTCCAGAAACCCCTTAACCGCCTTCTTTTCCACCTTGTAATCATCCGTCCAGAGCACCCGGCTCTTGTTCAGGTCCGTCAGCTCATAGACGCACAGGTAAAAGCTCTTGCGCTGCTTGGTGGTCTCATTGGTCAGCGAGCTGAATTTGGCGGTCAGGGCATACTTGGGATTCACCCGATCCGGAGATGGACCGAGGTCGAAATCCAATTCCCGCTTGCGCAGCACATTGAAGGCATCCCGGTTCATGCACCACTCAAATTTATCCGGCGCGTGCTTGGCCAGCAGCGAGCGCACCCGGCCGGTAAACGCATCGCTCGGCCCCTTGGGCAGCACCTCGGCCGTCATGTAATTTTCCACCGGCTCCACCACCACGCGCAGCTTGCCCTCTTTGGCGATCGCCTCCTGCACCGCCGGCGAGGCCATGATCTTGGCCGCCATGTCGTCGGTCATCTGCACCAGATCGGTGCCGCTGAGCGCGGTGTTGTGCCCGGCTTCAACCGCCGACTTGCAGCCGACGACGCACGCCAGGACAAGAAATACAAAAACAAATCGCACAGCCAGCAACTCCTTCGTAGCACGGGTTTCCAACCCGTGCCGAACCAACACGGTTCCTCGGCACGGGTTGGAAACCCGTGCTACGGCGAATCAGCGCGCCACTATCACGATGTAGTCATCCTGCCAAATCTGCACGCCGGTTTTCGAATTGGTCAGGCTGAACTCAAATCGGAAGGTGTCTGTGCCACGGTTGGGCAGGTTCTGCACTTTGCCGTTGAGGAAATAATCCGCCTGGATGCGCTCATTACTGCCGGTGCGCCCGCCACCCTGCTGAAATTCATCGCCGCCGGGCTGGTCGAGCTCTTTATTGCGCATCTCGTTGAACTTCGCTTTGTTGGCCACCAACGTCGCCCGGCCCCGTCCCTGCTTGGCGATCTGGGTCTTGAGACTATCGATAAAGATGTCGTAGCTTTTCGTGTGCGACGTTTCGTTATCCATCGGCACCGAGACAATGATCCACTGCCGGTCCGAGCGCGCCAGGTCGGCCGAGCCCAGAATCGACGCCGCCATCTCATCTGTGCACGTCAGCAGATCCTTGCTCTGCAATCCCCGGTCGCGCCGATCCAACTGCCCCACCGGCGGCCGCTCCTCTTCATAGGTATGCCGGCAGCCCGGGGCGCCCGCCAACCCAACCATCAAACCCGCCGTCAACATCGCTTTGTATCCCATCAACATGCTTGCTCCTTGTTGTTGCGCACCTATGTTTCCACTAGACACCCGCCGGTGTCAATTGGTAGACCGTTCCCCCGGCCGCGGCCGGTTCGGTGTTTATCGACGTTCTGCACCCCGCACGGCGATTTTCCCTTGCCAGCGGCGGGCGAATCGCTCATTCTTGCTAAAGGCAATCCGCACCCGCCGTGGACGGATCCGACCGATGGGCTGATCCCATCCTTTTGTCAGAGCCAGTGTCTACGTCTTGGGTGCAATGTTTACTTCGCCTTCAAGGAGGCCATCGTGCCACGCGCCATTTCGTTGCTTTCCATAGCACTTGCCGGAACGTTTTTGACCATCGGCTGCACGCCGCCGCCGCAGCGTGTGCCGGTGCCGGCCTCGCGCAATCCCGAGGCGTACTATGACGACCGCGAACCCTCCAAGCCGCTGATCGTCCAGCGCAATCCCAACGACGGCCGGCCATTCGATGACCCCGCGCTGGTTTCGCAGGCCCCGCCGGAAGAGCGCGCTTTTGTGGAAGCCTATAACCACGTCGGCCGCCCGCGCATCGTGCTGTTCGTCAACCGCACGCTCGAAGGCCAGCTCGTCCCCGTCAATCCGGATGAGCCGGTGGTTTCGGTAGAGCACAGCAAGCAATCGACGGCGGGCGTGAACGTTGAAACCCGCGACACCGTCCGCAGCGAAGGGCGCTATCGCGATGATGTGGCCGAACGCAGCGACCGCTACGAATCCAAAGGCCCGGGTGAATATCACGAGAAGACCGAGGTGTATCTCAAGCCCGGCCAATACGATGAAGTGGCGGCCAAGTCCCTCGACTACCAGGCGATGGAAAACCTGATGACCGACTGGCTGGCCGCCGGCGGAAACGTGGAGATCATCTCGCCGATCGTGTCATCCAAGCCCTTGACCGAGCAGCAGATGAAGGACCTGCAGGCCGGCCGCCAGCGGGTGATGGCGGAGATCGCCCGCCAGCTCGACGCCGATATTCTGGTGCAGGTGCAGGCCCATCCGACGCGGCAGACGCAGCAGGGATTGGAAGTGCGGGTGATCGCCGAGGCGATCAGCCTGCGCGGCGGGCAGTCGATCGGCCGGGCGGTGGTGGATGTGCCGCCGCCGCTGGACAAGGTTCAGATGAACAAATTCACCCGCTTCCTGTCGCGCAAGCTGATGGACGACATGACCAATACGTGGAGGTCGGGAGACTTCCGCGCCCCGCCCGACCGCAAGACCCCGCCGTCGCCAGAGAAGACTGCGCCCGAGCCGCGCGGCCAGGCTCCCGTGCCGCCCAATAGCGACGTGAGAGTTGATGCCGGCATGCCGCAGCCGCCGGTGGCGCCGGCGGAAAGGCCGATCGCGCCCGTTCTGCCGCCGACGCCGCCGGAGAAGGCGCCAAGTCCCCCGGTAGCGCCGCCGCCGCAGGCGCCGTTGCCCAAGCCGCCGGAAGCGCCGCTTCCCAAACCGCCCGAAGCGTCCTTGCCTCCCAGCACGCAGGAAAAACCGCTGCCGCAACCGGAAAAGCCGCAACCGCCCAGCACCCAGGAAGATCCGTCCACCCGGCCGGGCTCCGGCAAGGGAATCGATTGAACGATCGTAGGGTGGGCGTACTCGCCCACCATCGAGAACGGTGGGCGAGTACGCCCACCCTACCTGAGAAGGA
>DAIOHQ010000033.1:0-27066 GCA_036744635.1 Tepidisphaeraceae bacterium | reverse complement strand
CAGACCTGTGTCCTACTGCGTCGCTACGCGGCACAGGTCTCGGAGTACCGCGACCTGTGGCACCCGGCTGTCGAAGAGGCGGACAAGAATGTCTGCCCCACCAGTATTGATGAACTTGAAAAATTGTGTTATATAGCTCGATTCGCGTTTTGTCAGGGGAGCTGAAGCAAGGTGGTAACGTCATGAAGGTGCGAGCAAGCGTGCGGAGAATTTGTGAGAACTGCAAGATCGTGCGCCGCAAGGGGATCGTGCGCGTGATCTGCTCCAACACAAAGCACAAACAGAAGCAAGGATAGAAATAGTCAGCAGTGGGCTGTCAGCAGTCGCTTGGAACTGCCGACTGCCGACTGCCCACTGGAGTAAACATGCCCCGTATCTCAGGTGTTGATATTCCGTCCGACAAGCCCATCTGGGTGAGCATCGGCTACATCTTCGGCATCGGTCCGACCAACGGCCGCAAGATTCTCAAGGAAGCGGGCATCGAACCGCAGCGCCGCGCCAAGGAGCTGTCGGAAGAGGAACTGGCGAAGATCATCGGGATCATCGACCGCGACTATCAGGTCGAGGGCGCGCTCCGCCGGCAGATTCAACAGAACATCGCCCGGCTGCGCGACATCGGAAGCTATCGCGGCCACCGCCATCGCCGCTCGCTGCCGGTTCGCGGCCAGCGCACGCGGTCAAACGCCCGCACCCGCAAGGGTCCGCGCAAGACGGTCGCCGGCAAGAAGGGCGTCAAGGAACTGGGTAAGTAAACACGTTGCCGGTTGCCAGTTGGTAGTTGCCAGTCAAGAACAACGGCAGCGAAGCCTTGCTGGCAACTAATTACTGGCAGCTAACAACTAGGAATTCATATGGGTGAAGCAGCAAAGCAGACGGGCGTTAAGGCGGGCGTGAAAAAGCGCGTGCGCAAGGGCGTGACCCGCGGCATAGCGCACATCAAGTCGACGTTCAACAACACGATCATCACGATCACCGACACCAACGGCGAGACCCTGTCGTGGGCGTCGGCGGGAACGATCGGTGGAATCAAAGGGGCGCGCAAGAGCACTCCCTGGGCCGCTGGCCGGGCCGCCGAGGCCGCCGCCACCCAGGCGCGCAAGCATGGCGTGGTCGAGGTGGAAGTGCGCGTAAAAGGCCCCGGCGCCGGCCGCGAGCAGGCGGTGCTGCAGATTCAAAACGCGGGCATCAAGGTCACCGGCATCGAAGACGTGACCCCGCTGCCCCACAACGGCTGCCGCCCGCCAAAGAAGCGGCGCGTGTAAGAGTCGGCAGTCGGCAGTGGCCAGTCAGCAGTGAAGAGGCGATGCCTGTGCTGTTGACATCGCAATGAATTTGAAACAGGTCGGTAGCACTGCTGACTGCAGACTGCCGACCGCAGACTAATTTAGCTTTCCTTGACGAGGTGGAAGACAGATGGCCCCAAACGGTTGGGGCGGCAACCTTCCGCAATTCGAGGATGGCGCAAAGGAGACAGTTATGAGAGTTCGATGGCGCGGTTTGGAACTGCCGTCGCGGGTTATCCGCGATACGCATATTTCCACGGACATGTACGGTAAATTCACCGCCGAGCCCTTCGAGCGCGGCTTTGGAACGACGGTGGGCAACAGCCTCCGCCGCATCCTGCTGAGCTCACTGGAAGGTGCGGCGGTCACCCACATCCGCCTCAAGGGCGCTGAGCACGAGTTCTCCAGCCTGCACGGCGTGATGGAAGACGTCACCGACATCATCCTCAACATCAAGAGCCTGATCGTGAAGCTCGAAGGCGAGGATACCCGCGAGATGAAGCTGACGGCGCGCAAGGCCGGCCAGATCACCGCCGGCATGATCGAAGCCGATTCCAACATCACCATCGTCAACAAGGACCTGGTGATCGCGACGCTTACCGAGGACGTTCATTTCGACATGACGCTCACCGTCGGCAAAGGGCGCGGATACGTCACCGCCGCCGAGAACATCGAAGACACCGAAGAGCAGGAAGTCGGCCTGATCTCCGTGGACAGCATTTATTCCCCGGTGACGCGCGTGCGCTACAGCACCGAAGACGCCCGCGTCGGCCAGAAGACCGACTACGACCGCCTGATCCTGGAAATCTGGACCAACGGCAGCATTACCCCGGAAATGGCGCTGGTGGAAGCCAGCAAGATTCTCCGCAAGCACCTGAACCCGTTCGTGCAGTATTTCGAGCTGGGCACCGACGTCGCCAGCGACGAGGCGCTGGCCGCCATCCGCGAGGCCAATCAGTCGCTGATCGATCCTGAGCTGCAGCAAAAGCTCAACATGACCACGCAGGAGCTGGACCTGTCGGTCCGTGCCAATAACTGCCTGGAGTCGGCCAAGATCTCCAGCGTGCGCGAACTCGTGAAGAAGACCGAGGCCGATCTGCTGAAGGTCCGCAGCTTCGGCAAGACCAGCCTGCGCGAAGTGAAGCGCAAGCTGGCCGACCTGGGCCTCAGCCTGGGCATGGACCTGGATGCGATGCCGCCCGCCGGCGCCGCCACCATGGCCGATGACGAGGAAGAGGAAAACGAGAAGACGGTGTCGGCAAAAGCGTCCGAGTAATTACCGTTGGATAGCCGGACAGAATTTGATTGAGAGGTTCCCATGCGTCACATGAACCGCGGCCGGCAGCTCAGCCGCGACACCGAGCACCGTAAGGCCTTGCGCCGCAACATGGCGCAAAGCCTCTTCGAGCACGGCAAGATCCGCACGACGTTGCCCAAGGCCAAGGAAGTCCGATCCTTTGTCGAGAAACTGATCACCCTCGCCCGCACCAATACGCTGACCGCGCGGCGCCGGGTGATCGCGATGATGCGCGACCGCCGGCTGGTCGATGAGAAGCAGGAGTTCACCGGCCAGAACGTCGTGCAGAAGCTCTTCACCGACGTGGCGCCCAAGTTCGCCGACCGCGCCGGCGGCTACACCCGGATCATCAAGACCAGCGATTTCCGCATCGGCGACGGCGGCGATATCGTGCTGCTGCAGCTCCTGACCGAGGAATCCAAGCCCACTGGCACCGCCCGGCGCAGTGCCGGCCTGCGGCGCAAACGCAACGAGCGCCGCCACCAGTTTGCCGCTAGGGCCGCCAAGGCACAGAAGAGCGAAGGCGCCGCGGCAACCGCCGCCGCCACCGCTGCAGAGGCGCCTGCCGCTCCGGCCGAAGCTGGCGAACCGACCGCCTGAGACTGATTTCATCCTGAATCACCGAAAAACCCGTCGTTTCGACGGGTTTTTCGCTTTCTGGCCGGAATTCCAATCCATGTCGTTGCAACTTCCCCGCAAATTGAACATCCAAGACTGCATGCGTGTGCCGGCTGCGATGCCGGCGCGGCCCTGGCCGCGGGCCGGCGGAATCAACGTCGCAGGCATAGACGGCCTCGGCGGGAGCGCAATCGCTATCGTCGCGGCGGCTTGTTATTGACACGTTCTTCGCGGCTCCCGTACAATCCCCACGCACAGTGGGATGTTGATTCCAACGACCCGTGGTTTGAACCCCGAAAGACAACACATTTATGTGGCAGTCTATTTTCGGCAGCGCATTGGTTATCTGTTACGTCTTCGTCCTTTGCGCTGTCGCCTTCTACGGGTTTCACCGTTACATCCTGCTTTATCTCTACCTCAAGCACCGCAACCACGGCTATCAGCCCAAGGGCACGTTTGAAGAGCTGCCGCGCATCACCGTGCAGCTTCCGATGTACAACGAAGACACGGTGGCCGAACGCGTCATCAAGGCGACCTGCCAGCTCGACTATCCTCTGGAGCGCCTGGAGATTCAGGTGCTCGATGACAGCACCGACCACTCCGCCGACATCGCCGAAGCCGCCTGCCGGGAATGGGCCGACAAGGGCTACCCAATCAAGTACATCCACCGCGATAACCGCGAAGGCTACAAGGCCGGCGCCTTGGCCGCGGGAATCAAGCAGGCCTCCGGCGACTTCATCGCCATCTTCGACGCCGATTTCGTTCCCCCGCGGGATATGCTCCGCAACGTCGTGCATTACTTCACCGATGACAAGATCGGCATGGTGCAGATCCGCTGGGACCACCTCAACCGCGATGCCTCGCTGCTGACCAAAAGCCAGGCGATATTCCTCGACGGCCACTTCGTCATCGAGCACACCGCCCGCAACCGCTCCGGCCGGTTCATGCACTTCAACGGCACGGCCGGCGTTTGGCGCCGCTCGACCATCGAAGATGCCGGCGGCTGGCAGCACGACACGCTCACCGAAGACCTCGACCTTAGCTATCGCGCCCAGCTTCGCGGCTGGCAGTTCGTCTATCTGCCGCAGTTCTGCGCCCCGGCCGAGCTGCCCCCGGAAATGATCAGCTTCAAGCAGCAGGCCCATCGCTGGACCAAGGGGAGCTTCCAGACCGCCATCAAGCTGCTGCCGCGCATCCTGCGCTCGCGTCACCTGTCGCTGCGCATCAAGACCGAGGCGTTCTTCCACCTCACCAACACGCTGGTCTATCCGCTGATGGTGCTGCTGACGCTGCTGATGTATCCGACCTTCTTCAATGTCTTCAGCCCGTTCAAGGCACAGAGCTGGAGCCAGTATGTCTTCAGCGGCAGCCTGTTCGTGCTGGCGACCTGCTCGGCCAGCACGTTCTTCGTCTTCGGCCAGCGCGAGCTATTCGGCAAAAATGCCGGCTGGAGAACGCTGCTGCACCTCCCGTTCCTGATGGGACTGGGCGTCGGCGTGAGTCTTAATAATGCCAAGGCGGTGCTCGAAGCGATCTGGAGCATGATCCATCACCGCCCCAGCGAATTTGTCCGCACCCAGAAATATGGCGTGACCGGCCGCAATCGCAACAAGTGGAAAAATGGCGCCACGAAGAACGTTGAAACGACTAAATCCGAAGAGGCCGTGCCGGTGGCCGATGAACCGGAAACCATCCCGCCGGCCGCACAAAACATCCCGCAATTCCTGACGCTCAAGCGCCTGGCGCTGCCGATCATCGAGATCGCCTTTGGCTGCTACATGACGAGCTGTGCGTTCATCAGTCTCTTCTATGCCTACGGCCGCGCCAGCGTCCCCTTCTCCCTGATCTTCGCCGGCGGCTACTTCTACGTCGGCATCAGCTCCATGTATGTCCTCTACAAGATGAACCAGGAAGCCGAACTCGAAGCCGCCGAAGCGCTGGAGTCCCTCTCGACCTGAATGGCGGCGCTGCTTGGGCGACCGTTTACTGGCAGCTATTTCCCACGAAATTCACACACCGACGTGCACGTCTCATGTACCACGACCGCGTGCAGCAGCGGCAGCGCTGGTTGCAGCCGCTCCCACAGCCACTTCGCCAGATTTTCGCTGGTCGGATTCTTCAGACCCTCGATCTCGTTCAGATAGTAATGGTC
Source organism: Tepidisphaeraceae bacterium (assembly GCA_036744635.1). Classification (GTDB taxonomy): domain Bacteria; phylum Planctomycetota; class Phycisphaerae; order Tepidisphaerales; family Tepidisphaeraceae; genus DAIOHQ01. Next base: position 21,716 of record DAIOHQ010000033.1, on the reverse strand, counting down.
CAGCCGCTTCACCAGTGGCTCGGCCGCTTTCTTGATGTCGCCATAGTCGATCAGATACCCTTTCCCCGGATCGACCTCGCCTTCGACGATCACATCAAACCGAAACGAATGCCCGTGCAGCCGCCTGCACTTGTGGCCTTCGGGAAAGGTCGGCAGATCATGCGCGGCCTCGAAATGAAATGTCTTGCTCAGGCGAACAATCATCGCCTTGAATTTTAGGAACGCCTCGCGGCAATGCAAACCAAGCAGCGTTCGCTGACTTGGTGGGGCAGACATTCTTGTCTGTCATGGCTGGATGAGTGACAGGTGTACTCACCTGTCCGAATCCAGCCATGTTTCCCCGGCCGCTGTAGATAAGCTGTCGAAAGCGGCATGGCAAGTTGGCGCGGCCGAATCGGTTGCTACCATCTCTCTCTTCTCAATTCAGGGGCGTCAGGAGCGAGATCATGTACGAGAAGCAAATCAAGTGTGGAAAAGTGCTGGGCGGAATGTCCTTTAACCAGAAGGTGTGGGCCCTGACCGCGCGGGTGCCGGCCGGACGGGTCACCACCTACGCCGAGATCGCCCGCAAGCTCGGCACCAAAGCCTATCGCGCCGTCGGCAACGCGCTCAACAAGAACCCCTACGCCCCGGCCGTGCCGTGCCACAGGGTAGTGGGCAGCAACGGATCGCTCACCGGCTTCGCCGGCGGCATCGACAGCAAGCGGCAGATGCTCCAAAAGGAAGGCGTGCGTTTCGTCAAGGACCGCGTCGACGTGGCTAACGCGTTCGGCTTCGGCCGCTAGCGATTGTGGTGCAGGCTTTCAGCCTGCACTACAAGTTCCGGGCTAGTAGATGAGCGACCGTAATTCGCGAACATCCTGGCGAGCAGTCTGTCATCCTGAGCCGTACTCGGCGAAGGATCTGGCCCCGAAGTTCGCGTCCAGATGCTTCGCGAGTACGCTCAGCATGACAGCCCTTCGGTTTTGGAAGGTGTTCGAGAATCACGAACCTGTACTTATCATTCCTCCACCGTCATCAGCGCCTCGGCAACCTGCCCAAATGGCTGGCCATCCACGGTCAACTCTGCGGCAAAGGGTTGCTTGCGGCAGCCGCCGTTGGGGGTGATGGAAAGCTCGCAGGAGACGTCCTGACGCGCCTCGGCGTCAAGCAACGTTGATGTTCCCTTCCATCCCTTCGGCCCGACCAGCCGCACCTGGAGCGTTGCCGCGCGGGGTAGCGGATTCCGCACGGTGACGCGCACCGTCGCCGGCCCCGACGACTTCTGCCGCGTGTGATACGGCCAGATCCACCCGCCCCAGCCATCGAGATTGAAATGGGTTTCATCGGCGCCGAGCGGCATCGCCGCCTCGTGCATCTCCCGATACTCCTTGCTGAAATCCTCGATACGCGCGAAGAAATGCCCATCGGTAATCATCGCCGGCTGATGTCCCTGAATGACGATGTCCGGCCGATACTCCAGCATCCACCTCCCGCTGCGCTCGTAGCCGTCGATCAGCGCTCCATTGCGAAAGACATAGTTGCGCATGACCAGGTTGTTTTCGTATCCCGCGTCGGCCGTGCGGTTCTGAAAGAAATACTGATCGCCGGTGTGAGCGAAGCGTTTCCGATCCGCCTCGAAGGCGATCAACGCCGCGAAGCGGGTGTGGCCATCCATCGGCGCCAGTCGGAACGTGTACTCCTCCCAGCGCACCGGCGACATGTCCACCGGCAGCCGCCGATCCACCTTCATCGGAATGTGCCAGTTGCACGGGAAGCAGTGCCTCTCGGGAAATTCCACCAGGTCCGCGAAGTTGTCCGCCGCCCAAACCTGCGTGCCGAAGAGGCGCTGCAGCAGCGGCACGCCGCAGGTGTGGTCCTCATGGAAATGGCTCAGCAGCACGGTGTCGATGCGGTCGCGGCCAAGCTGCTGCTTCAATCCCTTGAGGCTGTGCAGCAGCGCCCGGCGCGTGGTGGGCTTCGACTGCGCCGGCCAGCAGTAGGTGCCCAGAAAAAAGTTGTAGCCGTAGTCGATCGCCAGCACTTTGCCGGAGTCGGAGAGAATGAACCACGTGTTGGCCAGACCCGCGCCGCTCTGGTAGACGTGCTCGGTGATCTTGTGCATCGGCTCGAGGCCGACCTTCTCAAACTGCTCGCTCATGCCCGGCCGATTCCTGCATAGATCCTTCATGGTCTGCTGGACTTTGGCCAGGGCATCATCGGTGCCTTCCAGCATGGGAATGCCCAGACTGGGGAGCAGGGCATCGGCGGCATGCTCGCGCAGCACGTGCGCCGAGAAGTAAACATTCAGCGCCCCGCCCAGATCGTTGTAGTTGTATTGCAGCGGGGCGACACGGGCGACCTTCCCCGGCGAATGAATGGTCTCGGCCGAGAAAATCACCCGCCGGCCGCCGGGAATCTTCACCGCCAATCCAACTTGCGTGATCGTGACACCCGGCTGCGGGATCACTTCCACTTCGAGGCCGGCGAGCGTCAGCTTTTCATAGTCGCGCAGCACGCCCGCCACTTTCACCGGTTCGATCGGCGCGAAAAGGTCCCACAGGCAGTCATAGATGATGTACGTTTCCCGGCGGCGGAAATGCTCGGCCGGGTCGGCGAAGATCCCCGCCTCCCCCTCGGGAACGAACACGGGAATCCCCGCCCGCTGCGCCATCACCGCCCCGGCGGCGTGATCGCGGAAATAATGCGTGCAGGCCAGCGCCACGGGTTTCTTCGGCAACTCATCGAGATGTTCCAACCACTTGCCGGTTCCGGCATCGATGATCAGCATCCCCTCCGGCCCGGCCACCGCGTATATATTGCAACTGTCGCCGAAGAGATACACATTCGGAAGCACGCTCTGCCAGTGCATAAACACTCCATGAAGGACAGCAAGACCGCAGGGGTGCGTGAGACTTTAGGCGGCTTTGCCTTGATTTGGTGGGGCAGACATTCCTGTCTGTCATGGCTGGAAAAGTGGTGGATGTACGCATCCATCCGAATCCAGCCATATTCTCCCACGCCGCCGAAAGCGTCGCGCGCTCGACCGCATCGCCACTGTGCGCGCCAACACAGGATGACAAAACATTTGCTATCCTGCTGTGATGCTCTGGGACATGCAACAGCTTGCGGCAGCGCCGAGGTGGGAGAAGACTTCTGTCTGCCATGCCGCCGGCCTGCAGGGGGTCTTCTACGAGGGCCTCAATTTCCGCGGGCAACCAACCAAGGTATTCGCCTGGATCGGTATGCCGGATGTGCAGGATGAAACCGTTCCGGCCATGGTGCTGATCCACGGCGGCTGGGGCACCGCCTTCGCCGACTGGGTGAAACTGTGGACCGCGCGCGGCTACGCCGCCATCGCCATGGACCTGTGCGGCAAAATTCCGCAAGGCAATCAGCCCGATTGGGTGCGCCATGGTTCCGCCGGCCCGCCCGGATGGGGCGGATTCGAGCAGGTTGACTGGCCGGTGACCGACCAGTGGCTCTATCACGCTGTCGCCGACGTGATCCTCGGCCATTCCCTGCTGCGAAGCTGGCCGGGTGTCGATCCCCATCGCATCGGCATGACCGGCATCTCCTGGGGCGGATTTCTCACCGCGCTGGTAAGCGGCGTCGATGCGCGTTTCCGATTCGGCGCCCCGGTCTACGGCTGCGGCTTCATCGGCGAAGATTCGAGTTGGAAGGACCTGGGCGAGTTTGAGCGCATGGGAAGTGTGCGGGCGGCCAAATGGCTGCGCCTCTGGGACCCCGCCCACTACCTGCCGCGCGGCACGATGCCGCTGCTCTGGATCAACGGCACCAACGATTCGGCCTATCCGATCACCTCCTGGCAAAAATCCTATCGCGCTGGCTGGGGCCCGCGCACCGTCTGCCTGATTCACGAGATGGTCCACTCCCACTACGGCCCCGGCGAAAATCCGCCGGGAATTCACGCCTTCGCCGATCAGCATCTCAAGGCAGGCCATCCGCTGGCGCGAGCAATCAGCATACATCGCGACCGCGCTCATCTGCTGGCCGAATTTCACGAAGGTGCCCCCATCATCCGCGGCGAAATCCTTTCCACCCGCGACACCGCCGGCTGGCGTCAACGCAAATGGCAGCGCAGTGGGGCCACAGTGAGCCGGACTGGAAAGACGGTCACGATCAACGGAACCCTCCCCAACGGCGCCACCGCCGCCTGCATCAACAGTATCGACACCCGCCAATGCACCGTCAGCGCCGAGCACCTGGCGTGGAGCTGACGCGCGCTACTTCTGCTTGAAATTCGACTCGTAATCCAGCGATTTTCCGAAGGATGATGTTCCGGAATAACTGCCCCCGGCCGGTTCGGTTGCCATCGGCGATCTGTTCGCCCCCGCGGCAAAGATGCCGCCGTGGGCTTGGTAATACTTTGCCGGGTTATACGCCATCGCGATCAATGTATCCGAGCGCCACGCCGCATCCGAATCATTGTGTAGCATCGCCTGCCCGGCGGAATAATCCTCGGCGGTGAACAGCTCATCGGCGAACGCCATCAGCGCCCGCCGCCGCTCGGCCTGCTCCTTGATCGAAGCCACCCACGGCCCGGCTTCGTTGATCAGCTTCACCGAGGCCACATCCCCGCGAATCACCCGCACCTCCCGCGCCAGACTCACCACGTACTGACAGCGCTCGCTGGCCGGCTCGATCCCGTGCAGCACCGCCAGCGCCTGTTCGATTGCGGCGCTCGCCGCTGTCTTGTCATCCGCGCCGCGGGAAAGCTGCGAGATGCTCACCCACCCGGCGAGCTGGGTAAACGCATCCAACTGCTTGTCATCCTGCGTTTTAATCGTGCCCGCCGCCTGCCCCAGCGTGCCGCGCGCCCCGCGTTTGTCGCCGTTCCGCAACTGCAGCTCCGCGATATTGAGCTGCCGCGTGAATCGGTCCTTCACGTTGGGAATCCCCGCCGCCTCCGCCGAGGCCAGCGCGATCAACCGCTCGGTTCGCCCCTGCCCGGCGTTGGAACATCCGACCAGAAAAAGTGCCGCCAACAGCGCCAGCCCGATTTTCATCCAATGCCCCTTTCGTGAGCTATGGCGATGCTACCGCAAATCCTCACACATGTCCCTCATTTTTCGCCGACAGCGCTGCCCCCAGGCACCCCGCCTGGTCGGCGGAGGATGCCGCCTCGATCTTCACCTCATCGGCGTGGCGCTTGAACGCGAGCTGTTTGAACGTCTGCCGCACGATGCCGAGGATGCGATCGGTAAGCTGCGCGCCCCCTTCAATAAACCCGCCGCCAATCACGATGCGATGCGGGTCGATCGTGCAGGCCACCTGCCGGCACAGCCTCCCCAGCGCCTGCGATTGCCAGTCAAAGATCGCCAGGCACAGCTCATCGCCTTTGGCCGCCAGCGACCGCACCTGGAATGCCCGCTTGCGCCACATCTCCTCCCCCTGGATCTGCGCCAGCGCATGGTTCCGCCATTTGGGCTGTTCGAGGACGATCGGCAGCAGCCGCCCCAGCGCCGCCATCGAAGTATACGCCTCGGCACAATACTGCTGGCCGCAGCCGCACGGAGGCGTCTGTGTCCCCGCGACGAAGGGGGGATGGACGATCTCAACATGCCCAAGCTCACCCCCCATGCCCCGCCCGCCGCGCAGCAGATTGCCGTTGACGACGATCCCCCCGCCCAGCCCCGTGCCCGGCGCCAGCAGCGCCATCACTTCCGTCCCCTGCGGGTTGCCGACATGGCTTTCCCACAAGGCCGCCGCGTTGCAGTCATTTTCATACGCGACCGGAATCGGCCGGCCGATGACCGGGACGAATGCCTTCTGCACGTTCTCGCGCAGTTGAAATCCTTCCCACGCCGGGTGCATGTTGGAAGTCTTCTCGATTCGCCCGTTGATGTCCGCCGGCCCTGGGCTGTCCACCCCCACGCCCGCCACCGCGTCCAGTCCAAGCCCCATCCTGTCCAGAAACTTCCGCACCCCCACCACGATCTGCTCGACGGTGGCCTGCGGCCCGATGTGCGAGCGCGACTCCACTTCGATCCACTCCGCCGAGATCGGCCGCCCGCCCGAATCAATCGCATTGACGCCAATCTTGGTCCCCCCGACATCCGCCCCAACATATATATTTTGCGTGGCCATGTATCGTGCCTTTCGGTAAATGCGCAGCGCGAAAATTCTCGCCCGCGCGGTGCCGTTTGTAGCCGCGAAAGCCGCATCTTTCAATCTGCCAAGAACAGTCTGCCAAGAACAGTGGCATGGGCTACCCAGCCCATGCGCCACAAGCGCAGCGCTCCCGTACCGCGGCCATCCCGCGCCCCCAGCCCCTTCTTTCGATATAATCATCTGAATGCCCCAGCCCGACCAGACCGACCCGCAGGCCGACCCCGACTGGTTCCGCCAGCCCAGCCCCCGCGAGCACTGGATCGCGGCCGCCCTCTTCTGCGGCTTCGGCATCTTCTTCGTACTGCTGTTCTTCCTGTTCCGAGGCGAGGGGTTTCGCTGGGTGCTGCTCGGCCTGGGGGCGTTTTCAGCATGGCATGGACTGCAACACGCCGCAGACGCCCGGCGCGCGAAAGGATCGTAATGGATCAGTGGAATGATGTTGACGACGCCGACCCGCCTGCCGAGCGTCTGCATTACGCGGATGGCGATGTTGCTCCGGGCGCGCCGGCCCGGCGCCATCCGGAATTTCTCGAGATCGACACCGGCCTGCGCGTACGCTGGTGGCGCTGGATCGCCTATCTGTTGCTCTTCGCCCTGGTCTCGCTCGTGCTGATCTGGTTTATGCTCCAATTCGGAGCAACCGTGCAGCTCGCCATCGGCCTGGTTCTCTTCATGGTCGGCTACATGACCCTCGCCGGCTGGCTGGCGAGCAGAAAAATATGATTGTCATTGGTCCCTTGTCATTTGTCCTTTGCGGGCAATCGGGGATTCATGTGCTGCCGCAAATGACCAATGACCAATGACAAAGGCCGTCCATGACCACCATCTCCTGGGAAACCTTCGAACGCTACCGCCAGAAGGGCCTCGACGCCCGCCGCGCCGGCCAGTGGGATTCCGCCCGGGTCTATCTCCTCGAAGCCGCCCGGGCGATGGTGGAACTAAGCAAGCAGGCCCAGGGCGAAGACCTCCGCGAAGCTCGCCGCGAGATGGCCGCCCGCCTGCTGGAGCTGGCCAAAGACTGCGACAACGCCAAAAAGGAAAACCGCAAGCAGGGCGCCGGTCTCAAAGGCCCGGGATCCGGCGGACGGGCCGACAGTTCCTCCGAGGCCGAAGGCGGCAAGGGCGCTGACCAGTGGATCGTCCGCGAAAAGCCCGCCCTCCGCTTTGACGACGTCGCCGGCCTCGACGCCGTGAAAGAAGACATCCGCCTCAAGATGCTCTATCCCTTCGAGCACGTCGAGCTGGCCGCGAAATTCGGCATTCGCCCCGGCGGCGGCATCCTGCTCTACGGCCCGCCCGGCACCGGCAAGACCATGCTCGCCCGCGCCACCGCCGGCGAGATCGACGCAACCTTCTTCCGCGTGTCGTCGGCGGATGTGCTCAGCAAATGGGTCGGCGAGGCCGAGCAGAACATCAAGAAGCTCTTCGATGCCGCCGCCGCCGAGCCGCGCAGCATCATCTTCATCGACGAGATTGAGTCGCTTGTCCCCGCCCGCCGCGATGAGGGCAGCAGCGTGATGCAGCGCGTGGTGCCGCAGATCCTGCAGGGCATGGAAGGCTTCGACAAGAAGTCATCCGTCCTCTTCATGGGCGCTACCAATGTCCCCTGGCAGCTCGATCCCGCCGTCATCCGCCCCGGCCGCTTCGACGAAAAAGTCTACATCCCCCTCCCCGACCTCCCCGCCCGCCGCAGGATGCTGGAGATCTATCTCAGCCACCGTCCCGTGGCCGACACCGTCAATTTCGAGCAGCTCGCCGAACGCCTCGAAGGCTACAGCGGCGCCGACGTCAAATACCTCTGCGACCGCGCCGCCACCATCCCCTTCCTCCGCGCGGTAGCGACCGGTCCCTCCGCTCCCGAAGCAGAAATCGACGACCAAATCCTCACCGACGTCCTGGCCGAAACCCCCCGTAGCGTCAGCACCGAAATGCTCAAGCGTTTCGAGGAATGGGGAAAAATGGCGGTGGCGGGATGACCCACGAACGCACGATATCAAATGCTGCGCAGGCGGAAGCGGAAGTGCTCTTGGAAGGAGAGTGGAGCTACCGTAAGCCCCGTTTTTTGGTGGCTGGATTGTTCCTGCTCTTTGGACTGTTCATCATTTTCGACACACTTTGGACATGGGCACACAAGCGAGAGCACGCCATCGAACTCGCGGGTGGAGTCCTCTGCATTCTTTTCGGTGGCTATTTCTGTTCGCTGTATGCACTCGACAAACGCGATCGATTGCGCGTGGATAGTTCCGGTGTGAGCTACAAGAAGAAATACTGGACGTGGACAGAAATCCGTTATGTCTCCGCCAAACAGATTCCATCCGTGGACGGAATTCAATTCGTCATCCGGCCAAAGCGCGGCTGGTGGGATCGTCCCCTGGTCGTCGACCAGGGAATGACGCCCGAACAGTTTCACGAATTCGGATCGCGGCTGAAGCACTTTCTTTCGGTCACGGCGCCCGATGTCGAATTTCGTTAGCCATGTAGGGTGTGCTTCAGCACACCACGCAACCGCATTGGCAAGCGGAGCAACCATGACCGATGACACCGAAATCCCTTTAGGCAACACCCAGCACGTCCGCCGCCAGTTGTCTATTCTGTCCGGCCTTGCCCTGGCCGCCGCGCTCATTCTGACCCCGCTGTGGCTGCGCAGCGCCTGGATCATCGACGAGTTCCGCTGGCCAAATTGGAGCATCACCATCGGCCGCGGCACAGTAGAAATAATCCACTACACGCAGGACTCTGCCCAATACAAATTCGAACATTGGTGGCATTCAGGCTCCGGCCCCGACCAATTATTCTCCACCAACATCCAATTCTATAACTCCATCATCCTTCCGCTCTGGATCTTCGCTCTGCCGCCGCTCGCCCTGGCCGTCTTCTACGCCTGGTGGCGGAATCACTGGCGCAACTACATGGTCCGCCGCGGCCTCTGCCGAAGCTGCGGCTACGATCTCCGCGCCACCCCCACCCGCTGCCCCGAGTGCGGAGAAAAATCCCCCGCCGGCAAGTGAAGGAAACCATGAGCGGAAGAATCCTGGCCTTCGGGGACGTGCATGGATGCCTGACGGCGCTGGACGCCCTGCTGGATCGCGTCAGGTCAACGGCACAGGACCAACGGCTTGCTGCCCGGTGCCTGCGCCGGCGGATGCAAGTTATATTGCCGGCATGATCGTCACTCCAGATATCGCATATTTGGGCGCTGCAAGGACCGAGCGGTTGGATCTGTACCGGCCGAAGGCGATTCGTCCCGGCGACTGTCGGGCCGCCGTCGTCATCATCCACGGCGGCGGATGGGGGAGCGGCGACAAGGCCGACGCCCGGGAAACGGGGATGGCCAAGACGCTGATCGAGGCCGGCTACGTGTGCGCGAGTATCAACTACCAGCTTTCCACGCCCGGCCATCCGAGCTGGCCGACCTGCCTGCACGATTGCCGCGCGGCCGTCCGCCACTTGCGCGCCCATGCCCGGCAGTATGGCATCGCCACCGAACGAATCGGCGCCATCGGAGGTTCGGCCGGCGGCTGCATGGCGCTGCTGCTGGGGGCCGGCGAGCAGTCACCGGCGGATGGCCGGCTCAGGGCGCGGGTGCGGGCGGTGGTGGCCCTCTATCCGCCCACCGACCTGCCGAGCTGGGGAGATTGCCTTGAGCTCTTTGGCTTCTCCAAGGCGACGCATTGCGAACTGCACCAGGCCGGCTCGCCGCTGTACCAGCTCACCGCCGACTTTCCGCCAACGCTGCTCATTCACGGCACGGCCGACACGATCGTGCCGCCAGCGCAATCCGAGCGCCTCGCCCAGGCAATGGAGCGGCTCGGCATTCGCCACGAGCTGATGCTCATCGACGGAGCCGGACACAGTTTTCCGTTACAGCACAACGAAATCGACCTGCGCCAGAAGGTGGTGGATTTCTTCGACCAAACCCTGCCCGCGCGACCGTAGGGTGCAATTCAACCGGGATCTGATCCAACACCAGCTTCGCTTCATGGGCATACGCCGCCAGCACCCGCACCCCCGGCACTTCGTGCCCTTGCGTGCCGCGAAGTTCCTTGCCGTCAATGCTGATCTCATTGCACCCTTTCGCCGGACCGCGGTTATCCACCCATTGCCGAAGCGCCTTCTCAAACGCCTGTCGATGTGTAGCGGCCGGAGGTGCAGCATCAATGAAAAATCCCCGTAATCGACTGTGATTACGGGGCTTACTGAGTCGGGGTGACAAGACACCGATTGAACTTTTCGTCCAGCACGCGGCCGACCTCCATTCAGTCGGCCACGCCCTACTGCTTCAATCCGGGTCCGCCGCCACGGTTGACGGAATTGTATGAGTTTCCAGCGGCCAGACAAGCCGCTCCTCGACATCGGGCGGAATGGGAGCGCGCCGCACCACTTTGGGCCAAAGCTCCAACGGCGGTGCCTCGGCCAAGGCGCTCGGCAATCTCAGGACATCAAGATCGTCGCAGAGGAACGGCCTGTAGCCACAGCGACGGGCTTGGCAGGCCACGCGAACACCGGGACGGCAGTCCCGATAGTGGCAGGTGCGGCCGATGTACCGGCCCATCGGGCCGGCCAGGAAAATGTCGGCCCCGTGGTTTCGGGCCTGGACCCGCCCTTTGAGCTGACGACCTGCGGCGGCGAGCGCCGTCAGATCGGCATTGTCGGCCACCGTGAGCAGCAGGTCCACGTCCTTGGGATCGGGCTTCGTGGACGCCAGTGAGCCGATCAGTGCGATCCGGCTGACCCCGGCACAGGATCGCGCTTGCAGGACGAACCGCAGCGCTTCGGAAAGGAGGAAACCACGAATTGAGCCGTTGTTCTCGTCCAACGCTGCACCTATTCATCATCGCAGCTCGGCCTCGCGCATTGTGAGGTCACTCGCCTAATTTACCGCCGATGCGCTCCATGACGGCCGTCTCGGTCTTGGCCAGGAAGATCATTTGGTCCTCAGCCGTCATCGTGCGGTGGCTCACGATCCGGCCGTCGCTCAAGCCATGGGGCAGGATTGTACCGTAATCGTCAATCGTGCCCTCGTACGTCAACAGATCGCCGTTGTTGAGTGTCACCAAGGCCGATTGTTCCTTCTTTGACACCCGCAGTAGCACATCATAAGTGGTGGTGGTTGCCTTGTGCTTGATGCCCACGCTGTCTTCGCTGACATAGCTCACAATGCCCTCCCATCTGACCCGCTGGCCCTTGAAGCCGTTGATCTCCCGGTCTTTCTGAAGATTCGTCAGGCGGGAATGAACACAGAATTTCGCGTCAAAGTCCACGAAACTCGTGCTGGAGATCGGCAGCGCAGCGCCTTCGTCGCTGTCCCCACCGGAGAACATCCAGACCGCTACTAAGATGACCAGCCCGAGGGTGACGACACCGCCCACGCAACCAGCCGCCGTCGTGGACGCGGCCGTGGTCGTGGCGCGCGGCGTCCGTGGTTGGCGCGGTCGTGCATTGGCCTGTTGGAGTTGTTCCAAACTATCGGCGGGCGGCCGTGCGGGGGCAGCCTGCATCGCGGGAGGCAATGGCGGCGGTTGCTTGGGTGCTGTCTGTTCCTCCGCCAACGCATAGGCCGGTGCTGGCTCGTCTAACCGCTCGCCACACCACCGACACTTGATCGCTTTGGCGTTGATCGTTTCGGCGCAAAAGGGACAGGTCTTCATAGCTTCGCGCCCAGCGCCGTTGAGCGGCACGCAATCGGCCACCAACAGTCCCCGCGCGTTGGCCTCAGCCCCGGCGGCGTCGGCATTCGTTGCCTCCAACTCCAATTCCCGCTCGGCCCCGGTGGCCCGATCCGCGCCGATGACCCGAAACCGCATGGCACTCCTTCCCGCGAAATCCACATACCGGCTTGCATATTCCAAATCGCCGCCAGCCCAGTCTCGTCATGCGGCATCATCGCCCGTGCGCGAATTACTTCCTGTCGGGGACCTCGCCGCAGCCGCCGCAAGCATCACATGCAATGACAGCCCCCTTGAACCGCGCCGAGCCACCCGTGCCGGCAATTTGAGCTCCAACGATGCCTGCATTGCGCGTGTTGGCTTCCCGCTCCGCCTCGGCATCCCGGCCAGTTCCACCGCACACGGGGCAGATGCGCCAATGTCCGTGCCAATTGGGAAATTGCCGCGCGCGGGCCGCTGCTTGTTCCTGGGCCTGTTGTTCGGCAGCCTCTTGTTGTTGGCGCTCACGCTCCGCGACAAGTCGGGCCTTCACGGCATTGTCGAAGTTGGCTTTCCGCTGCGCATCCACGATTGCCTCGGCAATCTGCTTGGCATCGGTCGAGTCAATTTCAGCGATTTGCGCCCGCAGGCTGCGAATCTGGAGGTTGTATGCTTCCTGGCGTTCCCGGCGCATCACCCCCAACTCCCTCTGAAGTTGACCAATCTCGTTTCGAATTCGCTGCTTTTCGCTCGACGAATATACGGTGCCCATCCCATGCAGCAATTGCTGCTTCTGGGCGATTCTAATTTGCACCGCTTCCAACTCACTCGGCAGCTTTTCCATTTCAGCAGTGGTCGCCTCGATCTTGTCTTGGAGCTGCCGCGTCATTTCAGCCCGCCGGCCCGCAATCAGCTTCGTGGAAATGCCGGCCACTTCATCGGCATACGCCTTGTCGCGGCCCACCACGCCGGTTCCCTCGCATTGACTGCACTCCTGCGGCCGCGGTGCGCGGACTCGCCGGTCTCCAGGAGCCTCTCCGGCGCCGTTGCATGTCGGGCACCGCATGACGCCATTCGGGTACTGCTGCGCGAGGCGCTCGACAACTAATTTGATCTCCCCCTCGGCCTCGCGCAGTTGCTTTGTCACCTCGGCAACGCGATTTGCGTCTTGGCTGATTGCTTCTTGAAACTCCCGCCGTGATTGCGAGTTGGCCTGCTTGCCCAATTGTTGCATTTGGCGTTTCTTTCCCTCCAGCGACTGCTCGGCCTTTTCCAATTCCCTTTGGATTGGATTGAGCCGTCGCTGCTTGAGTTGATCGAGCATCCATGCCGGTAGCGCGGTTGTGCTTCCGTTGGGCGTGGCAGGGGCTGTGGTCGGGGCCATCGCCCGGCGATTTTTCAGTTCCATCAGTTCTTGAGCCAGCTTCGGGCGATCCGGCGAATCCGGCGAAAGGTCATTGCAATGCCGCTCCAATTCGGCAATGCGCGCGTCAAGACCCGCACCCGCTTCCGCGGCCGGTTGAGACGCCGGCGGCGCGGCCGCGACCGAGAAGCAAGCCGTCATCACGATGCAATCCAGAACCGTCGTGAGTACAATATGCCATTGAAAAGTGCGACTTGTCATGCAATCCTCCATTTCCGTGGGCCGTAGAATTCGGACGCAGGTCGACGAGCCGGCTGCCATTTGGCCGGACGCCGGGCGCACCGAGTATGTGAAGAACATTCGATGGACATGGCGCAGCGCCAGGTCGATCGACATTGGACATCCTTCCCTTCTGCCCCAAGGTTATTTTCAGCCTCAATCCGAAGACGCCAATCATTCCGAGTCCCGATGCTCGCCATTGGCCCAGTCGCGCTGTTGCAGAGTTCACCGCAGATAGTGCTGCACATGCTGGTATTCTTCGTAAGTGATCTGCTCCGTCATCCACGCCAGCCTCAACTGGCTGTCCAGCAGATCAGTGTGCCTTCCTGCCTTGAGATCATCAAGCATCTCCGGGTATTTCGATGCGATCCGTGTCACGATCGGATCGTCATCCATGTCACGGGGTCGTGGCACGGGCGCGACGATGAGTCGCTGAACCGGCGGCGCTGCCGCCGATTGATTGGTATCCTCGCGTCCGCCATTCAGGGGGATGGTCGGGCGTGGCGTGATGCTATTTGCGATCAGCATCACGATTAATTCGACCAGCAGCAGAAAGATCAGCCCGAACGCACCGACCAAGCCCATTGCCTTTCGCTTGGTTGGCAGGGACATGATTGTGGTCCAACGCAGGGGTAGATAGATGATAGAAAAAAACGCGCCGCCAAGGATCGACAATCCTGCAAACATCGCGATCACCCCAAACACCGTCATCGTTGTTCCACGACGGCTTTGCTCGAAGGAGGATGCCCCGAGAGATGTGGCGGCAATGTAGATCAGCTCCCATGCCAATCCCGCGACGAAAACAATGAACAGCGACAGGCAGTTAGTGGATGCCGCAGCGACTTGGGCATCGGTCGCAGTTTTCAATAAGTTTGGAGCACTTGCGCGCTTCTTTGTCACCCATCTCAGAATGAAGGCGACGCCGCCCCAGAAAATTGGGCCGGTCCAGGCGCTCAAGGCTCCTGCCCAGTTCTCCGCTATGAAGAGTGCAACTACGGCCCAAATCAATGAAAGGACTGCAAACAGCAATGCCAAGATGAACCCGGCCCGCAACACCAAGTCTCGGGGCGGACGCCTCTGTTCCGAGGTCGAGAGCGACGACTGTGGGCTCGCGCACGTCTTGCATAGTCCATTCCGGTCCATCTTCGACATTGGGAACGAGCCGCCGCAATTTGGACAAATGAGAGTTTCTTCAACTGCTTCCGCGGTCTTTCTGGATTCAAGCATCTCGCCGCAGAATCTGCACTTGATCGCGCTCGCCTTGATCTGCTCACCGCAAAAGGGACAGGGCTTTGTACGATCCTCGACCGCAATAGGTGGGGGCGACGGTGGCGCGGCAACGGCGGCTGGACGGGCTTCTGGAATCAGTCCGCGCACGCGGCTGGCCGGAAGCCACTCAGCCATCCCTTGCTTCCACACCATGTCGCTCAATCCAATTTGTCCGCTGACCGCCAGTTGCTTGAGCGTTTGCGCGTCGAGTGGACCTTGCTGCCGACCATTCTTCATGTAGTACCAAAGAGCTTGAGGCATGTGGCCGCCCTCCGATTTCATACAGAGCGAGTTCTGAACCGTCGTAGCCCCACACCAAGCCACACCAGCAGTGCGCCGATGGCCGGTTCCGGTCTTGACGTAAAGGACCAATTCAACACGTCGTGGTTTTGATAGTCGGACCCGGTTCCCGCGGCGACTTGGCCATCGGATACAGTTTCTGATGAATGCCGTTTCCGATTATTCGGGGAGGCTTCGAGCATTTGCCGCCAGAAACGGTATTTCACTGCTTCTACCTTGATCGTTTCCGCGCAGTAGGGGCAGACCTTCGATCGCGTTTGCTCCGCGCGATCGTCCGCCACGACTACGCAATCGGCGACCAATATGCCTTGAGCATTGGCGGCCTTCCGCGCCACATCAGCGTCCGGCACATCCAGCAGAAATTCTTTGTCCTCTCCCGATATCCGATTTGAACCAACGATCCTGAATTTCACAAAATTCCTCCTTCATACACCGTCGATCATCACGCGTTCGCTGCTCTTGTTGGCGATGTCGTGACCTAAAGCCGCCGCCGCCGCGGCGTTTTCTGTCAGCTTCTTCAGTCTCTCGAGGATAAGCAGGTACTTCTCGATCACCTGACGCGCCTCCGCGGAATTGCGGCCGGCGCGTTCGGCTTCCAAAAAATCGTTGCGAGCTTGGCGATAATCATTCGCATTACTGACAATGCTGTCCGCCGTCTCCTTGAGGGGGAGGCAGACCAGGCGCACCTTCGCCATGGTGGTTGGCACCTGATGGAATGCTGTCAGAACTTCAGAGGTGTGCTGAAATAGAATATCTGACGAGCTTTGCAATGCGCGGCTGGCCCCCGGGTCCGCATGGCCGGTTTGAGTCAATTGTTCCAAGTACGTCTGTTGGACGCGCGTGAACTGCTGACATTCGACGACAAACGCATCTGTATCATTCAAGAACTTCTGCAACACGGCGACTTCGCTCGTGTGAGAGGTGTGCGACGACCACAGAAACCAGCCGCCTATTGCGCCGACAATGAAAAGCAGCGGGACGATGGCGCTTATGATACCAGTGCGAGTTGACCAGAACGAGAACTTCGATCCCCTGCCTCTTGTCGCGGCCAACTTTCCATCCCGGAGAGGTGTCTTGGGTTGTCGGTCACTGCTCGTTAACACCTGTGCGTCCGCAAAGTCCGCGCGAACAGCCGTTGCTACGAATGGCACTCCTCCTGGACCAAGCGATTCTCCGCAGAATCTGCACTTGATGGCGCTCATCTTGAGTTGCTCACCACAGAAGGGGCAAGGCTTACCATCGGGCGCGATCGCTGGGGTGGATGCTTTTGCTGAGACTGGCGGTGCTGATACGATTCGGCCCGTCGATGCATGTTGAGAAACGCGCGCAGCAGTTGTGGATGCTGACGGGACCGTAACCAATCCACCGCACACTCGGCATTTGCCGCGAGCGCCGGCGGCGCTGTCAGCCACTTGAAACTTGGTCCCGCATTTCTCGCACGAGATCGAAATGGGCATTGGACGCTCCTCAATAAAGGCTCTGCGTCCACCGAAAGTACCCCGTCCCCATATCAAATGGGACAAACGAAAACGGGGTCCACCAATCCGGCGGACTCCCCGTGAGATCGCGCTTACCACAGCGCCGACACCCGGTTCATCCGCCGGGTGTCGGACCCCGCTTGCGCGGAGCCGAACCCGGCGAACGCCCTGAGTGTGAAAACCCGGCGGGTGCCGGGGTGGTAATTCGATCTCACAGGACGATTCGCTGATTCAGCGAACCTTCAAATTGTCGGCTGTCAGCTTATCGAGCGGTGCAAGTTTCCTCAAGACAAATAGTTAGAGCCAACAAGCGGCACGCTCGCCCGATTTCTCGGCCTTCCTCGAAATCTTGCTTTTCCCCTCTTGACTTCAGCGGCGAGAAGAGCGAGGAGTCTTCGCGTTGAACGATTTTGTCCGTGCCGCGCCGCCAACAGCGCGGCACTTGGCTTTTCAAGGAGACTCCATGAGTCAAGCGCCCAAGGTACGCGCACGACCGGCCCCGGTGGCCGCGCCGCCATCGATTCATCCGTTTGCCGGCGGTACGTCATTAGCGTCGCGCCTGCTGATCGACGTGCGGCACACGCGGCACGAGACGATCACCTTCACGGCCAACCCCTTCTTCACCGATCTGTGCGGGCAGGTCGTCCGCGAGGAAGCGGTCCTGCTGGCCGGAGCGCCGGGCAGCAACAAGAGCACGCTGGCCCGGCAACTGACTCTCGATCTGGTCAGCCAGGGCCACCGCGCCCTGATGATCCTGACCGAGGAATCGGCCGAGCGCGCCAAGGCCGGGTTCATCAACATGGCCGGCGACTGGCTGCCGCACAAAGTGCGCTCGGCTCTCTCGAACATCCACGTCGAGACCGGCATCCACGACGTGGAGACGCTGCCCAACTTCTTCGCCTCGCAGGTCCTCAATCCCCACGGCCCGTATCACGGCGTCTCGTTGATCGTCCTCGATTCGATTCAGGGGCCGGGGCTATCCGCCAACAACTTCGATGCGTACCAAGCCCTGATTCAGTTCTTTTCGCTGACGCGGGCCGCGCAGGTCATGACGCTGGCGATCTGCCACGTTACCAAGCGCGGGGAGATCGCCGGGCCGAAGGCGCTTGAGCATGCGGTCGATTGCTCCATCCTGATCCGCAAGGCGTACAACCGCCGGATGGTCAGCGTGCTGAAGAATCGCTTCGGCCCCGAGACCGCCCGGCCCCTGCAACTGGAGATCGATCCGATCACACTCCGGCTGCGCACGTCACCACACACCGAAACCCTCACCGCCGTCGCGCGGGGGTATCTGCCCGGCGCGGGACTGACCGAAGTCCAAGGCGCGGTGACGCTTCCTAAACCGGGCGCGTCGGCGAAAGTCACCGCGCCCGGTTTACCGCGAAAAGAGATCGAGCAGTACGTCTCGGGTCTATGTCAGGTGCCGGGCTTCGAATTGGCCGATTTTGACTTGTCGATCCAGTGCCGCGTACCAGGTGAGCGTCGATACCGATCCGTTCTCGGTCTGCCGCTCTCGTTGGCGTTGGCGGCATCGTACATCCAGCAGCCGATCCCCGAACGCCAACTGCATATCGGTGAGATCGATCTATGCCGACAAGTACGCGAAGTTCCGCCCGCACTTCTGAACGACCTTTCGAACTCGCTCGCAAACGGTGAGATCGCGTTGCCCGTGCGCATCCTCTGCCCGCCGTCGGCTGTCGCCCAACTACCTTCAGGTAACGGCGTCGAGATCGTGCCCTGTCGGCGTCTGGACGACGCCATCTTCGCCACCTGGCCCAACCTTCGCTGAAAGGAACGCCATGAGCACCGTTAAGTCAGATGCGTTGATTACCGCCGCCGATATCGACCAGATTCAGCACGAGGTCGTGCGCGGGGAGTTTCAGCGGCTCGTATTCGAGCTGCTCGTCCGTGAGCCGGAGCTGGCGGTCGCCATCTCCGACCGCTTCAACAAGATCACGAAGATGCACGAGGCGGCGCTGCTGACGATCAAGCAGCGCTGCGACCTCTCCAAACAACTGGCGCTGTTGGTCTGGCTCCCAGTCTTGCTGATGGATCGAGCGAATCGTCGGAGCTGGGAAGACTTCCTTCCATCAGCGGAAGCAATCGGTGGCTCGGACGAGGAAGGCGGTGCCGAATGAGTCAGGAACATCCGCAAGAGCCGCATGAGTGCGAACCTGAGGACGTGGCGTCAGGCATCGAGGTAGTCCTCGACATCGAGCTGCTCCGTCCGCTCTGCCCACAGTTGAACGACCGTCAACTTCGGGTGCTGATTGAGCGGCACGCGGTGCCCATCGCCGCCCACATGGTGAGTGCGGGCATGAGCGCGGCCGCGCAGCTCTTCAACGGTTTGGCGGGGTCATCATGAGCGACCCGCAACCCCCCAATCCTTTCGAGGCGGCGCAATGTTTGAGCGGGGTATATGCCCGACTCCGCCCCGATGACATTGTAAATGCATGGCCCGGCGTGACGCGGGAGCGCGTCGACCGACTGCTCGACCGCCACGGCGGTACGCTCGCGGGTGCCATGCTCGCAGCCGGGATCGATGCGGCGGTCGAAATCCTGCGCCGAGAAGGGAGCAGCACATGAAACCCGATATAACCGCCATCTCGCCGACTGCACCAACTCCGCCCGATCCGCCAGAGACCTTCGCAGTCAATGACGCCGCAAGCGCAAACTGGCTCGTCCGGAAGATCGTCGAAGCCCGCGCTTACGCGAAGCACGTTAAGGCATGGGCAGATGCGGAAGTCAGACGCGCCGAACAGGAGGAGGCTTTCTTCCTCCAACGCTATGGTCATCAGCTTGAAGCGTGGGCGCGCCAGCAGATCGCCAACGCTCGCCGCAGGAGCGTCAAACTGCCGGCGGGCACGGTCGGCTTCCGTACCGATCCGCCCAAACTGGAAGTCATCGACGAGGCAAAGCTCCTTAGCTGGTGCCGCCAGGAACTGCCAGCGGCTCTGCGGGTCGAAACCCATGTTCTGAAGTCACTCGTGAGGGATCACGTCGCGCAGACGGGCGAATGTCCAGTA
Source organism: Tepidisphaeraceae bacterium (assembly GCA_036744635.1). Taxonomy (GTDB): domain Bacteria; phylum Planctomycetota; class Phycisphaerae; order Tepidisphaerales; family Tepidisphaeraceae; genus DAIOHQ01. Next base: position 2,242 of record DAIOHQ010000033.1, on the reverse strand, counting down.
GGCGCTGAAGTCGGCGGCGGTGGACAACGGTTCTACGTCAAGTAAGGAGCGGCGTATGCCCAGCGATGCCATTGTGACCGCGGACGATCTTACGCAAGCGCGTGCCCAGATTCGCCGAGAAGGGACAGCTCAGATCATGGACTGTCTTCAGCAGATCGAGCCGGAGCTGTACGAGTTCGTTCTCAACGCCAGCCATTGTGTTGCGGGTCGATTGGCGCTATTCAGCGTTCCGCAGCGACCGGTGCGCGAAACGGCGGACGATCTGCTGGAAACGGTCCTCACTTGTTTGCTTGCCATGCGGCAGAGCCACGCGCGGCTGTGGGAGCAAGATGAAGATGATCGGAGCATCCCGTTCTGATCAGATCGTTAGAGGAGGCAGCCATGAGGATTCGGAAAGAAGACGCTGCGAGGAGAGAACGGCGACCGCCGACGCGACCGATGTCGCAGTCACGAACACCGCTCACCATCGCTGTCGCCCATCGGCGGCAGACGCCCGAAGAACAGCGTCAATTCAATGCGGCACTCGATGTCTTCCTGGCGGAATGGGTCCGCCAGCATCTCGATGCTGCCAAGGGGTAAGTCCATGTCTCCACAATCTCACCTTCAGGGCCGCAGGTACATCTGCCTCGCCCGTTGCTCCACGGCCCAGCAGGCCGACACAAGCAACCCCGATCAACTCAAGCTGCTGCGCGCCTTCGGGGACGAGCAGCAGATGCAATACGTCGATAGCGTCATCTTGGATGGCGTTACGGGATCGGTGCCGGGGGCGCGCACCGACATCGCCCAGATCATCGCCCGCAAGAACGAGAAGAACGACTTCGACGTGCTGCTGGTTCAGGACATGAGCCGCTTCACCCGCAGCGGCGCGGGCCACGGCATGACGATGGAATACGCCCTGAACGCCGTCGGCATCGATGTCATCTTCGTCGCGGACCACCTGCCCGAGGGGGATCACAGCGGGATCATCAAGACCGTCGGTTTTTACGCGGCCCAGCAGTACGCCAAGAGCCTGTCGTTTGCGGTGGCGCGGGGGTCCATGAGCAGCTTGGAGCAGGGGCGCATCGCCCACTGTATGCGCCCGCCTTATGGCGTGGATCGGCTCTACGTCTCGGTGGACGGCAAGCCGCTGCACATCATCCGCAACCTCGCGGACGGGAGCCAGCAGAAGCTCGATCCGCAGACGGGCATGGTCCTCCAAACCTTCGAGCCGGAATCCGGCACACGCCGCTCATCCCACTACCGCATGCAGTCCAACGAGCGGGTCATGCTGGTGCCGGGCGAAGAGTCGCGGGTGCAGGCGGTGCGGCTGATGTTCCGCCGCCGCCTGATCGACGGCTGGGCAGGCTTCCGCATCGCGCGGGAACTGGACTCGCTGGGCATCCGTTCGGGGGACGGCCGACCGTGGTGCGTCACGAGCATCAACAACATTCTTCGCAACCCCGTCTACACGGGCATCGGCATCGCCAATCGTTTTACGCAGGCCATTTACAATACGCGGTCGAAGAACACTCCCGTGCCGTCGCAGACCGACCGCAAGTCGCTGGCGGGGCGGAAGAAGCCTGCCCAGCGCATCAGGCCGCGCCGCGAATGGTTCCAGGTGGAGCATCCATCGCTGAAGGACTACCTGGGCGATCTGCGCGAGCGGGCCGTGACCTGGCAGAAGGGGCAACTGGACAAGCAGGATCACTCGCGCGCCAAGAACCCCGCGAGCAAGGACCGCCATGTGGACAGTCGCTACTTCCTCAAGGGCATCCTGAAGAGCGTGGACGGGCATCCGTTGACGGGGCGTACGGTCGGCTCGCCCAAGACGCGGTACTACGCCATCCATCGCGGCTTCACCACCCCCAAGGCCGACAAGACCATGCGCCGCCTGATCCCCGCCGAAACGTTGGAGCGCTCGGTGCTGGAGATCGTACGCGACATGCTGCTCTCGATCCCCGACCTGAAGGACCAGATCGTCGAGCAGATCGAAGCCCAGCGACGAAATGCGGATGCCGACGCGACGGACCTGTCCAAACTGGAATCCGAGCGGATGAAGCTTACCCAGCAGATCGAGTTCGTCATCGACGCGCTGGGCAGCGTCGGCCAGGACGCCGCCAAGACCAAGCTGCATCAACTTGAGACAAAACTGAAGGCGGTTATCGAACGGATTGAGCAGGCGCGCGCCACGGAGAAGGTCGAAAGCCGTCCAGCGGAATCCATCGCCAATGAGATGATCGCCAAATTGGCGGGGTTCGCCGCG
>DAIOHQ010000032.1:0-27539 GCA_036744635.1 Tepidisphaeraceae bacterium | reverse complement strand
CTTCCAGACAGGGCGGGGAGACCCCGCCCCTACAAAGGAGATGACAAGCACCCGCTCGTTTGGTAATCCCTGATTCCAATAATATCTCACTTTCCCACCCCAAATCAGCCGAAGTAAGCGATATCGCAGCGCCCACGGACGGGCGCAGCGCGGAAATTCTCCACATGGGAGACCTCCTTCCACGGAGAGCGGCTCGATGGATCTTGCAACGATCATTGGACTTGTGGTGGCCTGGGGCGCGGTGCTCTATTCGATGTTCCACGCCAGCCATGGCCACATGGATTCCTATTTCAAGCCCAACGAGATCTTCCTGGTGCTGGGCGGATCGGTCGGGGCGGCCATGCTCTCGATGCCGCTGCATACCATCACCGGCGCCGTCTCCTACATGAAGAAGTGGCTCTTCACCAAGGAAGCCCACATCGAGCACGTCATCAAGGACATGGTGCAATACGCCGAAACCGCCCGCCGTGACGGTGTCCTGGCGCTGGAGACGGTCGCCCGCGAGGCCCCCGATGCCTTCCTGCGCCGCGGCCTGCAGCTCACCATCGACGGCACCGACCCGGAGATCATCGAACGCATCCTGCGCATCGAAATCGACTCCATGGCCGAGCGCCACAAACACGGCAAGCATTTCTTCGGAACCCTGGCGAAGTTCGGCCCGGGATTCGGCCTGATGGCGACGCTGATCGCCCAGGTAGCAATGTTCCGCAATCTCGCCGGCGACGCGGCGGTGATCGGCCAGGCCCTGGCCATCGCCCTCACCGGAACGTTATACGGCTGCATCCTGCAAAACCTGATCGCCGGCCCGATCGCCGAAAAACTCTCCCTGCGCTCCCACGAAGAAGTCTTCGCCAAGGAGATCATCCTGCAGGGAGTGCTAAGCATCCAGGCCGGCAACAACCCCCGCGTCGTCGAGATGCAGCTTCTGAGCTTCCTCAGTGCCAAGCAACAGGCAGCGCTGCCAAAGGCGGCATAAGACGGTTCACCACAAAGTCTCTGCGGTGAACCTGCATTCGGATTGAAAATGGCTACCAAAGGCTGCACAAAATGTAAGAAGGCTGAATGCGAAGAATGCCCCGAGTGGATCTTCACCTTCGCGGACCTTGTCATGTTGATGATGGGGTTTTTTGTGATCCTGTGGGTTCTGAAGCCGGCGGCCGGCGAGAACGGGGGGAACTCCAAGAAAGCCTGGATGGACGCGGTCATATCCATCCGCGATGGCTTCGGCTATCTCCCCGATCCCGAAAGCAAGGATCCGATCGACATCGAGATGATCCTGCGCAAGATTCAGGCCTCGAAAGTGCTGCGCGGCCCGGGCCATGGCGGCGAGACCACCGAGCCCAAAGACGGAGCCGAAGGCACCGACGACAAGGTGACAACCATCCGCATGGGCAATCAGAGCACCGTCGGCGGGCGCCTGCTCTTTGAGATCGGAGATGCGGCGCTGACTAAAGAGTCGCGGGATGCCCTCACCGAGATTGCCGCGCAAATCCGTGGGCACAAACAGATCGTGCTGGTGAAAGGCCACACCTCCCTCGACGACTTCAACACGGCCACGCCGCAGCAGCAGATGGACCTGTCCCTGCGGCGGGCACAAGCGGCGGCCGATTTTCTCACCGCACACGGGGTGAGCCCGGAAATTCTCCGCGTGCAGGGATGCTCCACCTTTGAACCGGTGCGGCAGCGCGCCTACACCTCCGATAGCCAGGCGCGCAATCGGCGCGTCGAAGTGCAGGTAAGCTCGACGCTGGTGGATGAATTTCAGGATGCGGAAAAAACTCCGGCCACCAAGCCCGCCACCCCCACCGGCGAAGCGCAAAAATTGCCGCAACGCCCGTAAAACCCCATGTCTTCACCGCCGGCACCGACCGGACGGTGGCAACGCTTTGGCGACACTCTGTCCCCAAAGTAGACACACTGTCTTAATGTCGCGGTCGCTGCACCCTCCCCAGGAAGCTGCAATCCTCACAACCAGAAAATTTTTCCATTCGATTTCTCAACGTTTAGCGATTCCCAGCGGTCGGGAACAACGGAAGGGTTCGGTTCAGGGCATACTCTTTGCTTTGCCCAAATTGAACGACCAAGCTACGGGCCGAGGTATCGGATGAAACAGCGAACGACAAATCGAGGAGTCTGCAAAAACGCTACGCACGAAGTTCAATCTCCCGCCCAGGAGCGGGAGAAACGTACGGTGTCGCCCGCGGTTCCGAGCACTTGGACCAGATACATGGAGAGCAGGTTAAGGCAGTTTTGCTCGCGTTAAACCGGGCATGGATGACACCATCATTCCGCTTTTCGATGGGTGCGCTGGGTGCGGCAACGAAATTAGACGGGTTTGACGGCAAACAAGTGTCGCTTTTAGGGAAGCCACTGGAAAGGAAGAGTGTACGCGCATGCTTTCGACGAACGAGCAACTCAATCGCCGGATCGATCCCTCGGTGGAAACTCGGCCACGGCCCGTGACGGCCGACCGGCTGCCGTTCAAACAGTTCGTGTGGGGCGCAGGCATCGAGTGCTCGTTTCTGCCGCATCTGGATGTCGATCAGTTCAAGTGGACACAGCACGATCGATTCTGGCGCGATGACTTCAAGCGGGCCAAAGAGGAGTTGGGGATCAATCATTTGCGCTATGCCCTGCCGTGGCACGTGCTCGAAGCCGAGCCGGGGAAATTTCAATGGGGGTATGCCGACGAGCGCATCGAGGAACTGGAAAAACTTGGCATCGAGGTGATGCTGGATGTGATGCACTTCGGCACGCCGCGCTGGCTCGGCCAGGCGGTGGGCGATCCGGAATTCCCCGAATCGCTGGAGCGGTTTACCCACGAAATCGTCAGCCGCTATCGCGGATCGATCAAGACCTGGTGCCCGTGCAACGAGCCGCTGGTGTGTGCGTTGTTCAGCGGCGATTTCGGATTCTGGCCGCCGCACGCCCGCAAGTGGCACGGCTACATGCCGGTGCTCAGCCGGGTGGTGCAGGGCGTCAGCCGCGGCATCCGCGCGATTCGCAGCGCCATGCCGGAAGCCACCGTGCTGCTCTGCGATGCGGCCGAAAACTTCAAGACCCGCGATGAGTCGCTGCAGATCGAAGTGAATCGGCGCAATCTGCGCCGGTATGTGGTGATGGACCTGCTGACCGGCCAAGTCGATCAGGAGCATCCGCTCTACGCGTGGCTGAAAGGGTATGGCATCAGCGACTTGGATTTGGAATGGTTCCGCACGCACCGGCAGTCGCCGGACGTGCTGGGATTGGATTATTACCCGCACAGCGACTGGCAGATCGAAAAAACTCCCGGCGGCGGCGTGCGGCAGCGCCGGGCTGACACCCCGGTTGGCTTGTATGGGCTGGGTTTACAATACTACCAGCGGTATGGCTTGCCGCTGATGCTGACCGAAACCTCGATTGAAGGCGCGGTGATGAACCGCGAGATGTGGTTCGAGATCACCGTCGAGCATTGCCAGCGGCTGCGGAACGAGGGGATTCCGATGTTGGGATATATCTGGTGGCCGCTGCTCGATCAGGTGGACTGGGATGGGGCACTGACGCACCGGATCGGAAAGATCCACGAGGTCGGGCTTTACAAGCTGGCCCGGCAAACCGATGGCACCCTGAATCGTGTGGCTACGGAGATGGTCAAGGTCATGCGCGACGCGGCGGCGAGCGGGGAAGAACTCGTCGGAAAATTGCAGGATATTGTTTCGCCGACGGAGATCGAGGCCGAGCAGTATCAAGGTCCGCCGATCGGAGAAGCCTATGCCGAATCGCTGGGCGACACCACCGCCAGCCCGGCACCCAGCGCGCGGCGCGGAAACGGGGACGGCAACGGGCACGGCAAGTATGTGACGAAAGGCCGGCTGGCGGAAAGCGCGGCCGGCGCATCCGCCGAGCCGCTGGTGGCTGAGCGCATCCTGCAGATCGAGCAGAACCCGGCCACGGTGGAATCGAAGCTGACCGACCGCTATGGCCTCGTGGTTTTCAGCCATCTGCGCTGGGGCTTCGTGTGGCAGCGCCCGCAGCAGTTTCTCTCGCGCTTTGCCCGCAAGCACCAGGTGCTGTTCGTTGAAGAACCGTTCTTCGATCAGGCCGAAGGTGACGAGCCGCGCCTGGCTTTCCATCGGGTCATGCCCAACGTGATCGTCGCCAGCCCGCACCTGGCGCCGTCGTGGAACCGCAATCCCAAGCTGCCCGAGCAGCTTCGCGAATTCACGCGGCAGGCGATTGCGGAAGTGAACGATGAAGGACTCTTCGACAAGCCGCTGCTCTGGTACTACAGCCCGATGGATTCAAGCTGGTCGCTGGGACACTTCGAGAACCGCGGAATCGTCTATGACTCGATGGATGAGCTTTCGCAGTTCACCGGCGCTCCGCGCTCGCTGATCGCCAATGAAAAGCGGCTGATGGAATACGCCGACATCGTGTTTACCGGCGGATACGAATTGTGGCTGAAGAAAAAGCAGCAGCACGACAACGTGCATTTCTTCGGCTGCGGCGTGGAATTCAGCCACTTCGCCAAGGCGCAGGATCCGGCCACCACGGTGCCGCCCGACATCGACTTCATGGCCCGGCCGATTCTCGGCTGGTTTGGCGTGGTGGATGAGCGGGTTGACTACGGCATGGTCGGCGAAATGGCGCGGCAGCGGCCAGATTGGTCGTTCGCGATGGTCGGGCCGGTCGTGAAAGTCGATCCGAATCTGCTGCCGCACTCGCCGAATCTGTTCTGGATGGGGCAGCGAGACTACCAGGTTCTGCCGAATTATTGCGCCGCTTTTGACGTGTGCATGATGCCCTTCGCCATCAACGCGGCCACGCAGTACATCAACCCCACCAAGGCCTTGGAATACTTTGCCACCGGCAGGCCGGTCATTAGCACGCCGGTTGCAGATGTTGTCAGGCAATACAGCGATCTGGTTGCGATCGTCAAATCGGCCGACGAATTTATCGTCGCCACCGAGCAGGCACTCAATCATCCGGACCAGGATCGCATCCGCCGGGGCACTGAAAAAGCCCGGGCGAGCAGTTGGGAGAACACCGTTGCCACCATGCAGCGGTTGATCAAGGTCGCGATCAGCAAGGACCAGCGGCAGTCGAAGCGCACAATCGAGCCGCTGGCGGAAATGGAATTGGCCTACCAGTACCAGGCGACGCAGGGTTCGTGACCTCCTCTGAACTGGCCGCTTGGAATGGCTATGCCCCACGCGCTGCGCTGCCGAACGGCGAGGCGCTGGAGGTGATGAAGCTGATGGACGGCGGCGACGGCTGCCCAAATACGGAAGCAGGTGCTGTTATGGAAGAGAAGATTGTCATCATCGGCGCTGGTCCCACGGGGCTTGGCGCAGCCTACCGTCTCAAGGAACTGGGCTACAAGAACTTTCACATGTACGAGCGCAGCGGCCACCTCGGGGGACTGGCAAGCAGCTTCACGGATTCGGCCGGGTTCACCTGGGACATCGGCGGGCACGTGATGTTCAGCCACTACAAGTATTACGACAAGTGTTTTGAAGACCTGATGGGCAAAGACTTTCAGGAAAACATGCGGGAGTGCTGGGTGCGCATGTTCGACACCTGGGTGCCCTACCCATTTCAGAACAACATCCGGTACCTGCCCAGGGAAGTCATCTGCGAGTGCCTCACAGGTCTCATCGAGGCGCAGACCAAGCGCGACTACAAGACGGCCAGAAACTTCAAGGAGTTCATGGAAGCGGTCTTCGGCGACGGCATCTGCAAGCACTTCATGAAGCCGTACAACTTCAAGGTATGGGCACATCCGGCCGAGCTGATGAACAAGGAATGGATCGGCGAGCGCGTGGCGGTGATCGACATCAACCGCGCCATCAGGAACGTGGTGATGCAGAGCGACGACTTCGGCTGGGGGCCCAACAACTGCTTCAAGTTCCCGCTGTTTGGCGGCACCGGAGAGTTTTACCGCCGCTTTGGCAAGCCGCTGGAAGGGCATTACACGCTGAACAAGAAAGTCGATTTCATCAACCTGCTGAAAAAGGAAGTGCGCTTCAGTGATGGCCAGATCGTGAAATATGACAAGCTGATCTCGGCCATGCCGCTGGACATCCTCTGCAACGACGTGCTGAACGGCGAAGTGCCGCGCGAGATCAAGAAGGCTACCAGGAGCCTGCGCCATTCCGGCGGGTACATGGTCGGCATCGGCATTAAACAGCCCTGCCCCAGCACCAAGAGCTGGATGTATTTCCCCGAAGACAACTGCCCGTTCTACCGCGTCACGTATCTGAGCAATTATTCACCGTACATGACGCCGGACAACCAGACCCATTATTCGCTGCTCTGCGAGACCAGTTACAGCGAGTTCAAACCAGTCGATGGCGACCGAATCGTGGATGACACCATCACCGGCCTGGTGAACGCCGGCATGATCAGCGACGCCGACCGCAAGGATATCGTCGACACCTGGGTCTATCACGCCAACTACAGCTACCCGACGCCCAGCGTCGAGCGCGACGAGATTCTCTCCAGGGCGATCCCCTTTCTCGAGCAACACGGCATTTACAGTCGCGGGCGCTTCGGGATGTGGAAGTACGAGGTCTCCAACACCGACCACTCGCTGATGATGGGGGTTGAGTTGGTCAACCGCTGGATGCTCGGCGAGCCGGAAACCACCATCGGCATGAAGTACGCCAGCACGCTCGATGGACGCAACGCGGCGGTCCACGAGCGATCGGTCGTCGCCGGATCGGGCGACCCGAAGAAAGTGGCGCCGCAGAAGTCGATGGTGTCGATGCATCCCGGCCAGGGCAGCAGCAAGGCGGCCAAGCCTGTCGAGCCGGCGGCGCGGTGACGGCCGGTTAGAAATTCGCCGCTCCTGCGAATTGAGTGCCGCGCACGGACGATCGTGTGCAAGGTGCTTTCTTGTTGCTCAGGCGGTGAGGATCGGGAATTTGCTGCTGCTGATGGGGAGCTGGGAATATTCTTCCACCAGCCGGCGATATTCGCGGGCTACTTTTCGCGGGGTTCTGGCCAAAGTGTAAAGCCCGACCTTGTTGACCGTCCCGCGCACCCGAGTAAGTGCTGTATCCCAGTCCTTCATGTCCACCAACCCAAACCAGGTGAATCCGATGATCGGCACGCCATCCTCGCGCAGGCGCAGGAGGTTCATCCATTCCTTCCACAGCCATTCCACCGCGTACTTCGCGGTGCGGTTGGTTTCCGTGTGCATCACCGGCAGGCGGTAGCGGTCGAAATATTGGCGGGTGATCACGTAATAACCGTAGACATCACCCGCCCCGATCGACTGGCCATTGGGACGAATCACGTGCTCGTTGGTGATGTAATAATCCGTCCCCATGATGCAGTGGCGGCGCAGCTCTTTTTCGTTGCGAAACCAGAGGTATTCTTCGGCGCTCATCCCGCTGGCCAGCAGGTAGCGATACATGGTCGCCGACACGTCGTGGCCAAACAGCAGGTCGAGCGAAAGGAAACGCCGCTCGTTCATGAAATGCGCCTGCGCCACCATGTCCGGCGAGCCGGGATGGACGTATTCGGTGCTCTCGCTGTAGATGAAGATTGCGTCCGGCCGCAAATCCAGAATCGCCTTCATCGCCAGGATTGAAGCCCTGACGCAGTGCTTGATGTTGGTGACGAACGCGGTGTCGGACATCAGCCGTTCGTTCCACCAGCCGAAGGCGGCCGAGAACTGGGCGGTGATGTAAATCTCATTCACCGGGGTGTAATACTTCACCCACGGATAGCGTTCGGCGAAATGCCGGGCGTACTCGGCAAAATACATCGGCCAGTCAGGATTTTGAAAATCCACCAGCCAGTCGGGCAGCCCAAAGTGCAGCAAGTCGATGATCGGGACGACCCCCAGCCTGCGCATTTCGTTCATGATCGGATCGAGGTCGGTCCAGTCGTAGTGATCCTTGGCGGGATTGGTCCGGTAGATGGCGGGGCCGTAGCGGAGATAACGTAACCCCAGCTCGCGAACCAGCTTAAGATCGGTTTTCCACATCTCGTAGTGGCCGGTGTCGCGAAGCTGGTCGACGCGGATGTTGCCGGCGACGACCGGACAGGAACACTCGATGCCGACCGCGAACATGAACTTCAGCGTGTCAATCGGATCGGCGATGCGCACGCTCCCCCCGGTTGCAGAGGGGCCGGCGCGGTGATCGTAGGAGTCCCAGTGCATCGCGGCGCAGTCTACACGGCTCAGACGGCTTGGGGGAGGGCAGAAGTGCAACCTTTGCACGATGATCGCGTAATTTCATCGTCGCGAGGCTATGATAAAGGGGAGATGCCTGCATGATCCCAGCCGGCGGCGGGACATGCCGATGATGCTTTCGCTTAAGACTTGGCCATGGCTCGAATTAGAATAGCAATCGCGGGGGTCGGCAATTGCGCATCTTCCCTGGTGCAGGGAATCGCGTATTACGGGCATCGCCGCGCCGCCGGCGAGGGGGACACGGCCGGGCTGACCCATCCCGATTTGGGCGGTTATCGGGTGGAGGATATCGAGGTGGTGGCGGCCTTTGACATCGACGCGCGCAAGGTCGGCCAGCCAGTGGAGAAGGCGATCTTCGCCTTGCCGAACAACACAAAGGAAATAGATCGCGACGTTCCCCCGACCGGCGTCGCGGTGGAAATGGGACCGGTGCTCGATGGCGTGGCCGAGCACATGATAGAATATCCGCTCGGGCAGCGATTTGAGCCGGCGAAGATTCCGGCGGTGGATGTGGCGCGGGTGCTGCGCGATTCTGGCGCCGAAATCCTCGTCAGCTACATGCCGGTTGGCGCCCAGCAGGCCACCGAACATTATGCCCAGGCCTGCCTCGACACGGGGGTGAGTTTTGTGAATTGCGTCCCCTGCTTCGTTGTGTCCGATCCGGCCTGGGCGCGCAAGTTTGCTGGGCGCGGGATTCCCTGCGTCGGCGATGACATCAAAGCCCAGGTGGGGGCGACGATCACCCATCGCACGCTGGCCCGGCTGTTCAACGAGCGCGGCGTGCGCATCGATTCCACCTACCAGATCAACACCGGCGGCAATACCGACTTTCTCAACATGCTCAATCGCGACCGCCTCAGCAGCAAGAAAATTTCCAAAACCGAGGCGGTGCAGAGCCAGCTCGACGTCCCGCTGAAGCCTGACCAGATCCACATCGGCCCCAGCGACTACGTCCCCTTCCAGAAGGACAACAAGGTCTGCTTCCTGCGCATCGAGGGGACGGGCTTCGGCGGCATCCCGATGAATCTGGAATTGCGGTTGAGCGTGGAGGATTCGCCCAACAGCGCGGGAGTGGTGGTGGATGTCATACGCTGTTGCAAGCTCGCCCGTGAGGCTGGCATGGCCGGCCCGATCGAGCCGGTGAGCGCGCTGACGATGAAGCACCCACCGCGGCAGATGACCGATGCTGATGCCCGCCTGGCGGTGGAGGAATTCATCTCCGAAGCCCTGGCCGCCACCCGCGAGACAGTGCGCAAGTAGTGAACGGCGCGCGAGTGAACACTACGCTTGTTTGGCGGCTTGGCGCACGTGCCAGCAAACGCCGCCGATATCTATGAGGTGAATCTCCCTGCCCCAGGGGAAGTCGGTTGGAGGGCGAAGCTTCGCGCCTGGAAACTTCGAGGGGAGGTCCAACGCCTCGATCTCCCGCCAATACTCCTCCAGATCCTCGACCTCGAAGGTAATCATTTGATTGGATTGCCATTCCGGCACGTCGATTTTCTGCAGCATGAAATAGGCCCCGCCGAAGCGCAGCCCGGCCAAGCCATCGTGCTGCCAGGCCGTCTCAAAGCCGATGGCGTTGAAGAATTCGATGGAGCGCTCGAATTGCGGCCCGGAGGGAACAAACGGGTAAAGACGTATGGCGCGAGCGATCATGGCATCATGGTAGCGAATTCGCCGGGGTAAGGAATATGTGCCAGCTATGTGTCTGCTCGCGCAGCGGCCGATGCACATCTTCCATGGAGAGCTCGATCCCCGCATTTCTCTCGGCATCCGCCACGTTGATCCAACCGGCGTCGATGATCTCCGGCAGGGGAACCACGCGCTTCTTGTCGGAATTGTAGACACTGTAACTTGGGTCCCAGATGAGGATTGTACTGGGCGGCGGAGTCGCGACCGTCTGCTTGCTCCAGTCGCGCGCCTTGCCGGATTCGCTGATGCTGATGTCGAGAAAGAGGAGCATTGCCGGGTGGCTGGTCAGGACGAATGGATATTTCTCGCGCAGCGCATCGTGCTGGTACCAGCGGGCGATGCGCTCGGCCTGCCGCCAGTCAGGGGAATATTGCAGTGGCAGGACGGGATAGATGAAGTGGGTGAGGATCGGCGCCAGTGCCGCGACCGCCCCCCACCGCAGCGGATGGCGCAGCCGGAGTATTTCACACATCCATTCCCACCCCCGCGCCGCCAGCAGCGCCCAGAACGGGGCGACGATCAGCATGTAGCGCAGCTCGCCATTGCTGGCCATCTTGCCGCGCCAATAGAGCAGACTGTGGCCAAGGAAAATCAGCAACGGAATGATCGCGATCAGGCACTGGCAGCGAAGGAGGTGGTCGCTGAAGAATCGCCGGATGGGACAAAAGCTCTGCCAAATACCCAAACACATGGCCGGGAAGATCAGCGGCGAGGTCACCGCCGGCATCAACATGAGAAAATGCGCCAGCGAGCCGGGCGTGTAGGCACTTTCGGTGGCGTAAGGCCATTCGTGCTTCAGCCAGAAGATCCAGCGCATCGCCGCGGGGAGGGCGTGGCCCAGGAGCAGGTCGTCGTACATCGGCCGTCCGTAGAGCCGCCATCCGGCGTAATCCCAGATCAACAGCGGTAGCGGCAGCACCGCCAGCCACCACCAGCGGCGATGGGCGATCAGCGCCAGCGCCGCCAGCAGCAGGAATCCGAATCCTTCCGGCCGGCTGGTGGGAGTGATTGCCACCACGCACGTCATCGCCAGCCACCAGCGCCGCTGATAACACACAAATGCGACGGCCAGCAGCAGCGCGAACGGAAGCTCAGTCAGTTCGCTGAACGAATGCAAGAACACCAGCGGCTGGGCCAGCACAAAGACGAACCCCAGCACCGGCCAGCGCGTTTTCTGCCGCCGGGCGATGAGCATCGTCAAGGCGGCGATGGCCAGGGCAATCACCATGCTGGCGATGCGCACCCCCAGCCGTTCGCCGAGCGCCGCCGGAATGGCGTAGATGGCGGTGCAGAACGGCCGGCCCCACACATTCACCAGGTAAAAGTGCTCGCGCAGCGCGAAGCGGGCATACAGGTAATGCGTACACGCATCCGCCTCCAGAAACCCGCTGCAAGTCATTGCGCCCCACAGGGAGAGCGAGGCGAAAACAACAGCGGTGATGCCGATGATCGCCCAGTCATGGCGCTGCTCGGAAATTTGCGGTGGAAGTGGGACTGTCTGCACGAGCTGCGCCTGAGCCATCAGCAGCGATTATCGCGGCGGGTCAGCAAAAGAAAAGTCGGAAACATGAGGAGATGAAACATGAAGACATGAAACAAGAAGATCCGTTTCATGTTTCATCTGGGGTTCTTCTCTGCGTCTGCGGCGCCGCCAGATACTTCGGAATCTGCGCCAGTTCCCCCTGCCGGTTGATGCACGCGATCGTGCTCGACGCCTCCGCGAGCAGCACCTCTCCCCGCCGCAGCTCATAGGCATGATCGATCCGCACGTGCGTCTGCTTCACCACCCGGGTCGCCAGCGTCAGCTCCTCATCATATCTCGCCGGCGCCTTGTACCGGCATTCCACCTTCACCACCGCAAACAGCACCCCCGCCCGCTCCAGATCCGCATACGAATAACCAATCGACCGCAGCAGCTCCACCCGCCCCATCTCAAAATACTGAAAATACCGGCTATGGTGGACAAACCCCATCGCATCCACCTCCGGATACCGCACCCGGAATGTGATCGTGTGTTGGTGTTGCATATCGCGGCCTCCGCACGGCGGGGCCTATTTCCCCCGCTTCGCCCCACTCTTGAGCTTCCCGCGCATTTCCTGCGCATCCTTGAGCAACTGCTCCTCATCGACCGGCCGGGTTGTCAGCGGCTTCAGCGAATACTCAACCTGATGGGAATCCTCGAAATGAAATGGCAGAATCTCGGCAAACAGGTCGATCGGCACCCACTGCCAAAGCGGCGCCTTCACTCTTGTCGTGGTCTGCAGCGTCTCATACCCCTCCTTGCGCACCGCCACATCATACTTCCCATACCAGGTGAAATCGGTGGTCATCGGCGTGCGCCCAACTTCCTCGCCGTTCAGAAAGATCAGCGCCCCCGAAGGCTGGGAATTGATCGACAGCTTACGCTCGACGCAGCCCGGCAGCAGCAATGCACACGCAAGCAGAGAAAGCGTCGAAAGATGCATACCCGGCGAGTATAGACGCCCCCCCGCCGGTTGCAACGCACCGCCAATTCCGTTAGGGGGTCAGTTTGGGTGCCACAGGTCGGCGTACTCGCAGACCTGTGTCTTACTGCGTCGCTACGCGGCACAGGTCTCGGAGTACCGCGACCTGTGGCACCCGGAAATTTCAGGCTGACCCATTGCCCCAATTCCAGCCGCAGCAGCTTTCCCCGGCACCCCATTTGCACCGTCTTCAACAAGCCCATCCGCTTGTGCCAATGGCAGTGCGCGGGGCTGGGGGTTGGCAATCTGTCGCACCGATGGACAGTTTCGCGTATGCGCGAAAGGAGTTTTTAATGACAACCACAAAAACGCCCCTACTCGTAGCCGCCTTTGCCGACCGCATGGAGGCCGAGAAGGCGGTCGATGACCTGGAGCAATTGGGATTCAAGGAAAGCGAAGTCGGCTTCGCAATCCGCGGCCGCGACGCCGTGAGCGGCGGCATGATCACCGACGCCATCGGCACCAAGGACGGCAAAGGGGCGCTGGCTGGAATCGTCACCGGCGGCGTAGTCGGTGGAATCCTGGGAGCAGCGGCGGCGCTGGTCGTTCCGGGCGTCGGACCGGCGCTGGCTGCCGGAATTTTATGGACAGCGCTGGGTGGAATGGGCGCTGGCGCGGCCGTCGGAGGAATCTTTGGCGCCATGGCGGGGCTGGGCATTTCCGAGGAAGAGGCCCTCTTCTATGAGCGCGAGTTCAACTCCGGCCGCGCCATCGTGACCGTAAAATGTGGCCCGCGTACCGCTGAAGCGGCCCGGGTGCTTCGGGCACATGGCGGCTACGATATGCATAGTCAGTCATCGCTGCAGACCCCCAACAGCAGCGCCGACACCAGCGCATCGGACACCAGCGGAAGAATGGTCTGACAATTCAGTGTTTTCTTGTAAGGAGTTTCGCCATGACCAACAGAGAAATGATCGAATGCGGCGTATCGCTGATCGGCGGCGCAGGCATCGGCGCAGCCCTGATGTATCTGCTTGATCCCGAAGTCGGCTACAGGCGCCGGCAGTCGATTGCCTCTACCGCCTCGGAGTATGCCTCCAGCGCGGCCGACACCGCCGCCAGCACCGCCGGCCACGCCCGCGATGCCGTTGCCAGCGCGTTTTCAAAAGTTGCCGATCATCTCGCCAGCACCGCCGATGACGCCACCGACAGCGCCCGTTCCGCAGCCCGCGGCGGCATCAGCAGCGTGCGCTCGACCGGCCGACGGGCAATCCGCGCGGCACGAAACTACATCCCGCGCTTGCACTTCGGCGATGGCAGCGGGCCTGGCTACACCGGCACCGCATTGACCGGCCTCGGCTGCCTGGCGCTTGGCGCAGCGGTAATGTATTTCTTCGATCCAACCCGCGGAGCCCAGCGCCGAGGCAGAATCGCCGGCCGGGCGAGCCGGGCCGCCGACACCGTGCGCACCGCTGCCAGCGACGCCTACGGCAGCGCCCGCGAGGCCGCGAGCGATGCGGCGGATTACGTTCGCGAGCAGACGGTCGGCCGCTACCAGAATCGTCAAGGCACGGAGAGCGCGGCCACCGCGAACCCGGGCTTGGCGCCCAGTGTCCAGGGCGGCTACACCGGCGGAACCTCGGATTTCCGGCCGCAATAACAGGTTCATCGCCTGTTGTGGTGCAGGCTGGAAAGCCTATGCATAAAAAAGGACTACGTAGGGTCCGCTTCAGCGGACGGGATTTTGCTCCCTCGCGCCCGTAGAGCGTCCGCTAAAGCGGACCCTACATACTGCTTGGTTTGGCATCTTGTGATACCGATGCGACCTCCATCGCGGGTGCTACAATGACCGGCCATGGAGTTGTTGCGGAACGTGTTGATCTTTCACGCCGGTGCACTGGGAGATTTCATTCTCTCCTGGCCGCTGGCGGCGGCGCTGGGGCGGCTCTATCCACAGAGCAGGATCATTTACGTGACGGCCAAGTCCAAGGGCGCACTGGCAGAAAAAGTGCTCCGTTTGGAATCGGCGGACTTGGAGAGCTGCTGGCACGCGCTATTTTCGCCCGATGCAAACTTGTCCCCGCCCCAGCAGCGCCTGCTGGCGGGTTCTCACACCATCTTTAGCTTTCTCGCCGGAGAATCGGATGTCTGGACCCAGAACGTGCGCCGTCTCGCTACCCGTGCTCAGGTCCATTTACTGTGTGCTGCGCCGCCGCCGAACTATCCGGCCCACGCCACAACCTATCTGCTCGATCAACTGAAGCCATCCGCCGCCATTCACGCCGCCACCGATCAGTTGCTGCGCTCGATTGCCGACCGCGGCCTGGGCACCCCTCCGACGCCTCCGACACCCGGCGGCGAGATCCTCATTCATCCCGGCAGCGGCGGGCGCGAAAAGTGCTGGCCGGCCGACCGCTTCCTCCAGCTCATCGACGCCCTGCAGGCCGGGAATTCTCCCACCCGCACCATTCTCGGCGAGGTGGAGTTGGAACGCTTTCCCGCCGAGGAAATCGAACGTTTTCGCGCTGCAGGCGCCGTCTCCACGCCATCAACCTATCTCGATCTATTGAAAGAATTCAGCAGCGCCCGCCTGGTAATCGGCAACGACAGCGGCCCGGCCCATCTGGCGGGGATCATCGCACTTCCCACCCTCACCCTCTTCGGCCCGACCGATCCGGCGGTATGGAGGCCGCTGGGCCCGCGCGTGCGCACGGTCCGTCACCAACCCCTCGCCGACCTGCCGGTCGACCGCGTGCTCGCGGCGGCGCTGCAAATGCTCGATCAGTGAATGAAACGCATCTCCGCGAAATTCGGCGTCAGCGCCGGCGCGTTCTCCGTCGGCCGATATCCCGCCGGCCAATAGACAAAGAACGCCTTGCCGAGCAGAAATCGCCCAGGCACGCGCCCCGACTGAACGTCCAACTGCTCGTGCGGCAGCTTGATCGGCGTGCCCCAATAGCGGGCGTCGCCGCTGATCACCGAGTTGTCGCCCATGACGAAATATTCATCGTCGCCCAGGATCGCCAGATGCTCCGGAAAGTTTTCCGGGATCGCCCACTGCAGCGATTGCCGCTGCTCCCGGTTGCGGTAGTACACATCCCGCCACAACCGCAGGTGCGAGATCGAACACTGCTCGCGCTCCGCTTCAATTTCCACGGTCGGCCGGGGAAACACGATATTCGAGCGGTATGCTTCGAGCAGTTGCTTGACGTTGGGAGCGTACTGCTGCGGGGTTGTCTGAATCAGGTCCTCGCCGTCGACGCGCACGGAAACCTGATAATCCACGTTCTGAAATTCGATGCGCATCGGCCCCGATTTCTTCAGCGGCCGCTGCCCCAGCACCTCGGCGGGCCGGCCGGCGCGGGTGCGCGACAGCGTCACCGCGGTGGTGGTGAACTCGGCGGTGAAGACATCATCCAGCTTGCTCAGCCGCAGGCGCAGCGCCCCATCGCCCTGCCGCTGATAATAAAATTCCAGCTTCAGATCGCTCACGGGCATCTGCACAATGCGCTCGGGAGTGTCGTAGGTATTGGCAGGACCACCACTCGGTTGGTTTTCGGTGACGTCATACGCCAGCCAGTCGGTCAATGCCTGCTTGGCGGGATTGGCGTCGGCATTGAAGGCAATCGTGCCGGCGGCGTTGGTGTCATGGAAACGGAAAATGCGGCCGTCGCTGGGGTTCGTTCCCAGGTCCCAGCCGCTCCCATTCCTCACCTGCCACGGTTGCACCCATGTCTCGGGAGAATACCACTGGCCGTTCACCGGCTCTGTCAGGTGCTCGGTCAGACGCTTCAACCCCTGTGGGTAATAGTCGTTGTCGGCCACGATCCGCCACAGCGCCCGCTGCACGTCGCGCGGCTTGGTCTGCACCGTAAAACTCTTGAGATATTCATCCTCTGTCTTGCTGCCCTGCCCGCCGGGGGCAATGTAAGCGTCCCCGTCCAATACCATCACGCTCTCGCCCGGCTTGCCGATCAGACGTTTGATGTAATTCTGCTGGTAGTGGTACGTCCCCGGATCAACCGGGCTCTTGAACACCACCACATCCCAGCGGCGCGGCTCCTGAAACAGATACAGATACTTCAGCACCAGAATGCGGTCCCCGTAGCGCACGGCCGGATTGGTGGCGTCGTTGTTCTCATCCAGCACATCGGTGGCCGCCACTTTGTAGCCGCAGTTGGGACAGTGCAGGTTGTAGATCTTTGGCAACATGCGGCCGGTGAAGATGTTCTGCTTCTCGACCGGATCGTATCGTGTTTCGGGCACCGGCCCGGCATTCGGATCGATGGTGATGTCATCCCCGTCGCTCTTCGGCGAATAGTTGACGTCAAACTGATACCCGCAATCCTTGCACTGGAAGCGCATGTGCGCCCCCAGCAGCGTCGGGGCCATCGATCCGGTGGGAATCACGAAGGCCTCAACCACGAAGGCGCGGAAGATGAACGCGAGAATAAACGCCACCAGGATGGACTCGATGGTATCCTTGATGCCCCCGCTGCTGTTCTCCGCGGGCCTGGCTGCGGGCGCGGGTTTGGGGGATTGGGAACCGGCGGCCGCGGGCGTTGGCTGGCTTTCATCCATGCCGCCATCTTAAACAAAGAACCCTCCCCGGCAAACGTTCGCGCTGGATGGGCGGGGTCCCCCGCTATCTGATTCTTCGAGGCCGCCATACCTGTGCCGCCAGCGTCAGGATTTTATCGACGCCGCTAAACAATCACTCCCCGCATCGGTACAAAGGCGCAGAGGGGAAAACTTCCACGGGAGCAGTCCATGAAACTGAATCGATTCACCGCGCTGGCCGCCGCCCTCTTGCTGGCGGCGCCAATCTGTCCGCAGGCGTTCGCCGATGACAAGCCGGATGCCAAGGCATCGGAAAAGGCGATGGAAGAGGCGTATGTCGCGCTGGCCCAGGCACGCACCAAGACCGAGCTGGCCCTGCGCACCGCCCGCACCTATCTGGATGAAGCCAACGCCACAGCACGGCAATCGGTGCAGGCGACCGACGTGGCCCACGCCGCCACCGGGGTGGCGCTGCGCAAAGCATTGGAGACCGAGGCCCGCAAGCCCGAGGAACAGAAGGACCCCGCCCTGGTCGAAAGCCTCAACCAGCGCAACGCGCAGATAGAAAAGGATTATCAGCAGCTTGGAGCGATCGACCGCCCCGCCGTCAGCGCCAAGCTCAACGAAGCCCAGCAGACCATCAACATCTTGAACGACACGTTCAACAATATCAGCAACATGGAACGCACGTGGAAAGACACCAAGCTGGATCTTCCCGCCATCCAGGGCCTGTATGAGAGCATCACCAAGCGCGTGACCGAACTGCGCGAGCAAGCGCAGAAAGCCGTGGCCGACCTGCTGCAACAGCAGAAAACCTGGGAAGCCGCCGCCGAGGCGGCCAACAAAACTGCCGGAGGAAAAGGCGCGTAAGGGATTTGACCAGCGAAGAAGGGAAGCCTGAATAACCGTGCGCGATTCGGTGCGTTCCATTGCAGGTTGATGTCATCCTGAGAGAGTGTGAGTTTATTGGCAAAACCACCGAAAAAGCGGCGATTTTTGGCGAAAAACCGCGACAAGAACCAATAAAATCAACAGACTCTGAGGTACTCCGAAGGATCTGGCTGGGTTGCAGGATCAGTCCAGATGCTTCGGAGTACCTCAGCATGACAAGTGGCGCTGGATTGTACACAGTCATTTGGGAAGTGACGAGGGAATTCCGATGCGGCCGCTCCACCTTCGTCGCTTCGTCGCTCTCTGAAGCCTTTATTCCCTCGGCTTCATCTGCTCATCGTTCTGCGGCAGGTCCTTGAGATTGTTCAATCCGAACAACTCCAGGAATCGCTTGGTGGTGCCATACAGAATCGGCCTGCCCGGCATTTCCGCCCGGCCGGCAATTTTCACCAGATGCTTTTCCATCAGGCTGCGGATGGTCTCCCCGCAGGCCACACCGCGGATCGCCTCGATATCCGCGCGGAGAATCGGCTGCTTGTAGGCGATGATCGCCAGCGTCTCCAGCGCCGCCTTGGTCAGCTTGGCATCCGCTTCCTTCTGATAGAGCTTCTTGAGATGCTCGCCGAAATTCGGCAGAGTGAGCATCTGATACCCCCCCGCCACCTGCTCCACCCGAAAGCTGCGTCCGCCGGCGGCGTACTGCTCATTCAGCGCCTTCACCGCCTTGCGAATGGCCTTGGTCGATTCCAGTTCCATCAACTCCGCCAGCCGCCCGGCCGTCAGCGGATGGTGCGTGCTGAACAGCAGCGCCTCCAGCGCCCCCAGGTCGATATCGGGCGCATCGGAGATGTCCGCATCACCGCCCTCCGCACCGGCATCCTCCACGACGCCATCGGGCGGCTCGCTGGAATGGCGCTGATCCTCTTCGCTTTGTGCGTGCGGCTCGTCGGTCAAGTCGTATTCCTCATCCCGTACCAGTCGCATCACCATGAGCAGTCTCCGATGCTGGCAATTATCGGCCGATTCCGCCGGCACGATGCAGCAATAACCGGAGATGACCCCGCGATGCGAGGCGGGAAATCTAACGCAGGAGTGCCCCCTCCGCAAATGCGCGGGTTGGGGCGTGACCACAATAAATCACAAAATGGGCCCGGGGAAAGATCGGATAAATCAACTGCGGCTGCTGGCGCCTAAGACACCCCGGCAAGCAGGATTTTGCCGGTCGCCGTCGCGGCCGCCGTCGCCGTCGCTACCTCGGCACTTTTCAGGTGGACTTCGGCATGGTGGTCGCGCCGGTCATCCACCAGCTTGAGGCCGTCTCCGGAGTGCTCATCGCCGTCCAGCACAATCCGGGTTTCGCCGGCCTTGCCGTCATTGTAGATGGTGATGTGGTAGAAGGTTTCGCGGTAACGGTAGTGGATCTTGTAGGAGGACCAGGCCGCCGTGATGCAGGGGGCGAGGTGGAGCTGGTCCACTTCCAGGCGCAGGCCCAAGATCGACTCGGTGATCAGACGGTACATCCAGCCGGCGGAGCCGGTGTACCAGGTCCAGCCCCCTCGGCCGGTGTGCGGGGGCACGCCGTAGACGTCGGCGGCGACAACATAGGGTTCAGCGCGATACAGGGCGGCGCCGGCCGGGGTGGCGGCGTGGCCGATGGGGTTGATGAGACAATAGAGTTCCCAGGCCCGCTCCGAGTCTCCCATGGCGGCGAAGGCCATCGCCGTCCAGATCGCGGCGTGGGTGTACTGCCCGCCGTTCTCGCGCACGCCGGGGACGTACCCCTTGATATAGCCCGGGTTGAGCGCAGAGGTGTCGAACGGCGGATCAAAGAGGCGAATGAGCCCGCCCGCGCGGCTGACGAGTCGCCGGTCAACATTCTCCATGGCCAAGCGGGAGCGAAAAAAGGGGTCAGGAACCTTTTGTGCAAAGCACCCTCCGGGCCGTTCCGGCAAAAGGTTCCTGACCCCTTCGCGGGAACCGGCGCCGGAGAGAATGGACCAACTCTGCGGCAGAGAATCGATCTGGCATTCGTCATTCGTGGCCGACCCGAGAGGCTGGCCATCGTCGAAATAGGCACGCCGGTACCAGTCGCCATCCCAGCCGTTTGCTTCGATGCGCTCGCGAAGGCCGGCGGCCTCGGCGCTGTAGCGGTCGGCGGTGGCGGCGTCGCCATGGCGGCGGGCGACGGGGGCGAACGCGGTGAGCACGTCGAACAGGAAAAAGGCGAGCCAGACGCTCTCGCCCTTGCCCTCCGCGCCGACGCGATTCATGCCATCGTTCCAGTCGCCGCAGCCGATCAAAGGAAGCCCGTGGGCGCCGAAGCGCAGGCCGTTGTCGATGGCACGACGGCAATGCTCGTAGAGGGTGCCGATGTCATCGGAGACTTTGGGCAGGTCGTAATAGGCCTCCTCCTCGGGCCGAAGCGTCCGTCCACTCAGGAAGGGAACCGGCTCATCCAGCACACCGGTATCTCCGCTGGCGGCGACGTAGCGGCAGGCGGCCCACGGGAGCCAGAGGAAGTCATCGGAGAAGTGGGTGCGGACGCCGCGCCCGCCGGGTGGGTGCCACCAGTGCTGGACGTCCCCTTCGCGGAACTGGTGAGCGGCAGCGCGGAGCAGGTGTTCACGCAGCAGACCCGGCGCGGCGTGGACAAGGGCGGCGGCATCCTGCAACTGGTCCCGGAATCCGTACGCCCCGCCGGATTGGTAATATCCGGTTCGCGCCCACATGCGGCAGGCGAGCGTCTGGTAGATCAGCCAGCCGTTTGCCAGGAAGTTGGTGGCGGGGTCGGGCGTCTCGACATACACCGCGCCGAGCACGCTCGCCCAGTAGCTCCAGACCCCCTCGAGAGCGCGCTGGGCGCCGGAGGGATTGCCAAAGCGCTGCGCGAGGTTGCGAACCTGCATCTCATCGTCGGCGGCGCCGATCACGAAAACGATCTCCTTCACCTGCTGGTCCTCAAGGCTCACCGGTACCTGAATGGCCGCGCAAGGGTCGAGGCCGGCGCCAACCCGCCCCGATAGCCGAACCCGGCGGAGCGCTGCCGGCCTGGCCGGAGTGCCGTTGCGGCCAAGGAATTCAGCTCGGTCGGCGGTCACGGTGCGGGTGGGTTCGCTGCAGTCGGCGAAGGCGATCTTGTGGGCGAACTCTGAACTATAGCGGTTGCGCGCCAGAATCGCGCCGCTGCCGGCGTCGAGTTCGGTCACGATATACGGGTGGGTCTTGTCGCCCAACTCGCCGAGCACCCATTCCCAATATCCGGTGACCGAGAGCTGCCGCCGCCGGCCGGAGCGGTTGGTGATGCGCAGGCGGGCGATTTTTGCGGGGGCATCGGTGGGGACAAACACACATAGTTCGGTGGCGATGCCATCCCCCTCATACTCAAAGATCGTGTAGCCGAACCCGTGGCGGATGGTGTAGGGCATCGCCCCGCGCGCCGGCGATGGCGAGGGAGACCAGAAACGCCCGGTCTCCTCGTCGCGGAGGTAGAGGGCCTCGCCGCAGACGTCGCTGACCGGATCATTGTGCCAGGGGGTGAGGCGGAACTCGTGGCAGTTTTCCGCCCACGTATAGGCGCTGCCGGCTTCGGAAACCACCGTTCCGAACTGTGGATTGGCGATGACATTGACCCAGGGCGCAGGGGTGGATTGCCCCCCCTGCCCCGCCGCCCCCTCCTCCAAGTGGATGATGTACTCGCGGCCATCGCGGGTGAAGCCGCCCAGGCCATTGAAAAAGGCGAGGTCGTGGGCGGGCACCTCGGCGGCCGTTGGCGCCGGCTCGCGGCGGCGGATGGGCTTGAGGGCGGGCACCGACACCTCCTGGCGGCGAAGGCGATCCACCTGCTCGCGGAGCGTCCCGGCCTCGTCCAGCAGCACGACCCGGGCGACCGTCAGAAGCAGGGTCCGATCCTCCTCGGACATCTGCTCGCCCCGACGAACGAAGATCCCGCCCGGCTTGTCGATCAACGCCGAATCCGCGCTGGTGGCCAGCAGGTTCACAATTGCGTCCTGGAGCGTCTGGCGGTAAACCGAGTCGTCCTCGTTCCAGATCACCAGGTCCACGACGAGGCCCTTCAGACGCCAATAGGCGTGGGCCTGAAGGGCTTGGCGGACCAGTTCGATCCGGGCAACATCCCGTATGCGCAGGACAACGATCGGCAGGTCGCCGGAGATGCCGTAGCCCCACAGGCCGGGCTGTCCCCGATTGTTGCGCGCCAGAACGGTCGGCTTGGCGCGGCGGAGCGCCGACGCGTAGATGACCGAACCGGCGAGCCGGCCGTACACCTGGGCGTCGGTATCGGTCGCATTGAGCTGGCGCAGCAGGACTTGTCCATGGGTATAGGCGAGTTCGAAGACGCGGTCGGCCAGACGGGGGTCATGGTACTTGTTGGCCATGGCCATCACGGCCTCGCGCGTCTCGCCGACGCCGGTAACCAGATCGATGCTCGCCCGCTCTCCGGGCTCAAGGCGGATGGTGTGGCGAATGGCGATGACCGGGTCGAGGACGGCTCCGGCGGTGCCCGAGAGCGCCCCCCCTTTGCCCGCCTCCTCCATCGCGGCGGGCGCTGCGACTGTCCGTCCGCGGCCGACGAAACGCATCCGATCGGTCTCAAAGGACGCCTCGCCAACGGCGGTGCCGCGCACGGTCATCAGATGGGCCATCCAGGGGGGTTGCTCTTCGGCCGATCGTGGCCGGCGGGTGCAGAAGATGGCCCCGCGCTCCGGCACCAGCTCGGTCTGTACGAACAGGTTGCTGAAGGCGGGATGGGAGAGGTCGTTGGCAGCCGGGGCGAGGACCACCTCGGCGTAGCTGGTGACCTCGATCAAGCGGGCCACACCCGAACGATTGGTCAGCGTCACGCGCCGCAGCTCAATGTCGTCCTCGGGCGAGACGGTGATCTGGGTGTGAGTCTCGATGTCGCCATCGCGGCGGCGGAACTCAGCGCGATCCTGCGTGAAGATTGCTTCATACCCTTTACCTGGACGGAGTGACGGCTGCCAGGTGGTGGACCAGAAAGCGCTGCTGGCGCGACCGTCGCCGCCTTCGCCCGCGACTTCGCGCAGGTAGCAGAAGGTGCCCCAGCAGTCGCGGGTAAAGTCCTCGCGCCAGCGGGTAACTGCGATGTCGCGCCAGCGGCTGTAGCCGCCGCCGGCGGCGGTGACGACGACGTGGTAGCGCCCGTTTGAGAGCAGGTGCGTCTCGGGCACCGGCCCGTCCGGGTCCGTATACACCCGCATCGTCCCTTGCTCCTCGGCGGATGCGGGGCGCGTGGCACTGGCCTCGGCGGCGTGGGGGAAAACCGGCATGCTCTCGCGCGGCACCCGTTCCTGGAGCAGGAGGTCGGCGGCCCGCAGGCCCGGGTCGGCCTGGAATCGGCGCTGCATCGGCTCATTGAGCAGGATGTACGCCAGCGACAGGAGGCTCATTCCCTGGTGGTGGGCCATGAACTGTTCCACGGTCACCGGGTCGGCGCCGGAGCCCAGGCGCGAGGGCGTGTAGTCGATCGCCTCGTACATCCCATACGCGCCCAAGCGCCCCTCGGCCGCCAGCCGCTGGAGATTCCGGCAAGCCTCCCGTGGCGCGACCATCAGGGCCATGGCGCTGGCATAAGGAGCGATGACCAGATCGCTGGAAAGCCCGCGCTTGAGCCCAAGGCCGGGCACGCCGAACGCACGGTATTGATAGGTCATGTGCTGGTCGGTGTTGTTGTATCCCGACTCAGAGATGCCCCATGGCACGCCGCGTTGCCGGCCATATTGGATCTGCCGGCCGACGATCGCCTTGCAGGTCTGGTCGAGGAGTGTGTTCTCGTAGGTCGGCATGACCAGCAGAGGCATCAGGAACTCGAACATCGAGCCGCTCCAGCTCAGCAGCGCGGGCGAAGTATTGGTCGTGGTCAGCAGCCGCCCGAGGGCGAACCAGTGCTCCTGTCCGAGTTGGCCCTGGGCGATGGCAACGAAGCTGCCCAGGCGCGCCTCGGAGGCGAGCAGATCGTAAAAGCCGGCATCGAGACGGCGGTCGGAAACGTTGTAGCCGATCGCCAGCAGGTGGCGCGACTTGTCGTACAGGAACGAGAGGTCAGCCTCGGCGAGGTCCGAGCACTCATCGGCGAGCCCCTCCTGCCCCGTCAGCGCCTTGATCCGTTCGATGGCCCGCGCTGAGCACTCCATCAGTGAGCGCCGCACTTGGCCGCCCCACTCTGCCAGGGCAGCGGCGCTGTCCTGGCCGTTGCCCGAATGCCCGCCGCGGTGGGTGAGGAGGGAATCCACCAGTGGCACCAGGGAATTCGCCGCGCCCGCGACTTCCCGCAACGTGGGGATGCGGTCCAGGCGGGACTCAAGGTCATCGAGAACAGCGAGTCGATCAGGGGGGGCGGGGGAGGCCTGTTGCCGGACGGTGACGAAGAGCGGAATCAGCGCGGCCCAGGAGGCATAGGTGGCGAGTTCGTCGCGGTGGCCGGCGCAGGTTCGTCCCAGAGCGGCAGCCCACCAGCGCTGCTCCTCGTCGGCGCCGGGGATGGCGGCGATCCTGGCTGCCAAGGCGGCGAGGCGGGATAGGACCGTCGCCGTTGCGCTAAGGGTCCCGGCGGCCACGGGTATGTCGGCTTCGAATCGCTCGAGTTCGGGGATGGCCGCCTGCCACACCGGCAGGGGCGGGCCGTCTCCCGTCGGTGCCGGGAGTCCACGGGCGGTCTCGAGCAGGATGGCGAGGGTGTCGCGGATGCCGCCCAGCGCCCTTTCGGGCAGCACAGGAGCGTCGATCAATTCGAGAAGACCCTGGCGGAGCACAAGCAGGTGAGCCGTCAGGTTGCCGCTGTCGACGGTGGACACATAGAGCGGGATGAGTGGCTTCAGCGTGTGGGTGTCGTACCAGTTGTAGAAGTGGCCATGGTAGCGATCGAGGCGGGCGAGGGTGGCGAAGGTTTTTCGGGTGCGTTCAATCAGCGTGCCGGCCGGGCAGTAGCCAAAGTCGTAGGCCGCCAGGTCGGCCAGCAGGGCCATGCCGATGTTGGTCGGGCTCGTACGCGGCGCGATGATGAACCCGCCCAGCGTCTGGATGTTGTCCGGCGGCAGCCAGTTCTCGTCGGCGGTGACCAGGTCCTCGAAATAGCGCCAGGTACGGCGGCTGAGCTTCTCGAGGAACCGCCGCTGATCGTCGGCCAGCCGGACCTCTGCGGGCGCCAGGGGGCGGCTCAGCCACCAGCCAACGATCGGAGAGATCAGCCAGAGATAGAGAATCGGTGCGGCCGGCGGCAGCGCACCCGGGCGAAACAGGGCCAGCGCCCCCGCCGTCGCGAGCGCGATCGCAGGCGCAAACCACATGGAACGGAAGGAGCCGGCCAGGTCCCCGCGGGCGGAACGGTGCGCATCGCTCGACGTCATCCATTCCAGCAGCCGCCGTTTTGTCCAGAGCATCCGCGCGGCGGTGCGAGCGATTGCGTCGGCGGCCTGGAAGGCGTCGTACGGCAGGAAGACGAGGGAAAACAGGAACTGGGTAAAGTGGTTGCCCAGGCAGCGCCAGGTCGCGCGCAGATGGCCGAGCAGCGGCATGTCCGCCGGCTTGTGCGCAGCATCGCTCAGGGCGGCGACGACCGATGCCATCCCGACCGCTGCCACCGCGAGAACCACCGCAGCCATGCCGCGGGTCCCCGGCGACAGGAATCCCGCCAGCAACAGCAGGAGCACCGCGACCGGCACCAGGCTGCGGCGAAGGTTGTCGAAAATCTTCCAGCGGGAGAGGGCCGAGATCGGATTGGCGATACGCCCGCCGGCGGCCCCCCCTCTCCCCCCCCTCACCGTCGGCAGCAGCCACCCGGCGATCTGCCAGTCGCCGCGCATCCAGCGGTGGCGGCGGCTGACATCCGCCGGATAGCGCGATGGGTACTCTTCATACAGTTCCACATCGCTCAGCAGCGCCGAGCGGGCATAGGCGCCCTCGAGCAGGTCATGGCTCAGGATGGCGTTGTCGGGGAGGCGCTGGCAGGTGGCGGTGAAGGCGTCGACGTCGTAGATGCCTTTGCCGATGAAGCTCCCTTCGCCGAACAGGTCCTGGTAGACATCCGAGACCACCCGCGTATAGGGATCCACGCCGGGATTGCCCGCGAAGACGCGGACGAACCAGGATCGCCGCGCCGTCGGCAGGCTGACCCCGACGCGGGGCTGCAGAATCGCGTGGCCTTCGACCACCCGGCACCCGCGCGGATCCGCGCGGGCCGCCCCCCCCGCCGCGTCCAGCACCGGGCGGTTGAGGATATGGGCCATCGCCCCGGCCATCTCGCCGGCGGCGCCGCGGGGAAGCTGGGTGTCGGTGTCCAGGGTGATGACGTAGCGCACCTCCCGCAGCACCGCCGCCTCACCGACCACTACCGAAAACCGATCGGTGGCGCCGCGCAGGAAGGCATTGAGGTCGGCCAGCTTGCCGCGCTTGCGCTCGTAACCCATCCAGACCGCATCCGCCGCGTTCCATCTCCGCGGCCGGTGCAAGAGGTAGAAAATGTCGGGCGCGGGCCCGCGCGGGCGGCGGGCGCTGTACTTCTGGTTGAGCTCCTCGATCCCCTCCCGCGCCAGCCGCAGCAGTTCCTCATCCTCCGGCGTGATCTCCTCGACCTGGTCCTCCCAGTCGGTGAGCAGGGCGAAGTGCAGGCAGCCTTGCGCGTTGGCCAGAAAGCGCACCTCCAGACCGTCCAACAGGCTCTGCACGCCTTCGGCCGAAGAGAGCATCGTCGGCACCACGATAAGCGTGCGGTGCTCGGGCGGCACACCCTCACGGAAATCCATCCGCGGCAACTGGCGGGGCCGGGCCAGAAGCGTGGCGAGCCAGTTGACGATGGTGACGCCAATCTGGCTGGCGGCCAGCGCCGCCGGCAGGATCAGCAACCACACCGCCACTGCCCCCCCTGCGCCGCCTGCCCCCCCTGCCCGCGCCCACGAATCGATGAACGCCCATAGCGCCAGGGCCGAAACCAGCCCGATGCCAGCGAGATAGAAAAGGAGCGGGGCTTGGCAGAATATCTCGCCCGCCACGGTCCCCGGCGGGCGGCGCATCTGCGCCAGTCGCTCCAGCGCTGGCTGGCCGCGATCGATCAGGTAATAGCCGACGTGGGCGGTGCGATCCGCCGCCCCCCCTGCCGGGAGAGCGACCCCCGCCCGCGCCAGGCCGATCGCCTTCCGCGCGACATCGCACTCCGAAAGACTGCTTCGCCTGGCGATCTGCTCGACGGAGTGGCGATATCGGTCGCGGGTGGCGAAGGACATGCCGGCATAGACGCCGGCCGGATCCGCGCGCAACTCGCGTTCCACGACGCTGTGCATCTCCACGAACTCGGGCCAATCCATCGCGCTGAGGAAGCGCAGGCTGGTGATGCTGTTGCCGACCGAAACCTGGTCGGTGGCCTGAGCGTTGCCCTCAGCGCTGACCAGTTGCCCGATCGTCAGCCCCTGGTCGGCGAGGCGGTGCTCCAGCCAACTCATCGCAAACGCCAGATGCTGGCTCTGCCCCTGGAGATGGCGGGTGAGCTCGGCCAGAAATGCCCCGGAGAGGGGCACATCCGCTCTGGCCATATCCGCCATCACCAGGATCAGGTCGGTTGGGGAGCGCTCGACGACGCTCACCATCCGCTCGGCCCAGTGGTCGGCGGCATCGCGGTCGCGCTGGCCAGCGCCGATGCGCACGGCCACCCGGCGGAGATTCTCGATCAGCGCCAGCCGGAGCACGATCGGGACCGCCCACAACTCGCCCAGCGTGAGCGCGGAGGGGGAGGCAGGGGC